>JBNJGL010000004.1:14562-72811 GCA_051747745.1 Bacillota bacterium | reverse complement strand
TTCTTCCAATCTGTTGAAAAAAGAAGTGAGAAGTTCAGGTCTGTCTGTTATATATCCATCTGCTTTAAATCTAGAAAGAATTTTTATCTGCCATGATTCGTTAATTACATATGAATAGACAAACAATCCCTTTTGGTGAGCTGAAGAAATATGCCAGGGCCAGCTTATAAATCCTTTTACAGCCATTCCATCAGCATACTCTTCCGCCTTATCAGTCCACTTCTTCCAATCTCTTGTCCCCATCATGTTTTCATTTAAAAGCAAAATTCGCGGTAGTTTAGAATTAATATCTCGAATTTTTTTCAGACTTTTTTCAGAAAATGATATCATTAATACATTGGGTATATTGGTCTGAAGATTTTTTTCGAGCCATTCACTTTTTTCTACTATTTGAACTACCTGTTCTTCTATTCCAGGATATTTTTTTGGGTTTTTAAATTCAATACAAAGCCCTGTTTTTTTGCTTTTCTCTTTTAGTAATTCAATAACTTCTTCCAGTGTAAGTATATTTAAACCCTCATAATCAATGCTGGCAGCTTCTGGATAAGTTCTATTAAACCATGATCCATAATCAAGCCTTTTTAATTCTTCTAAAGTAAATTCACTTATCTCTAAATTAGCTTTATCTGGAAATACTTCCTTTACATTTGAAAGTCTTTTTAAATCCCTGTCATGAAATACAATTATCTCTCCATCTGCAGTTCGCTGAATATCTACTTCTATATAATCAACACCATTTTTTATTGCTTTAGTAAAAGCAGGAACTGTTGATTCTGGGGCCTCATTTGAAGCACCTCTGTGTGCAATAATAGCCGGATAGTTAAAACCATAACTTTTAAGTATTTCCTCACCAAGTTTGGAAGGTTTAATAAATGAATACAATCCATAAACAACAATGAGAATAATGAGTAGTAATACAATTAGAATAATATACTTATTAATATTATTCACCTCCGGGGATTATTGTTTCAGTTATCAAAAATATCCTCCGCATAAATTCTATAATTTCTGTTATATTTTTTCTCTGTTCTTCTGTAAGTTCTGCTGAATTTTCTTTGCCTTCTAAAAATCCGACCTTGACAAATTCGTTCTGCTGTTTGACAAATAACTGTTCTTTATAGAGAATTTGAGGATTTTCATGTAAAAAAAGCAGTGGCTGCTCTTTTTCCAGCAGCAGAGAGCTGCCTACAAACTGCTGAGGAAGGTTCTCCCAACCCAATATATCAAGTACTGTTGGAGCAATATCTGTTGTTGTTCCATAATTTCCAGACAGTTCAGGATCAATATCCTCATGTACTATAAACAGTGGAATGTGATAGGGAGCTTTGATATTTCTAATTGTTTCCAAACCTATTCCAGAATAATATTCAGTCGTATTGATTTCCGACTCATGGTCTGCATAAATCACAACCATGGTATTATCCATCAGATCATTTTTTTCTAATTTTTTAAAGAACATTTCTAATGATTTATCAACAAAATTTATAGACCGAAAATAATCCCTAACAAATATATTATCAATATCGGAAAATTTGTCTCCTACCATTTCTTTGGGATAGAAATTAAAAGGAGTATGACTTGTTAATGTTATAAAATATGCAAAAAATGGTTTTTCTGCTTTAGTGAGATAATTTACAGACTGATCAAAAAAATCGTAATCATTTATGCCGAGTGTTCTGTCGTCTTCATCCTGAAGTAGATTATTTTTATCAAAATCTTCTTCACTGTAAAAAACATCAAACCCTAAATCCGGATAAGCTCTACTCCTATTGAAGAATGTTTTTACATTTCCATGAAAAGCCAGAGTGTTATATCCTCTGGATTTCAGCAGTTTAGGAAGTGATTCGAAATTTGCCATTTCAATTTCTTTAAAAACATAACTTTTATTAACAGGATACAGGGATGTTAAAACAGATAGATCAGCATCAAAACTGCCGTTTACCTTTTGAGCATAAAAATTCTCAAAATAGAGATTTTCTTCTTTTAGGCTGTTCAAAAATGGAGTTATTTCCTGACCATTATGTTTATATCCGATCATTTTTTCATCCAGTGATTCAACCTGCACAAAAATTATGTTGGGATTATCTTCTATCAGATCGATGTCACTGAGCTGTTCCTGTTCTCTATAATAAGGAATATCAGATGTAGGTTTAACTTTCTCGATTTTATCAATATTTAAAAATCTATAGCTCTCAAAAAGATAAAGGGGGAATAATCCATAAACATTTACAAATTCTGCCGTACCCTCTTTATAGAGGTCAACCGGTCTTTTGTTCCCCACAATTATATTGGTAATGATTATTTGAGAAAAAAGAAGAACTAATATTAAAAAAATGCTAAATATCCTATTGTTAAATCCCAGGTCAATATCGCTAAAAATTTCATGATTTTTAATAGTTTTTTCTATTGGTACAGACTTAAATAAAAGGACAAATAATAGTATAATATCCATTATAAAGAGCAGATCATAAATTTTTATTATCTGTTTTATCAAAACCTCTACCATAGAGAATGATCCTGTACCTTCTCCAAGAACAATATCAAAAAAGCTAAGGTAATTACCAAAATAACGGTTATACCAGTAATTAGACATAAATATTACTGTAAAAACAAAAGCGAAAAAAAACAGTTTTAATCTACCTTCTCTATTATGAATTAGGGGTTGTAAAAATTTTATAAAAAGCAGTACAAACAGAATATTCCTCAGCAGAACTCCTGTTATTGATGGTACATAAAATATACGCAGTAAAAGATAATTGTATTTTAATAGAAATCCTGCAAATAATATTATTGCAAAGTATTTTTCTTTTTTACTTAATTTATCTATCTTTTTCATTCAGCAGCCTCCTGTAGAAAGAAAATCCACTACCAGCACTTCTAATGTTGATAATGGATTTATTTAAGAATATCAGATATTATTCTAAATGAAAAGTAATTTTTTACTGTTATCTAAATTTATTGAATTGATTATGTAATATTTCCTACTCTGAATTCTCTAGTTTCACATCATAAACTTTATCTTTTAATTGTGTTATTATAAACCCCAGAATAAATTAATTAAAAGAGGAACAACAATTAAAAGAATTAACTGCAGGGGTAAACCTGTCCAAAAAAAGTCTTGAAATTTATAGCCCCCAGGACCATAAACCATCATATTTGTCTGGTAACTCATGGGAGTTAAAAAAGCCGAACTGGCAGCAAAAGTGACTCCTAAAGCAAATGCCATCGGATTAAGCCCCAGTTGAGCTGCAGCATCCAGAGCTATAGGCAGCATTAATATTACACTGGCATTATTACCAATTAAATTAGCAAAAATCACTGTCAATAAATAAAATATCATTAAAAATAATAATGGTGACAAAATATCTTCCAGCCTCAATATCTGGCTGGCCATAAATTTAGCTGTACCAGTATTATCCATAGCAGTACCCAGAGGTATTAAACCGGCTAAAAGAAAAATTACATTCCAGTTTATGGCCTCTGATATTTCCACCGGTTTTAAAGTGTCTGTAATAACCATTGCAATTACTCCACCTAAAGAAGAAATTACAATAGGTACAATATTTAAGGCAGCTAGTAAAATAACTCCTGCAAGAATAGCCAGTGATGTGAAAACTTTGGAAGATCGATATTCATTATTATCAAGCTCACTGGAAACAATAAAACTCCTGTTCTTTCTTAATCTTTCAATTGTTTTTTCTCCTGCGCTCAGCAGTAATACATTACCTGCCTTTAAAGTAATGTCCCCCATCCTTTTGTGTGTTAATTCTTGTCCCTGACGGATAGCCAGTATATCACAATCATAGTTTTCTAAAAAATTAACATCCTCCAGAGTTTGGCCTTCCAAAAATGAACCAAAAGGAAGTACAATTTCTACCAGATTCTGACTTTCTTCGTTTATATTTAAACTTTCTTTTGTAGGAGTATTTGAACTTATTTCCATACGTAGTGTTTTTATCAATTGAACAAGATTTTTGGAATCTGTCCTTACAATTAGATGATCCCCTTCTTGAATAGTTTTATTATTTAGGGGTTTTAAAAATTTTTCTCCATCTCGGTGTAATTGAATTATATTCAAATCAAAATCCATTTCTTTTTCAGCTTCTCTTAAAGTTTTCCCTATTAACGGAGAATTTTCTCTAATTATAGTTTCAGTTAGATATTCTCCCAGCTTGAATTTTTCTGTAACATCAGTTTCAGCTTTTATTCTTTCCGGAAGTATTTTTCTACCTATAAAAAGCATATAAATAATACCGATAAATAATACCAATAATCCAAGGTGAGTAAACTCAAACATGGAAAAACCTTCTCCTGTCCTTCGAGCAAGGATATCACTGGCTAAAATATTAGTAGACGTTCCAATTAAAGTGGTTAAACCTCCCATCATTGCAGCAAAAGAAAGAGGTATTAAAAATTTAGAAGGCGAACTATTCTTCCGCTCAGCAATTCCGATTACCAGTGGAATAAATAGAGCTACAACAGGAGTATTATTAATAAAGCCTGCTATTATACCGGCAAATAAAATAATGTAAAAAAGAAGTTTTACATCACTATCTCCTGTCCATTTATATATTCTATCTCCAAGGGCCTGAATAACACCACTCTTTTCTACACCTGCACTAATGATAAACATAGATCCAATTGTAATTGTTGCAGAACTGGAAAATCCTGACACTGCCTCTACAGGACTGACTTTTGTCCAAAAATTAGTGAATACTAAAATCACTGGAATAGAAAGGGCAATTATATCCATTCGGATAGGTTCTATAATAAACATTACTATTAAAAATATTAATAACAGTATCATAAAAATTATTCCTGAATCCATATATTATCCTCCTTTATTACATCATTTTAAATTATATGATTTTATAAGCTGACACTAGCACTCTTATCAAAATTTTTTGAAAAATACGTTGTGAAAATCGTATATCAATAATTATTTTCTCGTTATATAATTATTTCTTGATTGAAAAGAGCAATCCTTCAAAATTAGATATTAAAAAAGCAGCTGCTCTCTATAATGGTAATTATATATACAACTATAGAAATAATAAATCTCCTTAACATTATACAGTAAGGAGATTTATTTCGATTATTTATCATACAATTTTATAATTTTAATGAAATAAAATCTCAGCACAATAAGCAGATAAATAAATGCATATATAAATCCATACATATATGAAAATTCAAAATTAGTATCTAAAATTTTATTTACCATAAAAGCTAAAATCATAAGAATAATCAAAGGAAAGACCAAAAAATATTTCTCAAAAGGTGCTTCATTTTTTATTTCAACTAAAGAATTCATTTTTTTAAAGTGAAAATTTTTATTTTTAAAAGTTAAAGTAAACAGAATTCTAAATAAATAAAAAGCTGTCATAGTACTTGCAAGGTGAACTAAAATTATCATGATTGCATTATTGGTTACAGCATATTTAACTAGATATTTACTGTTATAACCCAAAAATAAAGGAAACCCAATCAAAGATAATGATGAGATAATAAGTATTAAAATATAATAAAAATTAATCTTTTTATTATATCCGATAATATTCATGGTATTTTTTTCTTCAAACATAAAGAAAGCATTATTAAACAGAACTATCTTAGCAAGAGAATGGGAGATAATATAAAAAATAGCTCCATAAAAACCATATATATTTCCACTTGATATCCCTAAAGCAATAAATCCCATCTGGCTAATAGTACTAAAAGCCAGTATTAGTTTATAATCATCTTCTCTTGAAGCTTTAAATGCACCATAAAAAATAGATGTAATCCCGAAAAAAAATAAGAGTTCATTTTTTTCACTAATAATTTTTAACAACAAAATATATCCGAGCTTAACAACCAAACCTGAAGATATAGCAGCAAAAGTTAGAGAAGCTTTTTTATAAATGATAGGAATCCAAAAATGAAAACCGAAAATTGCACTTTTTATACCCACTGCTAAAATAAAAATATTCTGTAACCATTTTTCTTCAATAAAAGTTATTTCACTATAGCCGTTAGCATAAGCAGCAATAACTGCTACAAATAAGAAACTTCCTCCTATAAATTGAATGATAAAATATTTCTTTGCTGTTTCTCTATCATCCCACAATAAAAGCAAAGTAGTACTAATTGTTACCAATTCCCATCCTACCATAAGAAAAAACCAGCTTTTAGTGGTTACTAATATAATAAAACTCATTATAAATAGTAAAATCACCAAATAATATAAAGATTTCTTTTTATGAATATGCTCTCTTACCATAATAGAATTTATGAAAGTTACAAATATACCTAGAATAATAAAAACTAAATTTAGATCATTAAAAATAAATTTGTTTTGTAAAATTTCTTGCATCTTCTCCCCCCCCGGTTATTAAATGATAAAAAAATATTATCACAAATATTTTGTTAAAAATAATAACCAGGAAACATTATTAAAAAAATTAAGTTGTATCTATCTGAACGGGTCAATTTTAAATTATTATCCTGGGTCACTTTTAGATTATCATATACACCTTATTCTAATGGATCTGCAGTTATGGCATGTTGTGCCTGTAAGTTGGTTTGAAGAATTAACATTGTTTCAATCCTATTTCTTGAAATGATTTAATCACCTAATATCGCCCCCTGATTAATATTTTTAATAAAATATTATAAATTTAAATAACACTTATTGAAATGAAATATCAAGCTATATATTAATCCTATAATATCATCTTACCATTCCCCACCGACAACGTGCTGTCGCAAACACCTGTTTTTTTTAATAATTCTCCAGCATTTTTTCTACTTCCTGTGCAACTTCCTCTTTTAACTCTTCAGGCTTTAAGACTTCTGCTTCAGCTCCATAACTTAAAATCCATTTTTTTATTTCTTCTCTGCTGGTAGTTCTCACGGAAAAAATAATTTCATTTTCTCCTGCTTTTTTTATTATCTGATTATCAGTCCACTGATATTCAGGCACAAAACGGGCAGCTCTTCCTGTGAATTTAACTTCAACATCCAATTCCTCTTTTCCCTGTTCAACCCCCCAGGAATTATGCAGCTGTTCATCCAGAGAATAATCATTGGGAACAGTATAATTCTCATCAGTAAATTTTATGTTTTTTATTCTATCAATCCTGAAAGTTCTGATCTCGCTCCGCAGATTACAAAAAGCAATTAAATATGGTGCTCCATTATTAAAGAAAATATTGTACGGATTTATTTTTCTTGTAGTTTTCTCATCTTTTCCCAGTGCATAATAATCAATTATTATACTCTGCAGCTTTTCAATAGATTTTTTTATCAATTTAAATTTTTGTCTGTGATCTTTTAAATCAACAAAAGGATCAGAAATTATCTCATAACTATTTATGTAAGTCCCCAGACTTCCCTTTATATATTCAGGAAGTGAATTAATAACTTTGGCTACTGCAGATTCCAGCTCTTTTTTCATGGGAAAACTCTTGTTTTTATATTCTTTTGCTGCCAGCATAATCGCTTCAGTTTCTTCTTTGTTTAAATTGGGACTTTCTAATTTAAATGTCTCCAGTATTTTGTACTCTTTTAAATGCCTGTCATAATATATTGGAATACCGAGTTCTTCCATAATTTTTTTATCTCTGTGAAAAGTCCGGGAAGAAATATCAAAAGTCTCCGTAATTTTATTAACATCCCACCTACCATATGGCTGTCTTAAAACCATAATCATTTTAATGATTCTAAATACTCTGTTTGTTTCTGTCAATAATATCAGCTCCTAAAAATAATAATTCCCATACATTTCTATATTTCTATAAATACAATATATTTTCCTTTATTTATCAAAAATTGGTGCCAGTTTTTTTCTGAAATTATTTTTATTTTTTTAAAAATTCTCAATAAAAATCTAGTTAGTTTTTCCATATTAAAGGATTTTACTGTCTATTATAGAATATATTTATACTAAGACGATAATAAGGAGGTTTTATAAATGCAGGTAAAGGAAATAATGACTAAAGATCCAGTTATAATCGACGTGGATAGTGATGTTAACGAGGCAGCGAGACTTCTTTCTTATTACAATATAGGGCGCCTTCTTGTAGTTAAAAATAATGAGCTGGTAGGTATTGTTACTGATGGAGATCTTATGATAGAACATGATAGAGATATGCCAATTAAAGATTTTATGACAGAAAATTTAATAACAGTTAAAGAAGATGATAGCATTGCTGAAGCAGCCAGCATTTTAAAAAAACATAAAATTAGCGGAATGCCGGTTGTAAATGAAGAAGGCCATCTGGCCGGCATTATTACAGTAGAAGATATAGTATACCGCTATGTTGCCAAAAATAGTTTGCAAAATAAAAGAGAGAGATAAGGAGGGATAAAATGGCGAGGTTTGCCCTGGGAGCAATTTGTAATTATCTTAATTCTATTCATCCATATATTGATTTTATTGCCAATGCTAGAGCTCACGGCTATGAACCAGAAAAACTAATAGTCTGTTATTCTCATGGATATAAACCTGAAGCAGTAGAAAGACTGCGTCATACTACCAATCTAGAACTTGTTCAGATGAACTATGATCAGGAATTTGTCAATAAACTAAAAAAATATGGACTGACTAAAAAAGAAATTAATTTTTTTCTCCGCACACCAGAATTTGACTATCATCAGCTGATACCATATGGAAAAAGAAGAAATTTAGTCATTCTCAAAAGTTTAATTTCTGAGCCAAAACTGGATTATCTTTTTTTTATTGATACAGACGTTAAACCGCGTCTTTTAACCTCTAAAGATGGGAATTTAACAACCATAAATTTTTTCGGCAGACATTTAGAATATCTGGAAAAAGAAAACGTGGTTATCACAACAAGTGATTATTCCGGTTATTATATTATTCCTCCTCTTGATTTCGAAAAAAAAGAAGAACTTTTAAAAGGTCTGCAGAAAGAAGATGCTTTAGAAAAGGTAAAAGATGCTGAAGCAAATATTACAGTCTCAAATATTTACCAAAATAATATTAGAGAAACAGACAAAATTCTGGGAGGCAATCATGCCATTGACTTAAGCTACAGCATAATTCTTCCTCCATTTTATTCTACAACATATCACTTTAACGGAGATCTTTATTTAGGACGCGGAGAAGATACTCTGTTGGGCCTGGAAATCCCTGATGGAAAACATAAAATAATCGATATAGATACACATATTTTCCACGATACTTATGACAATTTTCCAAAAGAACCCAGTATATATGATTCAGATGTTCAGGAAAGATTATTCTATGCCTGCACCGGCTGGCTGGGGCGAAATCCATTTTTAAACTGGTATTTAAAAAAATATGGATATATATCAGCTTCAGAATTCAAGAAACGCCACAGAGAACAAAAATTATCCCTTCAGGCTGGAGCACCTAAACTGGCAGAATACACCGGTAATGATAATTTTAAACTGCTGCCAGATATGTTTTCCAGTGCCTGGATGCAGTTAGACCAGATGGTGGAAAACTATGAGGACACTATTAAAAACTGGCAAACTGTTATGAAAAAAATTACAGAAAGGAGAGAAAATCGATGAAAGTACTTCTTATAAATCATTTTCCTCTAGAAGGATCAGGTAGTGGAGTATATACAAAAAATATTGCCTTCCGCCTGATTGAAAAAGGACATGATGTAAAGGCAGTAGTTGTTGATAGCGAAAAAAATCATAATTATAACTTTCCTGTCAGAACTATAATAGACTATAATTTTCCCTGTTTTACAACCCATCCAAAAAGTAATAACCAGTTTTATAATTTGACAAGACAGGAAATGAACGATTATCTAATGCGTTTTATGGATACTGTATCTGAAGAAGCAGAAAAGTTTCAACCGGATATTATTCACTGCCAGCATTTATGGGTGGCACCATATGCAGCAATGCAGACCAATATCCCTTATGTTATCACTGCACACGGAACAGATATTAAAGGCTACAAAAAAGATAAACGATACCGCCACATAGCTCTACAGGGGGCCTCACATGCAGATAAAATAATTACAATATCTGATCAGGTTCACAGTGATGTTAAAAAATATTACTTTATTAAAGAAGAAAAAATGCAGAAAATATTAAATGGTGTAGATGACCGACTATTTAAACCTCAAAAAATTGATAGATTGAAGCTTTTAAGTAAATATATTAAAATTGATGAGGAACCTAAACATCTCATTACATTTGTCGGTAAACTTACTCATTTTAAAGGAGTTGATCTGCTGATAAAAGCCGCCGAAAAATACGAAAATGAATTTAAGGATGATATAGTAACATTAATTATTGGAAACGGAGAACTGAGAAAAAAACTGGAAACTCAGGTTGATGAGCTTAAACTGAAAAATATATATTTTCTGGGAAATCTTCCTCAGACAGAACTGCCTGACCTTTACAGCAGTGCTGATCTATCAATTGTACCCTCTAGGGTGGAACCATTTGGTCTTGTTGCAGTTGAAGCACTTGCCTGTGGGACACCTGTTATTGCTTCAAGAGCCGGCGGCCTTCCCGATTTTATAAATGAAGATGTCGGCAGACTATTTAAAATGGACGATTACAGTGATCTAGCTGAAAAAATAATAACAGCTCTTAAAGAAAATGATAAAAAAGAAAAAGGGCAGAAAGCCGCTGAATATGCAGTAAATAAGTTTTCCTGGTCTAGAGTTATTGATGAATTACTAGATGTCTATAACAGTATTATCAGCTGAGGAGGTATAATATATGAAAACAATTATGGTTATACCAACATACTGGGGCCGGCATTCAGAAGTTGGCTGGCAGATGGGAGACGAAATCTATGATCATCCAACCCCGATTGATCAGGAAGGAACACTTGGAAGAACCCTGGACAGTATGCAGGTAATTGAAAACACAGATTATGAACTAATTATTCTGGTGGCAGTTACAACACCTGAACTGCAGGAAGAAGCTTACAAAAAAGTTGAACAAATTGTTAAAGAACACTTCCCACCTGTTAAAACTTATATCATAGGTGACGGCCATCTATCGGATATAAAAATGGAGTACAGGCGTTTAAGCGAAATTAATACCTCTCTGCTTTCTCTTAAAGGTTATTCTAACATTAGAAATATGTGTTTGTATACAGCATATATACTGGAGGCAGATACTGCTGTATTAATAGATGATGACGAAGTATTTGAAGATCCAGAGTTTATGGATAAAGCTGTTGAATTTATTGGAGGACGCCTCTACGGTCAAACAGTGGATGCCGTAGCAGGTTATTATCTTAATAAAAAAAATGAATATTATGATGATGTTGAAATAGAACCCTGGATGACATTCTGGAATAGATTTGGAAGTAAAACCAGAGCTTTTGATAAAATAATCGGCAGTGAACCAAGGTTAAAGAAAACTCCTTTTGCTTTTGGCGGATTAATGGTCATACACCGCAACCTCTTTAAAATTGTACCTTTTGATCCAGAAATGACAAGGGGAGAAGATATCGATTATGTAATAAATTCAAGAATGTTCGGTTTTAACTTTTTCCTTGACAATACCCTTTCTATAAAACATCTTCCTCCAGGAAAACATCATGCAGTCTGGCAGAGGCTGCGTCAGGATATTTATAGATTTTTTTACGAAAAAGCAAAAATAGAGGCACAGGAAGAACGTCCTAATATGATTAAGATAGAACCAGAAGATTTTGATCCTTATCCAGGTGAATTTATGAAACCAGATCTTGAAGACAAAGTAACAAAAACAAATCTCATCCTGTCTCTGGACTATCTTACAA
Organism: Bacillota bacterium; assembly: GCA_051747745.1. GTDB lineage: Bacteria > Bacillota > Halanaerobiia > Halanaerobiales > Halanaerobiaceae > QPJE01. The sequence continues at coordinate 61,062 of JBNJGL010000004.1, read as the reverse complement.
GAGAACAGGTAGAAAATGCTAAAGCTTCTATTAAAAATATATATATTTCCAAATATGATGCTGTTCCCGAATATAATGTGTTTAAAAAATATCTTGAAGTTCAAAAAAACTGGCGTGAACTTCTATCTTTTGCCAGAGAAAATTCTTATACATTGAATAAAATTCTCAAAGAAACCCAACTAAAATATAAAGCTGAAGAATTAAATTCTTTTGATAAACCTGACTTTACCAGCTTGAAGCTGGATCTGTTTCAGGATCTCTCCGAAGAAGAAGAGGAATATTTAATAAATATATCAATGCTTAAACAGTTTAATCCTGATGAAATAATAATTAATAAAGGTGATATTGATGATACAGTATATATCATTCTTTCCGGCAGAGTCAAAGTTGTGGAAAGCAGCGAAAATGGGCATGAAGAAGTAGAACTTGCAGAAATGAAACCTGGAGATTTTTTCGGGCTGACATCTTTAATAGCTGAAAAAAACACCTCATACACAATGAATGTTAAAGCAGTAGAACCGGTAACACTGATCGGCTTTAAGAAAAAAGAACTTATGGAATTTTTCCACACTTTTCATAAATCCAGTGTCAAACTGCTTCTCTATTTTATAGAAAAACTTAATGAACATCTAGAACTAATTGCAGATCTTTATGCAGAATCCCAGTACAAAACACAGGATATACAATCTGCTATAGAAAATGGAGATTGAATTTTTTCTTAAAAACCAAATATAGCGGCAGAAGAGTGCAGATTAAAAATCTGCACTCTTTTGTTATTATTAGTATTATTTTTTTATATCTCAAATTTTACCACAAATCGCAAATATCAAAGTTTAATTTATGGTTCAAAATTTGATTTTTAAAGTAATTTATATATTTTATTCGAGCCAGCCTCTGCTTCTCATTGCTTCAGTTAAACGTTCAATGGCAACAATATAGGCAGCTACTCTCATTGTAACATCTCTCTCTCCTTTTACTTTAAACACTTTAGAAAATGCATCTACCATTATTTTTTCTAATTTTGAATCAACTTCATCCTTAGTCCAGTAATAGTGGTAAAGGTTTTGAACCCATTCAAAATAAGAAACTGTTACACCACCAGAGTTTGCAAGAATATCTGGAATAACTGTAATTCCTCTTTCCCGAAGTATCTTATCTGCCTCAGGTGTTGTCGGTCCATTTGCTGCTTCTATAATATAATCAGCCTTAATTTTCCTGGCTACATCTGGAGTAATTTGATTTTCAAGTGCAGCTGGAACAAGAATATCACAGTCAAGAGAAAAAATTTCCCCATTCTCTATGACCTGAGAATCTTCATAATCACAGACCTGTTTCCCCTCTTTTTTGAGTTCGTTTAAATGACATGGATCCAAACCATCTGGATTATATACTCCACCATAGACCTCATTAACTGCTACAATTTTACACCCCAGGTCATGCAGAAATTCGGCGGTAAAGCTTCCAACATTACCATAACCCTGAACTACCACCCTGGCTCCATCTAAATCTATATCAAATGCTTCCGACATCTCTCTTGCAATATACATAAGTCCTTTTGCAGTTGCAGAATCTCGGCCAAATGATCCACCTAAAACAATCGGTTTACCTGTAACAAGACCGGGAGAGTTCACACCTTTCAGCTGAGAAAACTCATCCATAAACCAGCTCATTACCTGTGGGTTAGTATAAACATCCGGAGCAGGAATATCCTTATCCGGACCGATAACTGGAGCTATAGCTCTAATAAAGCCCCTGCTCAGCCTTTCAAGTTCTCCCTGGCTCATATTCAGAGGATCACATTCAACCCCACCTTTGGCCCCGCCAAAAGGTATACCTGCAAGTGAACATTTAAAAGTCATCCAGGATGCAAGTGCTTTAATTTCGTTTTCATCTACCTGTGGATGAAATCTAATTCCTCCTTTTGTTGGACCAAGAGCATCATTATGCTGGCATCTCATTCCTTTAAATATTTTAACTTTTCCACTATCCATACGCACCGGTATCGATACTTTAAGAGTTCGCATGGGTTCTCGCAGAAGCTCCCTTACCTGTTCATCTAAGCCTAATTGATCTGCTGCTTCATTTAATTGTTCTAAGACTGAATCATAAACACTAATTTCATCTGACATAAATTAATACCTCCCAGAATGGATTAATAACTTACTGTTGCTTACCTTCTCCACCTGAGAGGTATCTCCTGTATCATATTTTTTTGCTTTTCTATATATTTTTGTTAGAAATAAATATTATTTTCAGAATATAATTATGATTTAGAATTAAGAGCAAAATTGTACAGGCTTAAAATCCTTTTTTACCGAAATTATCAGTTCTGTATTTGCTGGGAGGCATATTAACAAATTCTTTAAAAACTCTTGTAAAATAATTTGGTGTATTAAAGCCAACTTTAAATGCTATTTCCGATATGTTTAAATTTGTTTCTCTGAGCAGTTCCTTTGCCTTTCTTATTCTTAAGCGGTTCAAATATGTAATGAAATTTTCTCCTACTTCTTCTTTAAATAAATGACTGAAATAATAAAAACTCAGTCCTATTTCATCGGCTACTTCTTCTAATGCCAGATCTCTATCATAGTTATCTTCCATATAAAGCAGTGCTCTCCTGATCTGTTTCTGATCTTTGAGCACATTACCGCTTCTCCTAATTATATCTACTACTCTTGTTGATAATCTTTCTATTAGAGCAAATAGTTCTTCCTCTGTAGTCAGATCTATTATTTTTTCGACATATTGATAATAGTTTTCCAGAAATCTACCTGAATCAACAAGATCTTCTTCCAATTTTTTAATTAAATCATTTATAAATTCCATAACTGTAAGCTTTATTTTGTCCGGCTGTATTTTTTCGCGGCATATATTTACTACAATTGATCTCATAATACCCGGAATTAAATCATCATTGCTGCTGTCAATATTTTCAAAAAGATCTTCCTCTAAATCTAGAAAATTTTCTTTTTCATCTTCACTATTTGCCGGCAGAAAAAGTTCTTCTATATGAGCTACTTCTTTTTGTTGAAATGCAGCAGTTTCACATACGTCTGCTGCTTCTCGATAAGAAAATAAAAGTCCCTTAATTTTTTCATAACTTCTTCCAATACCACAGGTAAACTCCCAGCTTTTTTCTGATTTAAGTTTTTCCAGAACAATTTTTATAAAATCAAGACTTTTTTGATAGCTTTCATTGGAAGGGGACAGAGCTTCATTTCTAAAAAAAAGAACAAAATATCCAGGATATATGCTGGAAACAGCAAGCTCTATATTCTCTTCCCTACCTACATTTTTTATTATCTGAATAATCTCGTTTTCTTCATCTCTTCTGGTAAAGTTACTTTTATTATAATATTCGGCATCTGATGAAAGCTTAAACACTGCAGCAGTATTTAAGGGCAGTTCATATGTCATCAAATCAGTATTATCCAGCAGATGCGAAAACTTACTGGAATATCCTAAGAGCAAATCATTTATTATAGATAATTCACGTTCAAATTGTCTGTCATACATTTTTATCCATCCTTTTATATTCTTCCTTTGCCTGAATCATTTACTTCTATAAGATCTTCAGGATATGGGTAAAAGATAGTCTGAGCCAGCAAATAATCTACATCAAATCTTATTACCCATGATCTTAGTAAAGCAAGCGGCAGAGAAAAAGGTATTCTTTCCCGCCGATAATCTTCAAGCAAAGTTAAAAAATACTCTCTTTCTTTGCGGGAAATATTTTGAGATACATATCCAAAAATATGCTGCAGCATGTTTATTCTTCTGCCTGTACCTGGAACGGTTTTTAATGATTCAATCAGTTTAGTTCTATATTCTGAAGCAATTTCTGCAAATCTTCCTTTTTTATATGAAGCTACAATACTGCCAAGTTCGTTTAATTTTTTCTGATCATATGACATAAGCAGGTATTTATTATTACTATGAAATTCTATTAACTTTGCTATTTTGCCCGATTTAATTACTTCTCTTAAGTCTGAAAGCATAAATATCTGAATCAAAAAATTTTCTCTCAATTTAAAGTTCTTCAATCTTCCTTCATTTTCAATTAAAACTATAGGTAATTTTTTTTCAACTATTGAAGTGAACATTCCAGAAACCTTTTCTCCCAGTGAAGGAACTCTGCCAGTATCTGCATATACTTTAGAATCACCGCTGCCACAGGATGGAGATCTGTTTTTCGCAATAAATCCCTCAATTTCTTCACTATTTAAAGAATCAATAAAATCTGCAGCAAATTTATTCATTTTATCTGTATGGTCTGCCCCTGTTTTTGAATCAAGCAGTTTTAATTTGTCACCTTCTTTTACAAGCCGTACTGCATTTCTGGGAACTCCCAAACCAATTTCTACCTCTGGACAAACTTTTATGAAATTAACATATTCCGAAAGCTTTTTTATAAAATCATCTTTAATAACCTCACCATTATAACGGCACTTACAAAACTCCAGACATTTACTGATAATAAGATTTGGCTTTTTAAATTTTCTCATGTTTTCTCTCCCAGTTATATAAAGATAAAGAGACAGTTAACTGCCTCTTTATTAATTAATTTAATTATACATTGTTTATATTATACTTTCAATACTATTTATAATTGGACTTTTCCCATTTTTTTATATACTGCTGCAAAAAGGGGAGATGCAGGAATATTGAGTTTTAGATAAATCTAAAAATTTCGTTGATAACTAAAGCCCCCTTTTTGCAGCTCAAAATAAAATTTGGGGAAACTCCTTTATTTATAAGTAATTTCCCTGTTTTTAATATTCAATGTAATTTTAAATTATTTTTTTTGAAACCAGGGAAAAAACTTATTAGTTTTTTCTGCATAACGCTGAAATTCTTCATCATCGGCATATTTTTTTTCAAGCATAGGTACACCAGAAACAAAAAGAAGCAAATAAGTAATTGTAATAGGACTTATAATAAACTTCCACCCACTTAAAGTTGAAAGACCTATTATAAATATACCCCACCACATTGTAGCTTCTCCAAAATAATTTGGATGACGTGTATATTTCCAGAGGCCTTCTTTCATTATATGCCCATCTTTTTGAGATTCAGGTTTTTTTAAAAATTCCTTTAGCTGTTTATCTCCAACAGATTCAAAATAAAAACCAATCAACCAGATCAATAGTCCTATAAAATCAAACACTTTTAATTGATGCATGGGGCTGTAAATTATATTGATTACAGAAGAAACTATAATAAACATCAAAATACCCTGTAAAACAAATATCTGGAAAAAAGACCTCAAATAAAAATAATCCCATTCTTCCCGCCATTTTGCATAACGAAAGTCTTCTGGCTTACCATGATTTCTTTTAAAGATATGATAGGAAAGTCTAAAACCCCAGATAGTTACCAGTAAAACAGTTATAATCGACCGTATATTAAAATTACCAGTTAAAAAAAGTGCAAAATAAGAGCTTAAAACAAAGCCGGCTCCCCAACCTATATCAACTATTGAATTATTTTTTATAATTATAGCTGTTATAAAGAACAGGGAAAAATAAATGAAGATAAATAAATAAACATAAAAATAAATATTCATAGCTGCTCCTTTCTTCTACCAGTCCTCACCCGTCAGAATCGAAATAGCAACACTTCCCCTGCCTGAATTCAAAGCAACAGCTGCAGAAATATTTTCTACAAATTCTGGTTTTTTATCAATCAATGCTGAAAAAATATTTTTATATTCTTCTGCTTTTTCTGAAGCATCAGCATGTACTATGGCATATTTTTTTATTCCTTCTTTTTTAAGATGTCTGCTTATAATATTTTTAATTTTTCTTGTATTTGCCCCGGTGCTAAAAGCTGCTGCAAAAGCCTTTCCACTTCCATCTTTATTCAATGTTATAACCGGTTTTAAGTTCAGAAAAGATGCAAGTCTGCCTTTAAGAGGACTCACCCTGCCACCTCTAACCATATATTTAAAATCATCCACACTTACATAAATATAAATATTATTTTTTATTTTATTAATGTATTTAACAATATCTTTAAAACTATTTTTCTCATCAATTTGCCCAGCAGCTTCCATAACCAGTAGAGCCTGAGCAGCAGAATTTAGTTTTGAATCTATTACTGCAATATCAATTTCATCTTTAAATTTTTCTGCTGCCTTTTTTATATTATTATAGGTTCCACTTAATTTTTGAGCAACTGTTATTATTATTACTGATTTATAATGGTCTGCCAGAAAAGATAACTTATTTTCAACAACCTCCACTGAAGGCTGTGATGAATGAAGATATTTATCTGCTTTATCTGCTTTATCAAAAAAATTATCACTTTTTAAAGTTAGTTTATCCAAAAATACTGTATCATCTATAATTATATTTATAGGTATAACATGAATTTGCTTTTCAAGAATAAAATCTTCCGGTATATCGGCAATTGAATCAGTTACTAATGCTATTTCTGACTTCTGTCTGTATTTAACATTATACTGAATCAGCATATCATCAACTTTTTGATCTATTATATGAGATATTCCATTAATTTTATTAAAAAATACAGCAGGTTGATTTGTGTGTATGTGAATTCTCATTTTCTTTTTATCTCCAGCAATTATTATAGATTCCCCTAAGGTGGATATATCACTTTTAATCTCATCTTTTTCTTTTTCTGCATTTTCTAAATAAACTTCTGTACAGAATCGGTAATCCAATTTTTGCTCTTTATCGATAACTTCTTTTTTGAATTCCGGCACTATTATTTCTTTTACTGTTTTTTTAATATTACCATTTCTGATTAAATTCACTATTCCTTTAAGAAAATATATAAAACCAAGAGCACCGGAATCTACTACATCTGATTTTTTCAAAACTTCCAGCTGATTCTTTGTTTCATTAAGAGAAATATTAGCTTTTTTAAATGATTCTAACATTAACTCTTCAAAATCATCAGTTTTTTCTTTTATTTCCTGAAGAGACTGAGACCATTCCCGCATTACAGTTAATACAGTTCCTTCTACTGGATTGCTTACACCCTGATAAGTATAAGTTACTGCTCCATCTACAGCTGAAGAAAAATTATTAACATTTAATCTTCTATTTTCTATAGTCAAAAAATTAAGGCTATTATTAAAACCATTTATAAATTGAGCAAATATTATGCCCGAATTCCCAATAGCACCTTTTAATGCCTGTTCACTCATTACATCGACCAGTGATTTTAAAGAATAATCTTCATTAATTTTTTGCAAAATCATCTGTAATGTTCTGCTCATATTTGTTCCGGTATCACCATCTGCAACAGGGAAAACATTTATATTGTTTAGCTCTTCTCTATTATTAATAACTTCTTGTGCTCCAGATAAAAATGCATAATATAATCTGCTGCCATCCAAATATTTTATCTTCATAAAAATGCCCCCTGTCCATTGAGTATAATTTCTAAAGAAATCACAGTGAATTTCCTTAATATAATCAATTATACATCAGCAGCAGGGGGAAAATAAAGTTATTAGATAACTAAATTTTAAAATAACAATAGTAATTATTAATAATAATTTATTTTTTACAATTTTCCTTTTAATTCCCTTCCATAACGTAGATCTTCGCGCAGTTCAGTGAGGTAACTGTCAATTTCTTTTAATTCGTTTAACATAGCTTTTTCTCTTTTACTTGTCTCTATAATATTAACTATTCCACCATTATTAATAATTATTCTTCTATTACCCATCAGTGCCAGTATTGGATCATGAGTTGCCATTAATACTATTTTTTCTTCCCCAACAAGCAGCTCCAGTGCTTTTTCTCTATTTATTCCCGCATTTTCTATCTCATCAATTAAAATAATGGGAGATGAACTCAAAATAGCTGTATCGGCTATCATTAATGCTCGAGACTGGCCTCCACTTAAGCTTGTTATCTGAGCACTGCGAGAAAATTTCTCACCTGCAAGCTTATTTGCTTCTTCTATTATTCTTTCCACTACCTGATCTTCATTTTCTATCAGGCGGCTCTCCGCATGTAAATGCAGAAATTCCTCCACAGAAAGGTCCATAACAAAGTTCATATTTTGAGAAAGCTGTGCTACTAATTTTTTACCACCTGAAAACCTCCATTTTCTATCTGGTTTTTCACCATTTATCAAAATGTGTCGGCTGGTTGGAGTATCACCACTGGCAGTCCACTCTATATCAGCCAGCAGTCGGCTTTTTCCGGATCCGGTTGGACCGACAATAGAAATGATTTCTCCACTATTAATGGTTAGCTTTTCGTATTTCTCTTTGTTCCCCTTTTTATCTCTTCCAGGCAGTATAGAGAGGTTTTTAACAATATCATCTTCTTCACCAAGAAATTCCTGCATATTTTTTATATATTGAATTAGTTTTTCAGCAGTTTCATCTTCAGAATAAACTATATCTTCCATCTCAATACTGCTTATATTTTCAAAAATCTCATTCAATGTCTGCGATCTTTTTTCAATTGGTATTTCCTGTTCTTTAAAAAAAATTTCTGTATACGGATACTTTTCTATTATACTTTCAATTCTTATATTTTTTATCTCTGTTTTATTATACATCACTATCACCCAGATCTATTTTTCTAACATTACCCAGCTGATGTTCTTCACCAATTCTGGTTTCTCCCAGACAGTAAGAACACATTGCAGAAGGCATAGAAAATCTCAACTTTTTACCTTTAACTGTATCTATATTTTCATCTTCATCAAATAGGAGAGTTGAAAATTCAAAAGAACCCTGACCTGTTAAACCATTTACATGCATTACCAGTGCATCAGGGTTAACAGTACTTACTCTTGAGGCAAATACTTCTCTTTCTGCCTGTGAAACAATATCTCCTTTAGTTATAACAACCATATCTGCAGTTTTAAGCATTGGTCCTATTTTACGCGGTGTATTAATTCCGCTCAAATTATCTATTACACAGACCGCTTTTATATCTTTTATATATGGAGAACATCGATTACACAATCCAGCACTTTCAGTGATAAGTAAATCAAGTTCTTTTTCCAATCCCCACTGCACTACTTCCTCAATATTGCTTACAAAATAATGGTCAGGACATAATGAACCGGACAGACCTTTTTTTACTGGAACACCGGCCTTTTCATAGAGAATATCATCATCAGTATAGAGGCAGTCAAACTTAACTACTCCTACTTTTAAACCTCTATCATGCAGAGATTCAATCGTTTTCAATATTACAGCTGTTTTCCCAGAAGATGGGGGGCCCGAAAATGTTACTAAATTCATCCTACCAGTACACCTCCAGCAGATTTTGTAAATTCGTTTTCCAGTTCTTTAAGCAGCTGACCTGGATCATCTTTTCGCAAAAAGTCCCAGCCAGGCCACATAAAATCTGCACCTTCTGGCAGATTATTATTAATACCCGGGAGAACACTTGGGAAAAGACCCTGTTCTGCAAGAATTTTTCCGATCTTTACCGAAGAAAGCAGATCTATTACAGGTTTTAGCTTTTCAGAGCTTTTCTTTTTGCTCAGCATGAAGATCGGACTTATAATAGCTCCATCTTCTGGCCAGACAAAATTCATATGAGGAAATCTTTTTGCCATTCTGGTAAAGAAATAAGGCATAATAGTTACTGCCGGCTGTCCTGCAGCTTTCCTTCCACCTTCTTTAACCATCTGAGCCGGATGCAGTGATTTTTTCATTGATCTTCCCAGTTTTGAAATAGATTTTTTTTCGTATTTTTTATAAAGATTGAGAAGTATGGCATTAAATAAATCAAAATCACTTACAGGCAGACTAACACTGTCAGCAAATTCCTCTGATAATATGTCTTCCCATGTTCTGGGTACATCTCTATCTCCCAATTCTTCCATGTTAACCAAAAATACTGCAGGAACAACACCTATTACCGAATAATCTCCTTCAGGATCCAGTAGATCAATATTATTATCTTTAAAATCTTTATTTAAATCATTAATTCCACTCAGATCTTCAAAAACTCCCTGCCGCCTGTATTTATCAATCAGTTTTTTATCAAAGAAAAGATCAAAGCCGGCAGAAATAAATATATCTGACAGTTCATCTGCATCATCAATTGTTAACAAACCTTCTTCAAGCCAGTCAAGACCCTGAGAAGCAGATTTCAGGTTCAGTGAAAGTGGATAATCCATTACTTCTGCTAATTTTTCCAGTTCTTCAAGCATAGGTATTTTAACAGGACATGGAAGTAAACCTTCCACCTTTATTTCATCATCACTTTTTTTAGTAATATCTTTCTCTGTAAAGTCATTACTTTCTATTTGTTCAATTAAAATTTCTTCTAATTTATCTAAATTCATCTGTTTCATTTCTGCTGCCTGTTTTAAGGTAATCATTTTACCAAAACTTTCTCTTTTTTCCTCATCAGCCAGCTGTCCAAAACCTCTATTTACAAGTACAGATACCAGGTCGGGATACTGGCGGCAGATTTCCGCTAAATTATCATCTCGAGAAAAATACTTATTGCTCATATTTATCACTCCTGTTTTGTTTTGTAATTTTTTTATAAGCAGATATATTTTTAATAAAATACAATTCATTAAAATCTATCATTATCTTTAATTACAATATAAAGTTTAGCATTTTACTCAACTTTAATCTGTGACTTATATCACCTATTTCCTTGTAATTTACAAAAAAATTGATTATTATATATTATAAGATAATAATGCAATCGAGGTGAAATTAATGTCAATAAAGAATGATACTCCTTTTTTTAGCCTTTTATCAGAAAATGAGCTGGAAGTAATAAACAGTATTGCTGCCGAAAAGACTTATAAAAAAGGAGAATATATTTTTTTTGAAGGAGAATTAGGTAAAAAATTTTTTATTATAAAAACAGGTCAGGTAAAACTTGTTAAAATGATAGAAAATGGAGATGAACAGATATTAAATATTTTCTCCAATAATGATATCATTGCTGAAATAGTCGCTTTTGATAGGGGAAACTATCCTGCCAGCGCAGTAACAATGAAGAAAACTGAACTGATAATTTTTGATCAATCAGATTTAGAAAAAGTAATTATGGAAAATCCTGCTATCGGAATTAAACTGCTGCAGGAAATGAGCACCCGACTGCGCAGGGCTCAACAAAATGTTCGAGATATTGCTTTAAAAGATAGTTCCGGAAAAATGGCCAGCTTACTTACTTTTCTGGCCCGTAAGTATGGAATCGAAAAAAATGGGAATCTAATTTTGGACATTTCTTTAACACAGCAGGAACTTGCCAGTATGATCGGCAGCAGCCGTGAGACTGTTTCCAGAATGCTGAGTCAATTTGAAAGTAAAGGTATTATAAAAACCTCCAGAAAAAAAATAACTATATATAAGCTAAAAGAACTTAAAAATTATCAGTAAAAAGCAGCCCATATGGGCTGCTTTTATATTATATATTTTTATCAGTGTTTCTATGAAAACATTTGTCCCAATATATATTAACATGTAAAAATTAATTTTTTGATTTAATCTTTAATTGGACAGGTTGTTGATGACCAGCCACTCAATCCACCCAGAACAACTCTCAAATCTGCATCTATTTCTTTTTTTAAGATACTGGCAGCTGTCATAGATCTCATACCACTTCCACAGAAAATATAAATTACTTTATCTCTGTTAATCTGATTAAGATTATCTTTAAGTTCTGTTAATGGTATTTCATGTGCATTTTCTATCTTTCCTTCTTCTTCAATCTCTTCTTTTTTACGTATATCAAGCAGCCAGTAATCTTCACCAGAATCAATCAGGCTGCAGAGTTTCCCAACATTAATAGTTTTTATTTTATTACTTTTTCTTCCTGACATATGCCAGTTTAACATTCCACGGCTTAAATATCCGGATATTCTGTCATATCCCATTCTGTACAGCTGACATACAATTTCTCCAGGATAATCTCCATCGTTTACAAGCAAAATATTCCTGTCTGTAGAAACCAACCAACCAATAAAACTGCTCAATATATCTGACCAGATAGATAAAGAACCGGATATATGTGCAGAAGAAAATTCTGTTTCAGTCCTGACATCCAAAATTACGGTATCATCCTCATCAGCCAGTTTTTCAAATTCTCCAGCACTTAACGCTGGAACAAATGGATGACCACTGTCTAAAGGACTTAAAAGATTCATTTCTTCCATCTTTGCAAAATAAGCTGGTTTCTTGTGCATCTCACCAACATTTTTCTGAAATTCTTCCCGACTGCTGTACTGAAGACGGGGGTTGGATCTTTTTTCTATGCCAATTGTTGTCCACTCTCTCTCTGCAATAAGACTGCCACATACAGAGCCAGCACCATGAGCAGGACAGAGTATTACTCCATCTCCTAAAGGTAATATTTTATTATAAATAGCGTCATAAAGACGACCTGCCATCTCTTCAATCATATCTGCTCCATAAAAATCCAGTCTGCCTATATCTCCTGCAAATAGTGCATCACCACTAAACACCATCCACGGGCTGCCGTCAAAATCATATAGTATATAGCTGTGTGAACCTTTTGTATGTCCTGGTGTATGTACTGCTTCTAATTCAAGTCTTCCCAGCTTAAACTTATCTCCTTCTTCTACTGCTTCTCCATACTGATAATCAAGATGATCATCAGAATGTTTTATTACTGCATCAGTTTTTTCTGCCAATTTTTTTGAACCTATAATATAATCCTCATTTCTATGAGTTTCCAGTATGTACTTTATCTTAATTCCTGCTTCTTCTGCAGTTTCTAAATAAATATCTATATCTCTGCGGGGATCAATTACTGCTGCTTCTGTACCATCACCAATAATATAAGAATAATGAGCTAAACCTTCTGATTTAATCCTTTTAAATATCATATCTGCCTCCTTTTTATGCAAAATAAACTATGTCTATTTAATTAATTCTCTTTTTCTGCCATTTATCCTTTTTATTAATTCTTTAAATCTATTTATCTATTAATTTTATTTTATTTAAATTTTCAATGTTCTTATTCAATTATTTCAGATAAACTTTCAGACATTTTAGTTATTCTAACTGCTGCATTCTGCAGCTTTTCTGTTATAATTTTTTCGTTTTCTGTAAATTTATCAACCCTGTCGTTCATATCTTTAATATTGATTCTGGTGTTTTCGGTTGATTCATTAAGCTTATCAATAAATCCAGTTATCTCCTTAACAGAGGAACCGGTTTCATCTGCCAGTTTTCTTATTTCATCTGCAACTACATTAAACCCATTTGCTTTTACATCTGCTCTTGCTGCTTCTATTGCAGCATTTAAACCCAGCATCTTTGTTTGATCAGAAACTGTTTTAATGAATTTTACTATATCATTTGTTTTCTGAAGGTTTGTTTTACTGCTTTCTGAAGCAGATTTTAATTTTTCTGCTGTCTCATCCAGTTCCTTTATATTTTTCTGGTTACGGCTGCTGATTTCTTTAATTGTACCCCCAATATCACCAGCAAGTTGGCTGAGCTTATCAGCTTCTTCTTCCATTTTTTTTATCATATCTTCTCTGGAATTAACAATTTTAAAAAGTATTAAAGCAGTTTCTGAATCAATGATCTTTGTTTTCTCGTCTGCTGCTTCTTTAATCAATTCTGACAGCTTTTTATTTCCAGTGACCTCTAATATTACTTTTTCTACTTTTAAATTTAAAAGATCATTAAAATCATCATAAACAGAAATTCCATTTTCTTTTGCTTTAACAATTCCAGGAGCAGAAAAATCTTGATCACAGATTCCAATGATTTTAAGATCTTCCATATTCAAAAAAGTATCCAAAATAGAGGCACCTCCAGAACCAGCACCAATTATCCCAACATTAAGCATAAAAACTCCTCCACTTTCCAAATTATAGTTTCATTTTGTATTTAATATAAGCTTTTATAATATTATCCTATTTATTAAATATATAATTTTTTATCTGAAAAATCAATAATTTAATACAAATACTTTATTTCACAAATTATAGACTTTTCAGGTTTTTTTACTTTAAATTTTAACTTACAAAACACGAAATAATATAAGTCCAAATCTTTTGCTTTATTTTTTAAAAAATAAAACTCTCAACAGCATAAATTTCAATCACTGTGAGAGCTTTTAAAAATATTCTTCCTCTTTTATTTATATATTTTTTTTTAACAATTAAATGTTTTCTAATCTTATAAGTGAAATATTTTCTATAAATACACACATTCTTAATAGTAGACAAAACAAAAAAAGACCTGCCTGCATAATGAAGACAGATCCTTTTTCAATATATTTTAACAGCATTAAGGCTGTTTTTACATTTCCTTCAGGCACCAGGTGCCTGAAAAAATATTACTCACCAGCCATAATAGCTGCAACATCTTCTTTAACATCACCGGTTGGTTTAATATCAAATTTATCAACTAATACATTAAGCACATTTTCGGAAACAAATGCCGGTAGTGTGGGTCCGAGACGAATTCCTTTGACCCCTAGAGATAGAAGTGCAAGTAATACTGCTACAGCCTTCTGCTCATACCAGGCAATATCATAAGAAATTGGTAGATCATTAATATCATCTACACCCATAGCCTCTTTAAGCTGTAAAGCAATATAAGCTAAGGAGTAAGAATCATTACACTGACCTGCATCTAATACTCTTGGAATTCCGCCAATATCTCCAAGATCCAGCTTGTTGTAGCGGTATTTAGCACAGCCAGCTGTCATAATTACAGCATCTTCCGGTAATTCTTTAGCAACATCTGTAAAATATTCTCTGGACTTAAAGCGTCCATCACAGCCACCCATTACTACAAAGCGGCCGATATCGCCATTTTCTACAGCTTCAATTACCTTGTCAGCCACACTCATAACAGTATTACGGGCATAACCACCAGGGATTGTTCCTTCTTCTAACTGAACTGGAGATTCACATGTTTTAGCTAATTCAATTAGTTCAGAGAAATCTTTACTTTCCCCTTCTTTGCGATCAGGTATATGTTTAACTTCTGGATATCCAGCCATACCTGTTGTAAATATTTTATCTTTATAAGAATCTTTTACAGGTGTAATACAGTTGGTTGTCATAAGAATTGGACCATTAAATGATTCAAATTCTTTATCCTGATGCCACCATGATCCACCATAGTTACCTACAAAGTGATCGTACTTTTTGAATGCAGGATAGGAGTTAGCAGGCAGCATTTCTCCATGTGTATAAACATCTATTCCTGTACCTTCTGTCTGTTCTAATAATTCTTCCATATCTTTTAGATCATGACCACTGATTAAAATACCCGGGTTATCTCTGACTCCAATATTTACATCTGTTGGCTCCGGATGTCCATAAGTTGAAGTATTTGCTTCATCAAGTATAGCCATTGTTTCTACAGCCATTTCTCCTGTTTCCATAACAAGGCCTACAAGATCATCCACACTCAAGCTGTCATCAGTAGTGGCGGCCAGACATTTTTGTGTAAACTTATCGATTTCTTCTTTATGTCTGCCCAAAATTCTGGCATGATCTCCATAAGCTGCAATTCCTTTGAGTCCATATGTAGCCAGCTCTCTTAAAGATCTAACATCTACGTCTTCTGTCTCCAGCACACCTACATTTTCACCTTTGCTGTAAAAGTCCTCAGCACTATCGCTGTACCATGTACAGTGTTCCGGCAGATCTCCGCTAAACTCTTCACCATGATTTTCTTTATATGCTTTTTCAAATTTCTCTTTAACTTCATCTCTTAGTTCAAAAGCTTCTTCAATTAAATCTTCAAATCTTTCTGGATCAAAGTTTGCATTTGTTATGGTCGCAAACAGACCTTCCATAATAAACGGGGCTGTCTTTTCAGAAACTTTAACACCCTCTTCTTCAGCTTTTTCTGCATATACAGAAATACCTTTTAGAACAAAAATCAGCATATCCTGAAGATTTGCAACATCTGCATCTTTACCACAGACACCTCTTACTGTACAGCCTTCATTTTTGGCTGTTTCCTGACATTGATAACAAAACATTGACATACATATTCCTCCCTTTTAAAAGTAATCCATTATGAATCAAAAATTTTAATTCATAAATTTAAAAACCAAATAAAATCAAGTAATTCAGTCAAGTATAATTATATCGCAGTCAATGTTATATTCTATGAGCTGTATCACAAAACTCTCACAATTATTTTCTCTTGGTGCTTTTAAAATATCCACCCCTGGTTGAACGGGAATCTAAGATATTAACAAATGACTCCGGTTCACAGTTATCAACAATTTCGAAAAAATGTCTTAAATCTTTTCTCTCCAGTGTAACAAAAAGTATTTTTTTCTTTCCCTTTTTCCCTTCACCATCAAGAACAGTTACTCCGTATCCTTCTTCTCTCATTTGTTCTATCATTTCAAAACTGGTATTGGATGTTATTACATTAACAGTTACCTGCCCAATAGCAACTTTTTCTTCTACAAGACTGCCGACAAAGTTTCCGGCTGCAAAACCAAGAGCATATATAATTAAATTAAAAGGATTATCAAGTGTAGTTACAACCCTATTTAAAGCAAATATATAAACTATTACTTCTACAAAACCAATTAAAGCAGCATATAGCCTCTGAGATTTAAAAATCATAAGAACACGAACAGTACCTAAAGACACATCCACAACTCTGGCCATAAAAATTAATAATCCACCTAATATTAGCTCTGCCATTAAATTTTTCCTCCTATAGATATAATATCTACAGTAGTTTAACACCAAAAACTATAAACTGCAACCAAAATTTAATTTATTTTTTATATTTTAAAATAAATTCCAGGAAGAAAACAATATTTTTGTTCACATCATTTCCTTCCCGGCAGTTTAAAGACAATTTTTACATTACATCAGTTATTTTTTGTTTTAATAATCTTCCAGATGGTACCATTCTGCATCTTCAAGCCATGTGTTGGGACGATTAACCATTTCTACAATGCTGTCCATAATTTTTTCGTGTTTTTTCTCTTCTTCAGCCAGCCTTTTGAAAGTTTTTTTGACCTGTGGGAGATCAGATTCTTCAGCCTTTTCTGAATAAAATTCGTAACTTTTTGTTTCCATTTCTTTTGCCTGTTTATATACATCGACCTGTTCTTTTGGCAGTACCCCTTCTGGTAAATCTTTAGATATTTTTTCAAAAGCCTTTTTGGCTTTTGGCATGATACCGGCTTCAACTTCGTCAACAGTTTTTTCTGCTTTAAGCTGTTTTACTATTTCTTCATGTTTCCGTTCTTCATCAGCCAGATCTAAAAATACCTGCTTTAAATCAGCACTGGCTGACTCTGCAGCACATTTTTCATAAAATTCACGGTTTTCCCTTTCAAAATTAATAGCAAAGTCATAAATATTCATTATATTCCTCCTCATATTATATACATAGTGATATTTAAAATATCACCATATAAATATAAATTTAATTGTCTGAATTAATTTTATTTAAATTCATCCAGCAGGTGCTCCAAATCCTCTACTTTTACTTTTCTATCTATCAGAGCTTTATCTCCTAAAAATGGTATTCTATCCCTAAAAGTAGGTTTTTCTTCTCTGTAAATAATTCCTATCGGAATTTTATCTCCAAATTCATCTGCTAGCTTAACAGCAGCTTCATAATCGGTTGGATCATGGTCTTTAAGTTTGTAAACTCTCTCTTTATACCACTGATAAGTATTGACTTTATTGAAAGATACACAGGGCTGAAAAATATCAATTAAAGCATAACCTTTGTGTTTTTTTGCAGCCTTAATCATTTCTTTGAGGTGTTCTTTATCTCCAACAAAACTTCTGGCAACAAAACTCGCTTTCATACCTACTGCAAATCTAACTGGATTCAGTGGCTCAGCATTAATTCCATGTGTCTGTACATCTGTCTTAATATCATAACCTGTTGTTGGTGAAGCCTGTCCTTTTGTCAGACCATAAATCTGATTATCATGAACAAGATTAATAATATCAAGATTTCTTCTTATATTGTGTAAAATATGGTTACCACCTTCACCATAGCTGCAGCCATCTCCTGATTCAACTATTACTGTCATCGCTGGATTTGCTATCTTCATACCGACAGATAGAGGTAAAGAGCGTCCATGTAGTCCTTTAAAACCATTTAATTTTATATAGTGAAGGGTCTTTGCTGCCTGTCCAATTCCAGAGAGCATAACCACTTCTTCAGGATTTAGACCCATTTCAGTCAGAGCTTCAGAAAGTGCTGTTCTAAGTGGAAAGTTGCCACATCCTGGACACCAGGCGGTTTCACGATCTGCTTCAAAGTTTTTAAGTTCTACCATTATTTTTTCACCTCTTCTTTGAACCTTCTATAAATTTCTCTTCCGGAAAAAGGTCTCCCATTATATTTTACAATCCTGTAATCTGCATTTATTCCTGTTTCACTTCTAACCAGTCTGGCAAACTGCGAACTGGCATTACTTTCAATGAAAACCAGTTTTGCACCACTTTCTGCTTTTTCTCTGATAGTTTTTTCTGGCAGAGGCCAGACATCTCCAAATGACAGTTGAGCTACTTTAAACTCATCAGATAGCAGACTTCTTGCTTCAGCTATTGGACCGGTGGAAGAACCCCAGCCAACCAGAATATATTCTGCCGAGTCGGGACCATAATAATCAGCATCACATAAATCTTCTTCTATCAATTTTTCCAATTTTCTATTCCTTTTTTCAACCATCATATTTCTTTTTTCTTCATCTTCAACTATATGTCCGAGTTCATCATGCTCATTACTATCTGCAAGTACAATTTGATCTTTAAGCTGGCCCGGATAAGCTCTCGGCGATATTCCATCTTCTGTATACTTATATCTTTTATATTCTCCTTCTACTTCATCTTCATTAACAAAATAGCGCTCTATTTTTAAATCATCCAATTTTATTCTATCTATTGTTTTAGAAGCATCAGCCAGAAATTGATCACTTAATATAATTACTGGAATTTGATATTTTTCGGCAATATCAAAAGCTCTGAAACCCTGATATACTGCATCTTCCTGATCTTTAGGAGCCAGCACCATCAGTGGGAATTCGTCCTGAGAGATATTTACTGCAAAAAGTAAATCTCCCTGTCCAGTTCTTGTTGGCAGTCCGGTCGCAGGACCGGGTCGCTGAACATCAGCAATTACTACAGGTGTTTCTGAAATACCTGCCAGTCCAACTCCTTCTGCCATAAGTGAAAGTCCACCACCAGAAGTACCTGTCATAGAACGCAGTCCACTGTAGGAACCTCCGATGGCCATATTTATAGCTGCAATTTCATCTTCTGCCTGTTCAACAACAATTCCCAGTTCTTCCTGTTTTCCAGCCAGATAGTTTAAAATACCTGTGGATGGAGACATAGGGTAAGCAGCATAAAAACTGATACCTGCCAGTGCTGCACCAAGGCCAAGAGCGCTGTTCCCATCAATCACCATTCTATCTTCTTTAGAACCCAGATCTTTCAAATTAAATAGCTGATCTCCTGCATCATATCCCATTTTTAACAATTTAATATTATCTTCAATAACACTCTCTTTATCTGCAAAATGCTCTTTAAGCACCTTTTCCGCTTCAGCAAGAGGTAAACCAAGTACTTTTAGAGCTGTCCCGACAAATACAGTATTTTCTGCTTTAGGATTTATTTCTTTTGCCATACCTGCAGCATCGATTTTTACCAGCCTATCTTCATCATCTCCAGTTGAAGATATGATAACACCATCTTCATTAACATCTTCTCTGTGAATTTTTACGGTCTCTTCATTAAGGGCCAGCAGTAAATCAATCTCTGCATCAGGTCCATCAATTTTTTCATCACTAATTCTGACCTGCATAAAGTTATGGCCACCCCTAATTCGTGACATATAATCTTTACTGCTGAAAAGATAATATCCATAGCGCGAAAATGTCTTGGTAAGCAGAGATTCAACTGTTTTCAATCCCTGTCCTGCCTCTCCTCCAATAAGAATATTAAAATCCAACTTTATTACCTCCTTCTCTTACTTAATAACAATTCTTCCTCTTACAATATAGAATATTCAATAAATTATTAAAAAAACCTGCTGTATACTGGAAAATCTTTTATTTTTTAAAATGACTTATCTTTAAAATGCAAATATTTATCAGCAGGTTATCCAGCTTCAAATTCCTCATACATTTTTTCAGAATATCCATAATAATTTTTTAGAAAACTGCTGATCCTTTCTGCGGCATTTCCATCTCCATAGGGATTTGTTTTTTCACTGGTCTTTTTATAATCCTCCTCATTTTCTATCAGTTTAGAAGCTTCTTCTATAATTTTATTATAATCAGTTCCAGTTCTTAAAACTGTACCGGCTTTTAGAGCCTCAGGTCTTTCTGTTGTATCTCTTAAAACAAGAACCGGTTTCCCCAGTGATGGGGCTTCTTCCTGAATACCACCAGAATCTGTCAGAATCAAATATGACCGATCCATTAAATTTACAAAAGGAAGATAATCCAGAGGTTCAATTAAATGAATATTTTCTTTATCCTTCAGTATAGAGCTGCTGATCTTTCTTACAGCCGGATTTAAATGAACCGGAAAAACAACTTCTACATCATCATATTTTTCTGTCAGATAAAGAACAGCTTTAAATATATTTTTCATTCCTCTACCTAAATTTTCTCTGCGGTGTGCTGTTAGTAGTAAAATCTTTTTGTTTTCAAAATCAATTCCATTTAAAATTTTATTTTCAAAAAGATAATCTCTATCAACAGCAGTATAAAGAGCATCAATTACTGTGTTCCCGGTTACAAATATATTTTCTTGTGCGATATTCTCTGACAGTAAATTTTCTTTTGCTGTTCTGGTAGGTGCAAAATGAATATCTGCCAGTACAGCTGTCAGCCTTCTATTTATTTCTTCTGGATAAGGTGAGTATTTGTTGTAAGTCCTCAAACCGGCTTCAACATGTCCCACCTTAATCTGGTGATAAAAAGATGCCAGAGCTCCTACAAATGTTGAAGATGTATCACCATGTACTAAAATTAAATCCGGATTTTCTTTTTTTAGTATATTTTCAATTCCTGACAGAACACGTGTTGTTATGTCAGATAAAGTTTGAGCATTTTGCATAATATCCAGATCATAATCTGCTGTTAGAGAAAAAAGATCAAGTACCTGGTCCAGCATTTCTCTATGCTGAGCTGTTGCTGTAACTAAAACTTCGAATTCCGGCTGCCTTCTCAGGTCTTTTATTACTGGAGCCATTTTTATTGCTTCTGGTCTTGTTCCAAAAACGGTCATAATTTTCCTTTTCTGCATATCATCATTCCTTACCTGCTGTATTATAAAAGCACCAGATATTATCTGCTTTTTTTGCTTAACTATATTAAAATAAAAATTTTAGAGTAAACATCCAATCAGCATAGTTCATTTAAACCAAAAAATAACCTAATAACCTGAAGAACTTCATTTTTTATTACCCTACTATTTTTATTCCCTTACTGTATATATTTCTATAAATATTATTTAAAACCTGCTTAATAATTTTCTGCGGGTGTTTCTATCAGATTTTTCCAGTATTTTTTTGGCATAAATTGACGCTGTAGACCCGGACGGGGCCTTTCTTTTAGTGATACACTGGAAAAAAAAGTCTTCCAGAGATTTTGAATCTCATATTCAAATTCAATTAATTCTGGAGAAAAATCACTATCAATTTCAGTAAGTACCCATGTTTTATTATCTGAAGAATATAAAATAGCACTGGACCTTTTTTTATCGTGAATTATCCAGTCCTGTACAGGAAATCTTCGCACAAAGTGTGAGGCAAGCAGTATTAATATATTATGATCTGGCTCAACTCCTGCGTAAAATCTATCCGATTTACTCTGTTTGAACCTAAGTAATCCTTTTATTCTGTGGCTTTCTCTCCTTACTTTCCCGGCTGCTTCCTGAACATTCTTTACAGAAGAATCGGTTAAATACTTGTCAATATCTTTCCCGATTTTAAATCCCTTGAGAATATAGAAAAAAATATTTATTTCAATTTTCTCAATTTCAGATAAATAAGCATGAAATATCAGTCTTGAACTTTGTGGTGAAATATTTTTTTCAATCTTAGCAAGAAGTTCTTTTGCCTTTTCTTCTGAAGTATTAATAATTGATTTATTATAAAATAGATCAGATTTATATTCTTTTTCTTTTACAATATCAGCTGGTATATCTCTTTTTTTGTAGGCAGTATATAATACCGAACACAAACCATTAAAACTTCCATCATAGGTATATACTTTTTTCTGCACAATATTTCACCTCAATCAATTTTTCCTATATAAAAGTATTTTGTTCACTTAATATAATCCTGTTCTTTTTTGAGTTTAATTTTTTATGTCATCCATTTTATCAAATTGAATCAAATGGTTCTCACACAAAAAGGGTATTTGCGTCGCTAACTCATTTTTCGATCAAACTAAAATTGCCTAAAGTTCCGCAAATAACCTTTTTGTGGACACATCATCAAATTAGTTTTTGAACAGATTTCAATATTCAATTCAAAAAAATTAATGATTAAAATAGAGAAAGCTGTTCTGCTTCTTTTTCGATCAGCCTACTGTATATCAGTTCTGGATCAAAAGGAATTCCTGCTGCATATTTTCCCCGACATGTAATAAAATAATTAGCTCTTTTTAAAACTACTCTAAGTTTTTTAAGATCATCATGAGATAAACTTTTGTGTTTTCTTGCCTTTACTATTTTTGCAGCTGACCGGGGACCAATACCTGGTATCCGCATTAGTTCACCATAATCTGCTGTATTAATCTCTAATGGGAATTTTTCTATATTGTTAACAGCCCAATCTGCTTTTGGATCCAGCTTTAAATTAAGATTTTTTTTGCGCCCGGAAATTAATTCATCTGCTTTAAATCCATAAACCCTCAGCAGCCAGTCCGCCTGATATAATCTATGCTCTCTTTTAAGCGGGGGTCCGGGAAGAGCAGGAAGCATCTTTTTATTACCTACGGGAAGATAAGCAGAATAGTATACTCTCTTTAAATTAAATTTATTATACAGTCCTTCACTTAATCTTATAATCTGACTGTCTGTTTCTGGACTTGCTCCTATAATAAGCTGTGTACTGTGACCGGCAGGCACAAATTTTTCTGCTTTTTTATATTTTTTTCTCTCTACAATATTATTCTCTATGTTTTTTCCTATTCCCAGCATAGGTTTTAAAATCTCATTTCTTTTTTTCTGTGGTGCCAATTTTTTTAAACTGGATTCTGTAGGAAGTTCAATATTTACACTCATTCTATCAGCCAGAAGTCCAGCTTTATAGATAAGTTTAAAATCTGCTCCGGGAATTGCCTTCAAATGAATATATCCACCATAATTATGTTTATTTCTTAATAACTCTGCTGTCTTCAGCAGCTGCTCCATTGTCCAGTCAGGAGTTTTCCAGACAGCTGAACTCAAAAATAATCCTTCTATATAATTTCTTTTATAAAATTCCACTGTAAGTTCGGCAGCTTCTTCAGGGGTAAAAGCGGCTCTTTCTCTGTCTTCACTGGCCCTGTTAACACAGTACTGGCAGTCATAGATACAATAATTTGTGAAAAGGATCTTCAGCAGAGATATACAGCGTCCATCATCCGACCAGCTGTGGCATATTCCACTGGTCTTCGTATTACCCAGACTTGACTTACTTCCCCGTCCACCACTTCCACTGGAAGAACAGGAAACATCGTATTTAGCTGCATCACTTAAAATTTCCAATTTTTTTCTCAAATCCATTTTAGTTTCCTCCGAATAATAAATTCTTCGCTATTAATAAAATCATATTTTAATATCAAATAATTTTACTAAGCTAATTATATCATACGCATGTTCGCTAATTCAATAAAAAAATACCGCCATATGGCGGTATTTAATAGTTATTTATATTTATTTTAAAACAACAGCTGCTTCAGGACCATTAACTCTAAAGGTTAAAGTTTCCAGGAAAAACAATTCTACTTCATCTCCTTCATAACCTGTGTAACCAAGAGAAATATCCTGACCTACTGTTAGTTCAAAGTCTCCACCACGTTCAGAAACAAGCAGTCCTCTATTTCCAAGATCAGGTACCAGCATTGCACCATTGTCCACCATTTCTTCTACTTTACGCTTTAAAGGATATCCTTTATCATCTAGTTCATAGAGCAGTGAATATAATTCAGGTCCTAATAAAAGTCTTCTGCTTCCACCCACACTATTTTCTTCAAATAGTGATAGTGCCTTTAGCAGTCCGGTGATCATTTCTTTTTCTCCACCTGATAGACTTACTTCACTGTATTCTGATGCTTCTACTATACCGGTTATGTCCGCTTTTTCCAGTCCAAAGAAAACAGCCTTATTTTCTGCTTTTGCAAGTTTTTTAGCTGCATCTAACAGCGGCTCTGTTTCCACATCTTCAGCTCCACGCGCAAGAGCATCTATTTCACTCAACTGCATCTTAAATGGAACTTTAATTTCTACAAGTGGCAGCACTTCTCTGGACGCATAAGTAACACCTTCAACATCTTCTACACCCATTGGTGCAAAACGACCGGTATTTATTGCAGACAGATCAAGACCATAAGGTCCTTTAAAATCTACAATTTTTCTTGCTTTCAATTTTAATTCCAGTACATCTTTTGCTTCATCATCTAGAAAATCCCATGCTTCTGCAGGAAATGGAGCTAATGAACGTTTTAATACATCCATTACTATTCGCCTCCTCTCATATTACCTAAGCCAAGTGATCCATCACCAGATGCACCTTCAGCTTCTTCTCCTTCACCCTCTTCTTCAATTTCGGTAATTTTTGCAGTTTGGAAAAGGAAAGTTTTCAACATTTCATCCCAGACAGGATTATTTCTGCGCAGCCATTCCAGGCCCATACATGCGTGTTCAATTTCTTCATCACGGTTATGTTCTACAATAGCCTGTACTTCTGGATCATCTGTAGCCACAGCACGCTGATTGTACCAGTCTACAGCCTCCAGTTCTTCAATCACACTTTTAATTACCCTGTGATACTCCATCGCTTCAGGTGTCAATTTTTCAAGTGGTTCATGATATTCTCCGCTCATATTTACCTCCCCTTTACATATGTGTTTATCTAAACACTTAACACCTATATTATATATTTTTTCCATATTAATGTCAAATAAAGAGTCTTATCGATAATTGCTGAGAATGCTGTTATATAAGGAATTACAACAGATAACATTACTGTTTAACCCTGCACCATAGGTATTCGGAAAGAATCTCCAAAACGGTACTCTTATTTTAAAATAAAACAGTTTTATCTGCCTTTATAATGTATTGCTCCACCCTGAAGATCAAGTGCAGCCTCGTGTATTACTTCTGCTGTAGTAGGATGGGCATGTATTGTTTCTGCCAGATCTTCAACCTTTAATTCCGAATGAACTGCAAGTGTAAGTTCTGCAATCAGATCGGTTGCTTCTATACCTATAATGGCAGCACCTATAACTTTTTCCGTATCTTTTTCGGCAATTATTTTAACTTTACCTTCTCTTTCTCCCATAGCCATAACTTTTCCACTGGCCGCAAAGGGAAAACTTCCAACTTTATAATCTATTCCTTTTTCTTTTGCTTCATCTTCACTTAATCCAACTGTCGCAACCTCTGGAGAAGTAAATATTGCTCCCGGAACTGCATTATAGTTCATCTTATGTTTTTCAGCAAAAATATTTTCTACCGCAACTATCCCCTGATGTGATGCTACATGTGCCAGCAGAATTTTATCTGTAACATCACCAATGGCATATATATTATCTACATTTGTTTTAAGATAATCATCAACAATAATTCCACCACGTCTTTCCTCTGTTTTAACACCTACCCCATCCAGATTGAGTCCATTGTGATATGGTTTTCTGCCCACTGCCATAAGCACTTTTTCACCTGAAACCATTTTCTTTTTATCTTTTTCAAAAAAAACTACTTCATATTCACTGCCTGATTTTTTAATTTCTTTTACTTCTGCACCGGTTTTTACTGTTATTCTTCTCCTTCTTGCTGACCTATTTAGTTCATCTGCTATTTCACTGTCAACACCTGTAACAATCTGATCTAAATATTCCAGAACAGTTACATCCACTCCAAAATTATTGAAGATGAATGCAAATTCCATCCCTATAATTCCACCTCCAACAACAATTAAACTATCTGGAAGTTCCTCCATGCTAAGTGCAGTTCTATTATCAAGAATTCCATCCATATCTGCACCAGGAATAGGTAAATTAGAAGCCTGAGATCCGGTTGCTATAATAATATTATCTGCCTCGATAATCATTTCGCCGTCATTTTTTTCAACAGAAAGATGATTTTTATCTACAAAAGAAGCTTTCCCATCAACAGTATCAACATTGTTAGCTTTAAGCAGATGTTCTACTCCCTTTACAAGTCTGCTGACAATTTTATCTTTCCTATCTACAACTTTTGAAAAATCTACTTCTGCTCCTTCGACATTAATTCCAAAACTGGAAGCATCTTTAATATCTGAAAACACTTCTGCAGATCTAACAAATGCTTTTGTAGGTATACAGCCCCAGTTGAGACAGGTACCTCCTATTGCTTCTTTTTCTATCAAAACAACATCTTTACCCATCTGTCCGGCTTTTATTGCCGCAACATAACCACCCGGTCCACCACCGACAATAGCTAATTCGTACTTTTTTTCTGTCATTTTATCAACTCCTAATTTTTTTTGAAAGAAGATCTAATAACCTCTCTTTTAAAATCAAGATCTTTAACAAGACCTGTAAATGTATTTAATATTTTTTCTAAAATTTTATAAATATCAGGATCAGAAATTTTTCTATTTTTACGCTCTTTTTCAATAATTATTTTTTCTTTTATTCCTCTTCCTTCACCGGCAAGTATATATATTTTATCTGCCAGCAGGACAGCTTCTTCTGGATCATGGGTAATTAAAAATATACTTATAGAACTTTCCTCCTGTATTACATTTATAAGCTTCTGCAGGTTGTATCTGGTCTTTGTATCAAGAGATTTAAACGGTTCATCCATAAAAATCAGATCTGGTTTAATAGAAAATGCTCTGATCAGTTCGAGCCTCTGCTTCATCCCACCTGAAAGTTCATGTGGGTAATTATCTTCAAATTTATGCAGATCTGCAAGTTCGATCAAGAGTTTTCTTAACTCCTGTGCTTCATTATTATTTAAAAAATTCTGCTGTATAAATGCAAGATTGTCCGATACCGTCTTCCAGGGAAGAAGTCTAGCTTCCTGAAACACGTAACCTGTTCGCAGTGACCTATCTCTAATAACTTCACCGGAATCAGCTTTTTCAAGTCCAGAGGCAATTCTAAAAATGGTTGTTTTACCACTTCCTGAAGGGCCGAGAAGACATGTTATTTCACCTGAAAAAATCTCCATATTTAATTCTTTCAAAACCGGATAGTTATCATAACTTTTGCTGACTTTTTTTAGTTCAATTATTTTATTCTTCATATCTCCACCTGCTGACTTTTTTCTTTAGTCTTTCCAGCAGAAAATATTCCACAAAAAGCATAAATACAACCAGCACTGCTGTCCAGGCAAAAAGCTCAGCTGTTTCCAGGTTGCTGTTTGCCATACTCAGCTGATAACCTATTCCACTGGAAGAACCAATAAACTCTGCAAAAACAGATGATTTCCAGGCAAAGGAAAATGCAATACTGAGAGCAGATACTGCAGAAGGCAGAATTCCAGGCAGATAAATGTCCCGAAAAATTTTATATTTTGGTATTGAATATGCCTCTGCCATTTCAACTAAATCATAATCTATGCTTTCTATTCCCTGAAATATATTAACAAAAATAACAGGCATAGATACGATAAAAATCAAGAATATTGGTGTCAAATCCTCTGCAACTCCAAACCAGACTACTGCTAGAGCTATCCAGACTACAGGTGGTGCTGCCTGAATAATAGTTATAAAAGGTCTTAAACCTCTTTTTAAAAAATTAAATTTTTTCATTACTACTGCAAGGAAAGAACCTGATATTACAGCAGCCAGATAACCTATCAAAGTTCTTTTTAGTGTGATAAATAGACTCTTTACGAAAACCCCACTTTTTATAATAGAATTCAGTTCAGCAAGTGTTTCGGCAGGTGAAGGTAAAATCAGCTCATTAAAATGTAAGGCGAGCTGATTCCACAAAAGAAAAACTAATATCAGAAAAAGCCAGAAGGGTTTAGTAATAAAATTCTTCATCTGGCATCCTGCCGCCAATCATATCCGGATACATCTCAAGTATTTTCCCAAAGTAAAGATCTGTAATTTTTCTGCTTTCAGATTCAGCATAAGTATTAAGGTTAACTCTGCTGAGGGATTTTTCTATAATATTTGCCGGCATATTGAACTGCTCTGATGCCAGTTCAGCAGCTTCTTCCGGATTTTTATTGACCCATTCTATCCCCTGTCTGTAAGCCCCATTTATTATTTCTGTTATTATCTCATTTTCTCCTTCAAATTTCCCACTGACAAATAATCCTACAAAAGGTATTCTTCTGTCACCATGAATTTTTTCCCATTCTTCCTGTATATCTAAAGAAATGTAAATCTCATCTGACTTTGCTGATGTCACTGTCACCAGTGGTTCAGGAAGAATAACAGCATCAAGATTGCCTGTCAAAAAGTATTTTGCTACACCGGGCAGCGGTCTGTACACCAGATTAACCTCATCTGCTTTAATTCCATTCTCCTGCATTAAATATCGGACCAGAAAATCAAGTGGACCTCCTTTAAGCAGAACTCCAACTGAACGACCTTTAAGATCCTTCCAGCTCTCAGCTTTAAATCCATATGTTAAAAGATAATCTATTCCCCATGTATTTACATTAAGCATTTTTACATCTATACCCTGATTATATATTTTGGCACCAACATTGGCTCCTGTAACCAGAAGATCTATTTCATTTTTAGCCAGCAGTGCAACCCCTCTACTGTGATCTGAAGAAAGATTGAACTCCAGATCAATTATACCATCAAGTTTGGCTTCTTTTTCCATCCACAAAAATGGTATTGCCGCAGGAATTGGAGGTGACTGAACAGCCACTTTTTGTGCTGCCTGAACACTGCTGAAAACAGATGAAATTATTATTATTAAAAATAAAAAAACTACTACTGATTTTTTTAAGGATAAAAAGTTTTTCATTTATACCACTCCCATTAAAAACTATTAGTCATTTAACAGCCCCTGAATGATTATCTCTGATGCTTCCTCTTCATCAAGTCCTCTGGCCATCAGTGTCTGCAGCTGTGTACTATCTACACTGCCAATGGCAGCTTCATGAGTAACTTTGGCTTCCGGATGTCTAACTTCAACAACAGGAACAGCTCTAGCTACAGCTTCATCCTTAATAATTTCTGTACAGTCAACATGTCCCATTGCTCCAGCAGCAGATGCCGTTAATTCATTGTATATTTCGGCTTCAGCACTATCTTTAAGTGCGATTTTTGAATCAAGTACTCCTCTGGCATTTTTTCCATTTAAATGACCTGCTTCACGAATTTTTATAAAATCATCTTTCTGTCCACTTATTCTGGCCAGCATTTCCACAGTAGCATTTTCTGCTAATTCTGCTTCATAGTCAAAATCTATTTTACCGACTCTCCCTTTAAGAAGATCAAATTTTGT
This sequence comes from Bacillota bacterium, assembly GCA_051747745.1. Lineage (GTDB taxonomy): Bacteria > Bacillota > Halanaerobiia > Halanaerobiales > Halanaerobiaceae > QPJE01. Next base: position 31,471 of record JBNJGL010000004.1, on the reverse strand, counting down.
TATCAACTTACCACCAGATTTAACATCTATATCGGATTTAGCAACCACTTCCACCCCACCATTATCTCCGTGAAAGTGGTGTTCTTTATAAATATAAGATCCATGTGATTCTACATTGATAACTGCATCCATAATGTGCTCTACTTTAACAGCATTGGGAAAAACGCAGTCTGCTCTTACCTCAACATGTGCATTTTCCTTCACATGTACGTTCATGTCTATTTTTTGTCTTCCTTCTTTGGGAAGAACACCAAAACACATGTGAACGGGATTTTTTATTTTATAATCTTTTTCAACTGTTACAAATACTCTTACAGTATCTTCTCCAATTTTTTCAGCCTGAACATTAAGCCCTTCTACAGAATGCTGACCGAGAATTTTATCCCTCTCCAGAACTATATGGGCCACATCGCTGTCAGAAAAAACATCTTCTCCTCCAGCATCTTTATATGCATCTACCATCATCTCATAATCATTCATCAGCTGGCCACCTCCGTATCACATTCTACTTCTTTGTGACAGGGCAGACAGTATGATTTAAAATAATCGCTTATTGCATCTGGTTTTCCCTGACGAATAATTTCTCCTTCACATACCAGTGCAGCCCTATCTGCATATTGGAGCATTTCCTCTGAATGTGTGATAAGCAGTATTCCTGTACCATTATTTCTAAAATAATTGAGAACTTCACCAATATTGTTTAAAGCAACTACATCAACACCAGAATCAGGTTCATCCAGTATAACAAGATCCGGATCCATTAAAAGTAAAGAAGCAAGTTCTATTCTCTTTCTTTCTCCTCCACTCAGAGTCTTATCTACAAAGCGATCCAGATACTGACCAGGTCTAATAGCTACCTGATTTAAGGCATCTTTTAGCTCATCTTCCGAAACTTCTCTGTCTCTACTTTTTAGACCCAGAGACAAAAATTCTCTAACAGTTACTCCCTGATATCTGGCCGGTTCCTGCCAGGCAAGAGTCATACCCAGTTTTGCCCTTTCGTTAATTTTCATATCAATTAAGTTTTTATTCTTAAAAATCATTTCTCCTTTTTGAGGATGATAATTATTTAATCCCATTAAAGTATAGGCAAGTGTGGATTTTCCACATCCATTTGGACCAATCAGAGCAAAAACCTCACCACGGTTAATGGAAAATTCCATTCCTTTTAAAATTTCTGCTTCATCTATAGTCAGGTGAAGATCTTTAACTTCCAGTAATTTTGACATATTGTTCCTCCCATTTCTAAGTTATATTGTCTTTTTATTCAAGTCCTAAAAATTCTTCTATTTTTTCTGCATAATGGCCTGGAATAATAATATGATGGTTGCCTATAGGATCACCAAGCAGATAATCAGTACTTCCTGGCAGACTGACCTTAATCTGTGTTCTACAGGCACTGGGGCTGTCTAAATTCTCAACTATTTCTCCTTCTGCTATAAAATACTGTTCAAGTCCGGTACCACCAATTTTGAGCACTGTTACAGGTCCTTCTTTTATTATACCCTGAACCCCCACTCCAATTCCAGTCTCAAAGTGAGATCTTAAAATAAAGTTTTCGGTCATATCTGTTGCTGCTGTGCAGTGAGCAAAAATAATTTCATCATTTTGCCTATCTATACTGGCTGGATTCGCCATAAAAGGAATCTCTCCGGTTATTATACTAGAAAAATGCATAGTAAATAGTGCAGGTATATCCCCCTCACATCCAGCAGTGATACCTTCATTGTTTAGCTTTGAAAGAGCAAGACAGCCGGTGGTGTTTAATTTTTTAACCAGATCAAAACATCTTAATGTAAGTGCATCTAAATTATATCTATTGACAATTTGTTTTAAGGCGAGATAAATTTTAGCTGCAGCCAGTACATCACCTCTGCTGTTTTCCACCATCCTTACTGCTTTATTTATAAACTCATCTGCAATTTTTTCGGCTGCTAAATCATCAGCGTCAGCATATAATAATTCCACTTCTTTTAAATCAATATCAACAAAATCTGTTCCCCAGTGATGGGAAGCATGCTCATAATCAATTTCACTTGCTATAAGCCAATCAGAAGGTCTTCCAATTACTCCAAGTTTCGATTCTGTAATTCTATCTCTTACCTTTCTGTATTCCGCAAGTTTTTTTATTTCATTCTTTACTTCATCAGGCTCCCCATGAAGTATTTTACCACTATCACCCTGCTTTTTTATAAAACTAAGAATTTCCATTGAAGCAGGAAGTGAATTATGAAGTCCTGTGCTGAGCAGATAAACAGGTTTGGGAAGAAAATCATATATATCCAAAAACATGTTTTCCGTTCCACCTGATTTAACAAATACAAGTACAAAATCATAATCATCCAAAGTGTCATTATCAATACTGTGGGCTTTTATCTCATCAAAAGTAAACGCATTTTTAAGTTCTAATCTCATCTCCTCCAGAGAAGAATTTATTGCTTCTTCGTCATGAACAGGAGAAAGCAGTGATACTAAAGCTATTTTCATTATAACCTCCTCTTTAATAAAGAAAACTGCCCCGGAGGGCAGTTTAGATAGATTAATCTCTACAAATCTAACAGATCTGAAATCCGGGTATAAGTCTTATGTCCGATACCTCTAACATTCATTATATCTTTCTTTGTTCTAAATTTTTCCTTTTCCCGTTGGGCAATAATTCTATCTGCAAATGCCGGGCCTATGCCTGGTAGAAGTATTAATTCTTCTTTTTTAGCTTTATTTATATTTATTTTTTTTTTATCTTTTTTCTTTCCTTTTTTATTATCCTTACTTTTTTTTGCTGATTTAACAAATGCCGCTTCATCTTTTTCAGCAAAATCTTCTTCTTTTTCTTCATGTGCCTTAACAAAAGCTGCTTCATCATCTTCCAATTCTTCACTGTGTTCAAAAGATTCACGCATTCCGGACTCTTCCTCCGCACCGCTGTTAAATTCAATCCCTTTTTTCTTATTATTTTTTTCTCTGGTTTCAGACCTTTTCTCAGGTCTTTTCTTAGAAGCTCTAACAGGGGCAGCTTCTTCTTCATCAGACCAGTCTTCTTCAACAGGTTCTTTCATGCCTGATTCTCCAGCACCTTCTTCACTTTTCTCAGAAGCTTTCACAGGACCGGATTCTTCCTCATCTCTGTCATTCCCACTGGACAGCTCAGCATAGAGGTCATCATACTCTTCAGCAGAATGTTCCCAGCTGTAATTCATATCCATAACCCTCCTTATTAATTTGTGCCAGATACCCGTTTTTTGATAGAATGACACAGCTCTCTGTACAGTATATAACATATCATGAGCATTGTAATTGTTAAAGCTAAAACCTGTTCCTTCACCGGTTTCTTCACTGTAAGAAACAACTGTATCATTTAAACCACCGGTTTCTCTAACAACAGGGATAGTACCATAACGAAAACTTATCAGCTGGCTTAAACCACATGGCTCATATTTTGAAGGCATCAAGAATATATCACTACCTGCATATATTTTTTTTGCAAGTTCAGAATCATAGAGCAGATTCACCGCAAGTCTTCTCGGGAAATTTTCGACCTGTGACCGAAAAAAATCTTCGTATTTTTGGTCTCCAGTTCCTAAGATTATCAGTTGAATGTCTGAATCCATCAATTCCCGAAACACACCTTTAACAAGATCAAGACCCTTCTGATCTACAAGTCTCGAAACTATTGAAACAATGGGGATATCTGAATTAACTTCCAGTCCCATTTCTCTCTGTAGATATTTTTTATTCTCAGCTTTTCCACTGATATCATCTTTGCTGTAATTAACAAAAATTTCAGAATCAGATTCCGGGTTAAACTTTTTATAGCTTATTCCATTAATAATTCCGCTTAAATCATCAGCTCTAAGTCGCAGTGCATAATCCAGACCTTCCCCAAAATACTTTGTTTTAATTTCTTCTGCATAAGTTTTGCTGACAGTTGTTATATGATCAGCATACATTATTCCAGATTTCATATAATTTAAAAGTCCATTATGACGAATATTACCACTATACCAGTGGTGTGGCGGCAGAGAAAGAAGATCCGAAGCGAATTTTCTGCCAAATTGACCCTGATAGCGAAGATTATGAATAGTAAATACCGTTTTTATATTGCTGTAAAAATCCTGCTGTCTGTATCTATCTGCAAAAAGCAGGGGAAGCGGCCCTGTCTGCCAGTCATTTGCATGTATTATGTCAGGCTTAAATCCAATTACAGGCAGCATATCGAGTACAGCCTGAGAAAAAAAGGCAAATTGTTCAAAATTATCTTCATTCTGATATAGTGAATCACGATCAAAATAATACTTATTATCAACGAAGTAAACAGTAATCCCATCATATTCTAATTTATTTATTCCAACATATGTATCTCTCCACGCCAGTTTGGTGCGAAAATGGCAGACTGACTGCATCTCTTTTTTGTATTCTAGCGGAATCTGTCTGTATTCAGGAATTACCAGTCGTACATCATGTCCCTGTTCTTTGACAGCCTGTGGTAGAGAACCGGCAACATCTGCTAAACCACCTGTTTTAACAAATGGATCGGCCTCAGAGGCTGCAAATAATATTTTTAATTTTTTACCCATTTTTACACCTCCTGTGTAAATAAAAACAGCTTTATTAATCTGTATTAATCTGTCAGACACAATTTATCAAATTTATTTCATTAACTATTTCCTTACACTATTAGTGTATTAAACCTTATAAATAATGTCAACTAAATAATAACACCTCAATTTATCAAATTTATGTACTTCTTACAAATAATACTGTGCTGTATCTGTTTAATAAAATAAAGGTAAAATTCATAAAATAGCGAAATAGTATAATAATAAGACCAAAATAAATAACATCAGAAAAGACTTTTTTAGAAAGGAGGAGGTATATGAATTCAGAAAAATATCCAGGTGATTATGACCGCTATCTTTTTCATCAGGGAAGGCATTATGAATCATATAAATTTTTAGGAGCTCATTCTGTCAGAGAAAATGGAAAATCTGGAGTTCGTTTTTCTGTCTGGGCTCCAGCTGCGGAAAAAGTCAGTGTAATTGGTGATTTTAACAGCTGGGATAAAAGCAAAAATCCCCTCAAAAAATTAAAAGATTCTGGTATATGGACAGCATTTGTGGAAAATGCTGAAACCGGTATGCTTTATAAATACTGGATTAGAGGGTATAGAGGATTAGAAAGAATTAAAGCAGATCCCTATGCTCTGCGGCAGGAAAAAAGCCCCGGTACAGCTTCACAGATATATGAATTAAACGATTTTAACTGGAAAGACAAAAAATGGCTTCAGCAGAGAAAAGAAAAAACTCCTTTAAAACAGCCGATTTCTATTTATGAAGTTCATCTGGGCTCATGGAAAAAAAACAGTGGTGAATTAATGAATTATCGTGAGATAGCTGATGAACTTATTCCCTATGCAGCAGATATGGGCTTTACTCATATTGAATTAATGCCTTTAACAGAATACCCGTTTCCAGGTTCATGGGGATACCAAACTACCGGTTACTTTGCCCTAACATCCCGCTATGGGAAACCGGAAGACTTTATGTATTTTGTAAACAAATGCCATAAAAACAATCTTGCAGTCATTATGGACTGGGTACCCAGCCATTTCTGTAAAGACGATCACGGCCTGCGGCTCTTCGATGGTACTCATCTTTTTGAAAGCAGTGATCCCAGAAGAGCAGAAAATATTCAGTGGGATACATTAAATTTTGATTTTGCTCAGAATGAAGTCTGGAGTTTTTTAATTTCTAGTGCTGATTTTTGGTTTAATACTTACCATATTGATGGCCTGCGCGTTGATGCGGTAAGCAATATGCTGTATCTTAATTATGAAAAAGAAGATGGACAGTGGGCTGCAAATAAATATGGTGGTTTTGAAAATTTAGATGCAGTCGAATTTATTAAAGAATTAAACAGGGAAATGTTTAATCGCTATCCTGGTATCTTAATGGTAGCTGAAGAATCGAGCGCCTGGCCTCTGGTGACAGCACCTGTTCACGATGGCGGTCTGGGCTTTAATTATAAGTGGAATATGGGGTGGATGAACGATACCTTAGATTATATGGAAAAACCTCCTCTATACCGCAAATGGAGCCACAATAATTTAACTTTCTCTATCATGTATACAAACAGCGAAAATTATATTCTCCCTCTTTCCCATGATGAGGTTGTACACGGAAAAAAATCTCTGCTTGATAAAATGCCAGGTGATTACTGGCAGAAATTCGCCAATTTAAGGCTTCTATATACCTATATGTACTCACACCCCGGAAAAAATCTTTTGTTTATGGGTGGAGAATTTGGTCAATTTATTGAGTGGAATTATAAAAATGAACTGGACTGGCTTCTTCTCGACTATGAAAAACACAGGGAAATTAAAAACTTTGTACAGGAATTAAATAATATTTATAAAAGAGAAAAGTCCCTGTGGGAATTGGATCACCAGCAAGAAGGATTTCGGTGGATTGAAGCAGATGATTATAAACAGAGTGTTATAAGCTATATAAGAAAATCAGACCAGGCAAAACAGCAAATAATTATAATATGTAATTTTACACCTGTACCCAGAGATAATTACCGTATTGGAGTTCCAGGCCCGGGTGAATATGAACTAATATTAAACAGTGATCAAAAAGCTTTTGGTGGCTCAGATTATGAAACTTCTGCCAGGATTAAAGCTGAAAAAAATAAATTCCATGGATTTGATTATTCTCTGGCAATTAATCTACCCCCACTAGCAGGCTTATATTTAAAGCATAAGAAAAATAAAGAGAATTAAAATCTAAAAAACAGGAGGTAAAACCATGGCAAATCTAGAACTTCTGGCAATGATACTTGCAGGAGGAAAGGGAAGTAGATTAGGAGTGCTGACCAAAAATATAGCTAAACCAGCTGTGCCTTTTGGTGGAGAATACAGATTAATTGATTTTCCGCTAAGCAACTGTTCAAACTCCGGCATTGATACCGTCGGTGTCTTAACACAGTATAAACCTCTGGTACTTAATTCCTATATCGGTAGTGGAAGTTCCTGGGATCTGGATAGAAATAAAGGTGGTGTTACTGTTCTTCCTCCATATGTAAAAGAAGATGGTGGATCCTGGTACAAAGGAACAGCAGATGCAATTTATCAAAATATAGAATTTATAGATATACATGACCCCGAATATGTTCTAATATTATCCGGTGATCATATATATAAAATGGATTATTCTCTCATGCTGGATTATCACAAAGAGAAAAATGCAGAAGCTACTATTGGTGTTCTGGAAGTTCCCTGGAAGGATGCAAATCGTTTTGGGATAATGAATACAGACGACTCTCAACAAATATTTGAATTCCAGGAAAAACCAGAAAATCCAAAAAGCAATTTAGCATCAATGGGAATTTATATTTTTAAGTGGCAGACACTAAAAAAATACCTTTTAGAAGATGCGGAAAATGAGGAATCTGATGGAGATTTCGGCAAAAATATTATCCCTGCTATGATAGATAATGATCTCCAGATTTATGCATATAAATTTACAGATTACTGGAAAGATGTAGGAACTATTGAAAGTTACTGGGGGGCTCACATGGATCTTCTCGGTGATTCTCCTGAGCTTGATCTGCACGATAGAAATTGGATTATTTATTCCGTTAATCCAAACAAACCTCCACAGTATATAGCAGAAACTGCAGAGGTAGATCACTCATTGATCAACAAGGGAACACAAATTTTAGGGAAAATAAAAAATTCAGTTCTATTTTTTGGAGTCCGTATTGAAAGAGATGTAATTGTAGAGAACTCTGTTATTCTTCCCAACACTCGAATTGGAAAAGGTAGTCATGTTAAGAACTCTATAATCGGCAGAAATGTTACAATCGAAGAAAATTCCAAAATAGGTATAGATGGTCAGTCAGAAGAATTGAAAATAACTGTAATCGGTGATGAGGAAACAGTAAAGAAAAATTCCAGTATAAAATCAGGAATGGTGGTGGGACAATGATGATGACACCAGCCTACAGCAAAAGTGGTCCTTATATGAGTAATGTAATGGGAATAATCAACAATGCTCTTGACGAAACTTTTCTGGAAAAGTTGACTAATCACAGATCGCTTGCTTCAGTACCATATGGATCCCGCTACAGACTAATTGATTTTCCTCTTTCTAATATGGTTAATTCTGGAATAACAAATGTTGGTATTCTGCTTGAAAGCAAATATAGATCACTTATGGATCACATTGGTTTTGGCAAAGCATGGGACCTTGATAGAAAAAGAAATGGCCTCTTTATCCTTCCCCCTGCTCATATTTATCAAAACAACAGAACCTATAAAGGTGATCTGCAGAATTTTTCAAGCAATATTGACTATATAAAGAGAAGTACACAGGAATATGTAATAATAACCAGCCCAAATATTGTATGTAATATAGATTATCGGGATGCATTTCAATATCATATAGAAAATGAAAATGATATAACCATAATTTATAAAGAAATGGATATCTTCCGCCGTGATACTTCTTATACAGTAATAAATACAGATGACAATGATAGAATAATAAATATGAAGGTCAATCCTGATAAGAATTATTATAAAAAAATATCACTGCAGAGATATATAATAAAAAAAGATCTTCTGCTTGAAATAATGGATGACTGTATTTCCAAAGGGGAATGGGATTTTGTCAAAAATGCCATTATAGGAAACATTAAAAACTTAAAAGTATATGGATATCCCTTTCACTCTTATGCAGCAGTTATTAATTCCATTAATGGCTATTATAAAAGTAATCTTGAACTTTTAAAGCCTGATGTCTGGCAGGAAATTTTTCTAAAAAATGGCCCTATTTTTACAAAACCTAAAGATGAAGCTCCAAGTGAATATAAGGAAAGTTCAATGGCCAGAAATATACTGGCAGCAAACGGCTGTATAATCGAAGGTGAAGTGCGAAACAGCATATTATTTAGAGGAGTTAAAATTCATCCAGGGGCTTCTGTCAAAAATTCAATAATTATGCAGAAATCAGAGATTGGCCCTGGAGTTAAACTGGAGAATGTAATTACAGATAAAGGTGTAACAATTACCGCAAACAAAGAACTTAAAGGAGATATTAATTATCCGGTTATAATAGAAAAAAACTCTATAGTTTAATTAAGAAATTAAAGTATAATGATATATCTTTCTATATTAAATATTCATTTTACAGATTCAAAATAATATTTAAATCTAAAAGGCAGTACAGATCTGTGTTTATAATTTTGCCTGTACTGCCTCTTATTTATAGTTAACATCCTGTCAAAAGGGTGGTTGAATATATGACCATTGCACTTACCGGTGGCACCTGCACCTCATCTGAACAAAAAATTCTTATCGGTTCTGCACCGGCTTCCTCATCATCTACTACAATCGCCCATGTTCTCTTTTCAGGAAGATCAAACTGAATCCATTCTCGATTGGGATTATAAAGAACAATTATCTTTTCCCATCCATCACCATTAGCATGTTTACCAATACAAAAACCTACTGTATTTGCTGGAGAATTTAAAAATTTAATCTTCTCTCTAATTTCTTCCCTTTTTTCCATTCTAAAAGCTGGATGATGGCTGCGGAGATTTATTAGTCCTTTAACATAATTAAAGTGTTCATTATATGTTGTTTTCCTTTCCCATTTCAACTGATTAACAAATATACCAGAATTATAGCTATTTTTATCACCAAATTTAGTTCTCAAAAATTCCGTACCTGCCTGTATAAATGGAACACCCTGAGAAGTAAAAAGCACTGCCATTGCTAGTCTGTGCATCTTTTTTCTTGTTTCTTCATCTGCTCCCGGACAGGAGACAGTCAATTTATCCCAGAGAGTTAAATTATCATGTGATTCAACATAATTTATAGTTTCCGAAGCCTTCTGTGCAAAACCTTGCAGCCGTCTTTCTGCAAGCCCAACAGAGCCAATTATTCCTTCGTTAATTTCTCTTTCCAGTGCTATTTTTCCCTGAATAAAACCCTTTTTTTGTCCATCATTATCTCCTTTAATTGCATTGCGAAAATTATCATTGAAAACTGCAGTACCCGAGCCCTTCTGTCCACCTTTTTTTATAATTTGATGCTTTTCCAGCTGAGGAGGCAGTGCCGTCCATGGTTCACCATAAATTATGACAGACTCATTTTCTCTTTTTAGCTTTTTAGCTGCCTGAAAAATAGTTTCTTTATCAATTGCACTCATCAGATCAAATCTAAATCCATCAATATGATATTCTCTGCTCCAGTACAAAAGAGAATCTATTATATATTTCCTCATCATAGGCCTCTCACTTGCTATTTCATTACCTACTCCAGATGCATTTGCAAATTTTCCATATTTATCAAAACGATAAAAATAATCAGGAAAAAGCATCTGAAAAGAAGAACTCTCTATCTGATAAGTATGATTATAAACCACATCCATAATTACACCAATACCATGTGAATGAAGAACTTTAACCATTTTTTTAAACTCATAAATTCGGCTTTCATTGGCAGGATTAGAAGCATAAGATCCTTCTGGAACCATATAAAAAAGTGGATCATAGCCCCAGTTATAACTATTTACATCAGTATCATCTGCAGTAGCAAAATCGAAGACAGGCAGTAGGTGGACATGGGTAATTCCCAGCTCTTTAAGATGAGAAAGTCCACTTAACATACCATCTGTGTTTGTAGTATGCCTTTCTGTAAAAGCATTATATTTACCCCTGTGTCTTATACCACTTTCTTTGGAAATAGAAAAATCTTTTACATGCAGTTCATATATAACGGCATCAACAGGATTATTCAATTCAATTTTTTTATCATGTGTCCAGGTGGGTGGAAATATAATTGAAGGATCTACTATCAGACCACACCGACTGTTGGTACCCACTGCTTTTACCCATGGATCAACAAAGCTCTCTTCTACTATCCCCTTTTTTAATCTAAGTTTATAATAATTTCCGTATATATCAGCAGGAAGATTCACCTGCCAGGTACCCTTTATGGACTGGTGTAATTCAAATTCACCTATTTTATCTTCTGCCCTGTCATCAGAGTAAATATCAATATATACTTTCTCTGCAGGTGGAGACCAGATTTTATAATTTATGTTTTTTTTATCAAATGTTAGACCCAGGTCATCACCGGAATAAAACATTTTATCTGAATCAACCTCAAAAACATTATATGTCAAAATATCAACTCCAGTAATTATTATTTTAACTCTAAAATTAGCTGAATAATATCAAAATTTTGTTTACAGATCCAATAATTAAATTATTTTAATATATGGTTCTCCCACAAAAAGGATATTTGCGTCTCAAACTCATTTTTCGTAAACATCCTTTTTGTCGACACATTAATATATTATATTCTATTAAATAAACTATTCTCTATAAATTCTCTTACTCCTTTATCTGACTACTTTAAAAGTCAATCTAATAATTACTGGCAAAAAACAGGTTATTTAACTTTTATGTAGAAGTAATAGCAAATAGAACTGTCCTGATTTTTTTTGAAAAAAGATTATATCATAACCTGGTATTTACTTAATCTGAAAGGAGAGTTTATAAATGGAAGATATTAAACATGTTGCTTTTTTGAATCCACATGGTAATTTTGACAGAAACAACAGCTGCTGGGGTGAACATCCTGATTTTAACGGTCAGCTGGTTTATGTAAAAGAAGTTGCCAGGGCTCTGGCAGATATGGGAATCAATGTGGACATAATTACAAGAAAAATAGATGACCCGGAATGGCCTGATTTTTCACAGCTGTATGATTCATATCCAGACTGCAAAAATTTAAGAATAATAAGACTCCCTTTTGGCGGCAGCAAATTCCTCCCAAAAGAAAAATTGTGGCCTCATATTAAGGAGTATGCAGACTGTATCTCGGAATTCTATGATGAAGAGGGAAGTTTCCCGGACTTTTTTACAGCACATTATGCAGATGGTGGACTTGCCGGTGTTCTTTTGAAAGAAAAAATGGATACCCCTTTTTCTTTTACTGCTCACTCTCTCGCTGCACAGGAAATGGACGAAATTACATCTCAAAACACTAACTTCATGGAAACTGTTCACCTCTATAATTTTCACTGTCGAATTACTGCAGAAAGACTTGCCTTAAAATACTGCAACCAGATTATAGTCAGCAGTGAAAAAGAGCGCTTTAAGAAATATGATCATTTGTATTATAATGATATTATAGATATTGATGATGAGAGCAAGTTTTCTCTATTACCTTCAGAAGCCGATACCAAAATTTATGACCTAAAAACCCTCAATAAAATTGCATCAGCTTACTTGAAGGCAATGAAAAAAGGTATTTCGAAAAGAGTTAGTATTGATAATGCAAAAATACCTCTATATTTTTATTTACCCGATAGTGATAACGAAAAGAAACTTCTTGAGAGATTTAAATCTGAAATTAAAATATAGACTTTTTTAAATTTGATGATATAATGAAAAGATGAGTATAAATTAGCTGATAAGAAAAACAATATAAGAATATTAAAAACTATAAGGAGTGATTTTTATATATGAACAACAATAAGCCACATACAGCTTATTTCTGCATGGAGTATGGATTAGACAGAGAAATGAGAATTTACGCAGGTGGACTTGGTATTTTAGCCGGTGATATTCTGAAAGCAGCCAAAGAATACGGCTATCCCATTACCGGAATCGGTATACTCTGGCGTAAAGGTTATTCAAAACAATTAATAGGCCAGGATGGAAGGCCTTTTGATCATTATCCGATAAATGAAGAAGTATATGAACATGCTGTTGATACCGGGGAAACAGTTACTGTAACAATTCGAGATCAGGAAGTAAAACTTAAAATATGGAAGCTGGACAAATTTGATAATGCTACCCTCTATCTTCTTGATGCCAATTTGCCCGAAAACAGAAAATATCAAACTATAACTGATCATCTTTATGGTGGGTTTAACGAAAAAAGAATCGCTCAGGAAATAATTCTGGGTATTGGTGGTGTAAAAGCCATACGTCAGCTGGGACTAAATATTGATGTATATCATTTTAATGAGGGACATGCTGTTCTTGCGGGAACAGAACTTATTAAAGAAAAAATGGAATCAGGTAAAAACTTTACAAAAGCCTGGGAAGAGATAAAAGAAAGTATCGTATTTACCACACACACCCCTGTTAAAGAAGGTAACGAAACCCACAGCCTTGACAGTCTTAAAAAAATGAGTGCTTTTAATGGACTCAGCAGAGAACAGATGCGTCAGATTGGTGACAGTCCATTTAGTATGACAGTTGCCGGTTTGAGACTTGCCAAAATTTCTAATGGTGTTTCCAAACTGCACGGTCAAACATCTAGAGCAATGTGGAGTGGTGTGAAGGGAAAATCAGACATCATTTCAATAACAAATGGTGTTCACCGGGGCACATGGGTTGATGACAGAATTAGAGAGAACATTAATGATAAGCAGAAACTTTTTGCGGCTCATCAGGAAATGAAAAAAGAATTAATTAATTACATTTTTAAAAAAACAGGTGCAGAACTTAATTCCGAAAAATTATTGATTGGTTTTGCCCGCCGTGCCGCTGCATATAAAAGGCCAAATCTTATCTTCAGCAAACCTGAGGTGATCGATCCATATCTTGAAGAAGGAAAAATACAGTTTGTCTTTTCCGGTAAAGCCCATCCTATGGATGACAAAGGCAAAGATATAATTGCAGATATCGTTAAAAAATCAAGAGAATTTCCAGACAGTGTTGTTTTTCTGGAAGATTATAGTATGGAAACCGCTCATTATTTAACCCGTGGTTCTGATGTATGGCTCAATAATCCGCGCAAACCTCTGGAAGCAAGTGGAACTTCTGGCATGAAGGCAGCCATGAACGGTGTTCTAAATCTGAGTATTTTAGATGGCTGGTGGGTTGAAGGTTGTGAACATGGAATTAATGGCTGGCAGTTTGGTGATGGATATATTGGTGAAGGTCAGGATGAAAGTGATCTTTACGCACTACACCGCATTTTATTTAACGAAGTTGTTGATGTTTACTATAATAATAAAGAGCGCTGGAAAGAAATGCTATTTGAAAGTATCGATTCAACATATGAAAGATTTTCTGCTGAACGAATGCTGAAAAGATATTATGAACAAATGTACAACTAATAAGTGAAATATTAATTATAAGGGCCAGCTTCTTTGCTGGCCCTTTATAATTATCTTCTCTCTTCTCCAATACTCACACCTCTATATGTACTAATATTAAATAATACTATATATTATTAAATTTTACTTTTCAAGAAAAAAAAGTGAGCTTTTAAGCTCACTCAATAAGCATTGCTTTCTTAAGACTAGAAGTTTCACCTTCACCCACTAAGTATTTAACTACCTCAAGGGCAAATTCAACTGCAACACCCGGTCCTCTGGCAGTAATTAAATTTCTATCCACAACGACTCTTTCTTCACTGTAATTAGCAGATTTCATTTCCGAATCATAACCTGGATAACTTGTGGCATCTCTGCCGTCCAGCACTCCTGCAGCTTCAAGTACTATAGGTGCCGCACAGATAGCTGCAACCAGACCTTTTTGGGCATCAATGTTTTTAATCAATTTCAACAGCTCAGAGCTTTCTTTCAGATTAGCTGCACCAGGCATACCTCCTGGAAGAACCACAGCATCAAAATTATAATCGAGTACATCTTTTAATTTACTATCTGTGGTTATTTCTAGGTTATGAGCACCAATAACAGTATCTGTATCCAAACCAGCAGTAATAACTTCAATTCCAGCTCTCCTTAAAATATCGATACTTGTAACAGCTTCGATTTCTTCAAAACCTTCTGCCAGCGGAATAATTACTCTTTTCATTTTTCTGCCTCCTCATTTGAAGATACCTCACTTACACTTTTAGAAGAAATCTTTTCAAAAAAATCTTCTGGTATAGATTTTAAATGATAATCTCTCTGTGGAAATGGTATTTCTATATTATTTTCTTTAAATTTATCCCAGATGGTAAAGAGAATCTCACTTCGTATATTTTGAATACCGTTTCTGGGATCATTTATCCAGAACCTTATTTCAAAATTAACCGAACTATCTCCAAAATCTTTTAATAAACACACAGGTTCAGGACTATTAAGGATTCTATCTTTATCCTGAGCAGCTTCAAGCATTAATTTTTCTACAAGTCGGAGATCACTATTATATGAAACACCAACAGGAGCATCTACTCGTACTAACTCATCACTATAAGACCAGTTAATAACCTCTTTTGTTATAAAATCTTCATTTGGAATTAAGTATTCTTTACCTGCTCTTGTTACTATAGAAACAAATCTTGTATCAAGCTTTTTTACCCAGCCATATACATCACTTATTTCTACAACATCACCAGGTTTAATAGATTTATCCAGCAGTATAATTATACCACTGATAAAATTAGAAACTATTTTCTGAAGACCAAAACCAAGCCCAACACCTATTGCACCACCTAAAAATGCAAATGCACTCAAATCAATACCAATGCTGCTCAAGGTAAATAAAACTGCCGCTGTAAAAATTAAAAATTTAGCAATCTTATTTAATAGAACTTTTACAGAAGGTGTTAAACCATCGGTTTTATCAACCCTCATTGTCACAATTTTGCTTATTTTACCCGCTGCCCAAAAAAGTATAGTGAATATAATTATACCTTTAAGAATAAGCAGTAATGAAATTCTCAAATTACCACTGCTGAATGAAAGACTGTCCAGAAATACAATCGTTTGCTCATAAATATTTAATATTTTCAGTGCAGCTACCGCCCAGATTAAAACCGATAATATTTTAAACTGATTTTTCCTGGGTAAAAATATAGAAATAAATCTAATGATAACCCAGGCTGTAATAAGATTGCCGGCAATACTTATCAGCAGATTTGGTAAAACAAAAACTAATGTGATAATATAATAAAATCCAATGACAAGCATTAAGGTAAATGGATATGATAGTTTATTAAAAATCCATTTTATTTTAACTCTGCTAAGAGATTTTATTTTATTAATTAATGGTTCCAGATATTTACGCAAAATTTTGCTTAAAAAATAGGCAGCAATACTAAGCAAAACTAAGGTTATTAATTCGATTAAGTTGGAAAATACAAATAAATTATTATAAATCCAGTCGATAAATAGATTATAATACTCACTGAATTGTTCTGTGTTTAGCATAATAACCATCCATTCTTCACTTGTATTTATGATCAGTTTTTGAAATCAAATATTAAATTAATTTCCCAGTCCACTTTTATTTTAACACAGCTTTTTTAAAGATTAAAACTCAGAGTTTTCTCTATTCCTTCTGTAAAAGATCTTTTTACATTCCAGTTTAATTTTTTGCGTGCTTTTTTATTACTTAAATAACTTTTATAAATATCTCCCGGACGCTCTGGTCTGTATTCAGGTTCTAAATTTTTATTCAATAACTTATTAAACACAGCGGCAACACTATTAATCGAAATCTCCTTTTCTGTACTTATATTAAATATTCCGCTGCAGTCCGAATTTAAGGCTGACAGATTTGCTCTGGCAATATCCCCGACATAAATAAAATCTCGTGTCTGTTCTCCATCTCCATAAATAATAGGTTTCTTATTTTGTGCCATTCTGTCAGCAAAAATAGCAATTACTCCACCTTCACCAGAGGCATCCTGTCTTGGCCCATATACATTTGCATATCTTAATATACTATACTGAAGATTATTAAATCTGCTGTAATTTATTATGTAGTGTTCTGGAGTATGTTTGGAAATTCCATATGGAGAATCAGGATTTACCGGGTGTGATTCATCTACTGGAAGATAATCAGGCTCTCCATATACTGCAGCAGAAGATGCATAAATAAATTTTTCAACAGCAAATTCTTTGGCCATCTCAAGTAGATTTAGCGTCCC
>JBNJGL010000004.1:0-14462 GCA_051747745.1 Bacillota bacterium | reverse complement strand
AAATTAGATAAAACAAATAAATTAAATCTGTTTTTATCAATCATTTTTAAAATTTCCAGTGTCTCTTCTCTAACACTTAAGATGTTATACCATCTGGTCATAACATCTTTTATTTCATCTGCCAAATCAGGATCATATTCTATCATTTTATCAGCAGCTTCTTTTTCATCAATAGTCCCTCTATCCAGCTCAATCCACTCACGACTATTAAAAATAGCTTTAATAATTCTTTTTGCTTTTTTTCCATTATATCCTAAATCAATTAAATATTTTTCTGGATTAAATTCAATGAGTACTTTTCCCAGATCAAAAACTATATTTTTTAGCATACAACCACCTCAATAACTACTAAATTTATTTAAAAATCAAAGTTAATAATAACTAAAATATTATTTTATATATAAAGCTATCTATATACTTCTAGCATTTATGACTGATTCCTTTTAAGAAGTTTTAAATCATTATTTTTTTGTAAATAAACTTATTAATAAAGCAGTAAAAAAACCTATCGTAACACACTAAAACAGGATTCAAAATAAGTCAAATCCGGAAAATTAATTGATATATTGATTCCTTTATAGTAAACTGAAAGTGAAATATATACTTAGAAAGGTAAATATTTATGAAATTTATTGCACTTATTTTAGTAATCCTGATAATAACTGGTTTTTTTGAAAGAATAAATCATAATAAAAATTTAGAGAAAATTCCATCAATAATACATGTTAATGGAATCAGAGGTAAATCATCAACTACAAGATTAATTGCAGCAGCTTTAAGAGAAGGTGGATTTAGAGTTCTGGCTAAAACTACCGGTTCTGCTGCCAGAATTATTTTTCCTGATGGAAGTGAAAAAGAAATAGTAAGACATGGTCCGCCGAGCATATCTGAACAAAAAAAGGTTGTCCAATTAGCAGTAAAAGAAAAGGTAGATATACTTGTGGTAGAGTGTATGGCTATCTCCCCTGAAATTCAGTGGAGCAGCGAAAATTTCTTTTTGAACGCAGATTATATGGTAATTACTAATATTAGAAATGATCATCTGGATAAAATGGGCAGTAATTTATCAGAGATTGCAGATACTATATGTTTAAGCATGCCTTCTAACTCTAAAGTAATTTCTTCAGAACATGAATTAGACCGTTTAATAAAAGAAAAATCAGAAATGAGAAATAATCAATTCGAATCAACAAAAAATATTAGTTTTTCAGAAACAGAACTCAAAAATTTTGATAGCCACATTTTTGCAGACAATGCTGCCTGTGCTCTCAAAATCGCACAAAATTTTGGAATAGACAGACAGACTGCATTAAATGGAATGTACAATGTATCTGAAGATCCAGGGAGTTTGAAATATTATTGGCTAAAGGGAAAAAATAGAAATATAGTTTTTGTTAAAGCTTTTGCTGCCAATGACAGGGATTCGACAGAGATAATATGGAATCGTACTGCTGAAAAAATAAACGATTTTCCTGTAGATAATCCACAAGTTTTTGCGCTAATCAGCCACCGAAGTGATAGAGCATTCCGTCTTAAAGAATTTGCTGACTTTCTGACTGTCAAAGATAGATTTGATGGATATATTTTGAGTGGAGCATTAAAATTCCGCCAGAAAATACTATTAAAAAAAAGAGTAAAACAAAAAAAACCTATTTTCAAACTACATCTTTTTAATCCATTTTATACATACAGACATCTTTCTGCTTTTTTTAATAAAATAAAGAAAGATAAAGATTTAATAATATTCTGCTGTGGAAACATACATGGTGATGCAGAAATAATCTCTGCTTTTTTTGACGAATATGGAGTTGAACTAAAATGATAATAGAATCAGTAGGAATAGGAATTTTACTGAGTTTTATCTTTACAGAAATAACCGGCTTTTACACAGGGGGTATAATTGTTCCCGGATATCTTGCTTTTTTCTGGCAGGCTCCATACAGAATTTTAGCTACTGTACTGACATCTTTATTAACCTACTATATTGTGAAACTTTTATCAAATTATGTTATAATGTACAGTAGGAGAAGATTTACTGCCTGTGTGATTATAGGTTATCTTATTGGCTGGTTTTATCGATCTCTTTTTATCGAATATTTTCCGATTACTGAAGATTTACGAGTTATCGGTTATATAATTCCCGGCCTTCTTGCAAATGATATGCTGAGACAGGGAATTACTGCAACCCTGTCATCTCTGGCTGTGGTTTCGATTTTTGTTAGACTATTAATGCTTTTATTTGTTTAAAGGAGCTGTAACAATGTTTACAAACTGGGTAAAAGGGAAAATAAATTTAAAAATAATAATTATTTCTTCTCTAATCGCCGTTTCTTCTTTATTTATATTATCTTTTAGTGAATCCAGAACAGAACATCCGGTATTTAAACAGCAGATTAAAGCAGCCAGAAAAATGAGAAATGCAGAAAAAATAGTTTATCAGGCAAAAATTGATATGGGATATCAAATTGATAGATCACTTGACCCCAATAAAACAGCATTAATCGGCAAAGAATATACAGAAATCACAACTACATTGGGGGATCTGAAAGCTAAAAGAACTGCAGCAAATCCTGATTTTGCTGCCCTTATTGTAAGATATTTTTCCCAGTTAAATTTAAAAAAGGGAGATAAAATTGCTGTTGGAGCCAGCGGTTCTTTTCCTGGTCTTATTCTGGCAGTACTCTCTGCTGCAGAAGTAATGAACCTGGATGTATCATTAATATATTCTATTGGAGCTTCCATGTATGGTGCAAATATAAAAGATTTCACCTTTGTTGATATGCTTCAGCATCTGCAGAAAAATAATATTTTAAGTACAGAAATAACTGCTCTATCCTTTGGTGGCGATAATGACAGAGCAGATAACTTATTTTTTATAGATAACAAAAATGCTTTTTTTGAAATTGCTAACAGATTTAATAATATACCGTTAATTTATGAAAATACTCTAAAAAAAAGTATTGAACATAGAATTAATATTTTTTCTGATTTTGAACAAAATGATAAAATTAAATGTTTTGTAAACATAGGAGGTGCTTCTGCAAATTTTGGCAGCACATCTTCATCAGTTAAATTTAGTAATGGTTTAACTATTCCCGGGCATTTGAATTCAGAATATACCGAAAATGGACTTATCTCTTTTTATTTATCACAGAATGTTCCTGTTATACATCTTTTGAATATTGAAAATCTCGCTCGAAAAAGTGGAATACAGGTAGACCCTGTTCCTCTTCCTGAAGCCGGTAAAGCAGAAGTATATTATACTATTAGACATAACAAAAAATTAATCAAATTTTTTCTTCTCCTGATAACACTGCCGTT
This sequence comes from Bacillota bacterium, assembly GCA_051747745.1. Classification (GTDB taxonomy): domain Bacteria; phylum Bacillota; class Halanaerobiia; order Halanaerobiales; family Halanaerobiaceae; genus QPJE01. Next base: position 11,141 of record JBNJGL010000004.1, on the reverse strand, counting down.
TATTTTCTCTAAATTATCTGCAGGAAAAAAACAAGGAGGTTAAATAATGAAAGACAGGTTTTTTATATCCTTTTTAGTCTTTATAATAATCTTTTCTTTTTCTTCACAATTTATACTGGCAGAAAATCTAAAAATTCATCCAGCACAGCCGGTGGTAATTACATGTCCGGGACAGAATCCGGATGGTCTAATGATAAAAGTTGTGCTCGAAAAACAGAATATTGACTTTAAATATCGTCCTTTTCTGCAGCCTGAAGATATGAAAGGATATTCTACACTGATAATAGCAGTAGGACACAGCTGCAAAGGAGTTGGAGCTGCAGGGATTGATTATGAACATGAATTTATTAGGACAAAAAAAATAATAGAAAAAGCTGTAAAAGATGGCACATTCATTGTCCTTACCCATCTTGGCGGAACAGGACGCAGAGAGGATAGATCAGATAAACTTCTAAATATTGTGGCTCCATATGCAGATTATATGATTATTTCTAAAGACAGCAATTTTGATAGATATTTTTCTGTGGCAGCAGAAAAATATAATATACCACTATCAATAACAGAAAATCTTTCGCAAATAAAACCTATACTAAGCAATCTTTTCAAAACTCAGTCACAGGCTGTAGAATACTACATCAACGGAGAACAAACAGAAAAAACAATTATTATAAATGCTGGAACTCATGGTGATGAAACTGCCTCTCAGCTGGCTGCTGTTAAAATGATGGAACCTCTTGTTGACGGGGGACGAATAATTATAATTCCCAGAGCAAACCCTGAAGCTATATCTGCTGGAATGAGAAATTATCCAGAAAATGAACTGTTAAATCGTTCTTTCCCCGGAGAATTAAATGGTTCATATGCAGAAAACAGAGCTGCTGAATTATTTAATCTTATTGAAAGTTTTTCACCTGATCTTCTGATAGATCTGCATGAATCACAGGAATTCAATTTTATTGACAAAAAATATTTAGGTCAATCACTGATAGCCTGTGCGGACGAAGATTCTATCTGGCAGGGAGCAGCAGCTGTGGAAACTGTTAATTCTGATATAAAAAATAAAAAGGAAAAATTTGTGTTAATAAGCCCTCCAGTCAAGGGAAGTCTGGCCTGGGCTGCAGGTGAACATTTAAACATCCCTGCTTTCACATTAGAAACCTGTGTAAAACTTTCAGAAGCAAAAAGAGTTGATTATCAGCTGAAAGTTATTACTGCTTTACTAGAAATTAGTGGAGTTGAACTGAGATGGCCGTAGGCTTCAATTTTAAAAAAATAGATAAAAGTAAGTTTTTTATATCTCTTGTTATCATTTTCTTGGCCGTTATTCTTCCGTCATTTACAAAAGAACCTCAGTACAGATTAATACAGCAGCTCTATGAAAGTATATCTGCTCAGGACAGTGGTCTTTTACTACTTGTATCGGCAAAACTTGTAATGCTAAATACACTGAGGCACCTTCCAATCTATCTTGGTGCATTTATTCTGGCAGAAAGCCTTGAAAATTTTAGCCCTTTTAGAAATTTTACATTTCTTATTACCCTTATTATAATCCCTATAATATATAACCTTATCAGCTGGATTTACGATATAGCCTTTGTTTTTGCAGGCCCATCATATTTGACAATTATAATTATATTTATACTCCACTATCTGACCAAACAGATTCACCATATTTTTATCAAAACAATTATCATTTCTCTATTTCTCTTCAGTATTGACTGGCTGGATATTATACCTTTTTTATCTAATTATGGTTTTGGCAGAGGCGAAATTATTATTTCTATCAGAGAAGTAACAGAATTTATTGGCGCAGAATATATTATGAACTTTTTTGGATTTACATTTTCCATAATAATTATGATCAATGCTTTAATATTGACGAGAGTTGTAATTGATTATTATAACAATCTTAATCTTATTGAAGAAAGCCGTAAAAAAGAAGAAAAAATAAGAGAGCTTGAACTGGAAGCTGTAAAATCACGATATTTCAGTGAAATAAAACATCTGGTCCACGATTTAAAAACACCTCTGGTAACAATACAGGGTCTTAGTGGTGTAATTGATATAAAAATAAAAAACGAAAAAATACATGAATATACAGAAAAAATTAATAGTTCAGCAGAAAAAATGTCACAGATGATATCTGAAATTCTATATGAAGAAAAAAAGAGAAAAATCACTATAGATGAGCTATTTGATTTTCTTAAAATTCAGCTTGCACTGGAGGAAATTGATGACCATGTGTTTTTTAATTATGATAAAAACATAATTATTGAAGCAAATAAAGTTAGACTGTCACGCGCTGTAATAAATTTGATAGATAATTCTCTGAAGGCAATTGACTTCGAAGATGGTAGAATAAATATTAATGCTAAAAAAACAAATAGCAAGATCTATATATCTATCAAAGATAATGGTAAAGGTATACCGGAAGATAAAATAGATAACATCTGGAAGATAGGTTATACAACCGGTATAGAAAATACAGGTCTGGGACTTCATTTTGTTAAAGAAGTTATAGAAAGTCATGGAGGAACCATCAGTATTAACAGCAAATTAAATCAGGGTACTGAAGCAGAGATAATATTACCGGAGGTGCAGTAAAATGAAAAAAATTCTTGCAGTTGATGATGAAAAAGATATTCTTTTTACACTTGAAGCTGTTGCCGATGCAGCAGGGTTTAACATCACAACAACTTCACTGGGGCGTAAAGCTTTAGAATACATACAAAAGGAAAAATTTGATTTACTAATGGTTGATTACCATATGCCTGATATAAATGGATTAAAACTGGTCAAAGAAATAAGAAAAATAAATAATACAATATCGATACTTGTTTTAACAGTAGATGAATCTTTAGATCTGGCTGAAAAATTTCTGGATGCCGGTGCAGATGATTTTGCAAATAAGCCAATAAGAACTGCTGATCTTATTTCCAGAATCAATCTTCATTTGAATTACAGTGATGATAAATATAATTCTCCTGACAGTGTCAGCACACTTGATATTCCAAAAGGAATGAGCCAGAAAACATTAAAAATCATTTATACTTATTTGAATAAAATTGAATCACCTAAAACTATCCACGAAATCTCTGATGGTACAAATCTGGCCTATCAAACAGTTCACCGCTATCTCAACTATCTTGCGGAACAAAATATAGCCCATCTAGAACTTGATTATGGAAAAGTTGGCAGACCAATCCATAAATACAAACTGAAATAACAGCAATAATTTTTATTAAAAATTATATATAGGTTCTCCCGCAAATACCATTTTTGTAGATACATCATATATAAGATTTTTTCTCATGATTTTGTAAAAACAAACCATCAATTCTGAACTAACAACAGGTTCACAATTGATGGTTTTTTAATTTTTTGAATTTTCTGAGAGAAATAAGAGAAAAAATAGGAATAATCAATTTAAGATTGAAATCTATATATACAAACAAAATAAATTGTTAAAAAAGGAGGAAAAATTATGTTTAAAAAAGTTTTACTGTTAACATTAGTAACAATATTTAGTTTAAGTTTTATTACCTCTGCTGCCCTGCCGGTATTTGAGCAGCCAGCTGTAGTTACAACCTGTGGTCAGAGTCCAGGGGCACTAATGGTTAAAATGATCTGCCAGCAGGCTGGAGTTGAATGTGAGCAAAAAGATCTGCTTACAGCCGCTGATCTTGAGGGAAGCAATTATAAAACTCTGATTGTCACAATGGGTACCAGTGGTAAAGGTATGGGTGCTGCCGGTACAAATATGAATCAGGAAGCAGAAAGAATTAATGCTTTAATAAAAACTGCTAAAGAAAACGGCCTGAAGGTTTTAGGTGCTCATATTGAGGGTATGTCAAGGCGTGTTGACGAAAATGATGCAAAATCAATAGAAATTGTTATGCCGCAAAGTGATGCTCTAATTATAAAAGAAGCAAGTAATGAAGATGGATTTTTTACAGAAAAGAGCAAAGAATTAGATATTCCTGCCATATATTTTGATAAGAATATGGAAATGGGAGAAGCAGTCAAAGAACTGTTCGATGTTCAATAAAAGTTTAACTGTTACTGAAATGAGGTGTATTTAATGTTTTTACATGCTGGAATTGTACTCATCATAATAGCAGTGACCTTTGCTGTCGGAACATATTTTAAACTCGGAACTGAACTGGCAATGCTTCTGTCAGCTCTGGCTGCTGCTATTTATCATACCGGTGGTATTCCGGTCAGGCATCTTGTAGAAGGTGCTTTTACATATTACGATGTATCACTGATATTTATTACAGCAACTCTTTTTATCAATCTGGTTAAAGAGTCCGGCGGTATTGCATTCATGGTAAGAAAAATAATAATTCGATTTCATGAACACCGCTATTTAACATTATTATTTCTAACATTTGTACTTATGATACCGGGAGCTCTTACAGGCGCTGGAGCTGCTACAGTATTAACTGTAGGTACACTTGTAGGTACAGTACTGATATATATGGGAATATCTGAAACAAGAACAGCAGCAATAATTTTTCTCTGTGCTTCTATGAGTGCTGCTGCACCACCCATTAATCTCTGGGCCATGATGGCTGCTGCTGGAGCAAATATGCCATATGTAGGATTTATGCAGCCCCTGCTGTTAATAACTGTTACTGGAGCTTTATTTACAATGTTTTTTTTAGGAGCAAAAGGAGAAAATCCAGAACTGGATAAAATTCTTGAAGAACTTCCAGAACCACCAGAAAATATGAGCTGGTTGAGAGTTGGAACACCATTTATTATACTCATAATTTTAATCATTGCGGGAAGGTTATTCCCATTTAAAATGCCTATTCTTGGTCTTCCACTAATGTTTTTAATCTCAGCATTAGCAATGTTCATACTTAGTCCAAAAAAACTTAATATTCTCAACATTGCTGGAAAAACAATTAGATCTCTTATTCCACTTGTCGGAATTATGATTGTAGTCGGAATATTAATTCAAATTATGGCTTTAAGTGGAGCCAGAGGTTTAATTTCACTGGCTGTAGTTACTCTGCCGGTCTGGTTTTTATTTGCTTCGCTCTTTATCATTCTGCCAGTTTCAGAAGGATTACTGCAGTATGCTGTAGCTCCTTTACTTGGAGTTCCTCTCATTTTTCTCTTTAATATGAAAGGTTTTAATCCTGTCATAATACTTTCAGCAATGGCAGTAATGTGGCCAATAGGAGATATATTGCCGCCAACCGCTGTCGTAGGACGTGCAACTGTAATAGAATTGGATTACAGCGGCAGATATTACAAAGATTTTTTGAAAACCTGTTTAATACCGATGGCATTTATTTTAGCTTTATGTACCGTTTTTCTTGTTTTCAGCAATCAGCTGTCATTTTTAGTTGGAGGATAATAAATCAGGAGGTTATTTTATGGGTATTATAAATTCAATTATAGAGTTCAGCTATTATCTAATCAGTGCATTTATTGCCTTTATACTCCTGAGAGAAATTGTAAAAACAAAAGACGCTCAGGAAGCTGTACTCTATTCAGTAATAATAATCCCTTTTATTCTTAGAATATTGAGGATTAAATGAGGTGAATAAAGATGTCTAGCAAAAAATTAATTTTTATTAAAATTATAACTGCCGTCCTGATAATTACTGCACTTGTAATATCTGCCAGAGCTTTTCTTGCTCACAGAAATTATAAAGAAGCAGTAATTGCAGGACCATCTGTAACAGAAGTGAAAACATTAGGTGATTATTTTGATCCTATTAAAAATACTGTCGCAGATTGTAATATATATATACTGGATAGTGGAAAGCCGGGTGCTACATTCTTTATAATAGGTGGTTCACATCCAGAAGAACCAGCAGCAAATCTTACGGCAGAAGTATTTGCAGAAAATGCTGTTCTGGAAAAGGGAAAACTTATTGTTGCCATTAGAGCTAATAGAAGTGCATCTACTGTTACCCGTCCCGGTGATGCCTATCCTCAATTTTACAGTATTAAAACTGACTGGGGAGAAAAAAAATATAGAATGGGTGACAGATGGACAAATCCACTGGATTCCTGGCCTGATCCTGAAGTATATGTTCATTATCCAAGTGAGCAGATGCTTGCCTATATGGATATTAGAAATTTCAACAGAACCTGGCCCGGTAAAAAAGATGGATCTTTTACAGAACAGGTAAATTATGCTTTCATGAAGGTTATTGAACAGGAAAAAGTAGATTTATTTATTGACTTTCATGAGGCAGAATTGGAATATCCTGTTATAAGTACTATCGTTGCTCACGAATCCGGAAGAAACATCGCTGCAATGTCATCAATGATGCTGACAGATATGGAATTCGAAAAACCGATCAGCATGGAATTTTCTCCGAAATCACTGCATGGATTATCACACAGAGAAGTGGGAGATCACTCAAATGCTGTATCACTTTTATTTGAAACACCAGAACCATTTTTAGATAGAGTTAGAGGAATTACAGATGAAAAACTACTTTTAGAAGGAAAAGATCCATTTGTACAGAGAGCTGGCGAATTTGGTCTGCTGTATGAAACTATTGATGAGGACGGCTGGCCAATTGATGTTAGAGTTGGAAGACACTGTTCCAGTACCCTTATGGTCTCTCAAGTCTGGAATCAAATGAATCCTGGAAAGGAGGTAATAATAAAAAATGTGCCAAAGTATTCGGCAGTAATAGAAAATGGTGTTGGACATTACTTTCAGAATCCAGAAAAGGCAGATTCAGACAGGGTATATTATGAATAGTATGTGAAAAGGGGGATTTACATTGAAAAGAAAAATTACCTTTACTACAGCAGTTCTGCTTATTGCAGCAGTAATACTCAGCACCTCTGCTCTTGCATGTACTGATATCATTGTTGGTAAAGATGCTTCAACCGATGGTTCTGTAATAACCTCACACACAGTTGATGGAAGATATGATTCTCGCATACAGATTATTCCCGCTCAGGACCATGAATCAGGTTCTATGGCTCCTGTTTATGAAAATATCGTTTATGCTGATCACAAAGATCTAATAAAACTTGGCGAAATACCTCAGGCTGAACATACATACAAATATTTTCATGGAGCCTACCCCTATGCAAATGAACATCAGCTAATTATGGGAGAAACAACTATCGTTGGAGCACCTGAAACAGCCAATAGTGATGAGGCAATTATGACGATAGAACAGCTGGAAGTATTTGCTCTGCAGAGATGTAAGACTGCCCGTGAAGCTGTAAAACTTATGGGAAAACTTGCTGAAGAATACGGATTCAGGGAATCATGTTACCGCGGTGAATGTCTAACAGTTACTGATCCAAATGAAGCATGGGTTTTTGAGGTTTTCGGTGTAGGACCAATGTGGACAAAAGATAGTGGAAAGCCTGGTGCTGTATGGGCAGCTAAAAAAGTACCTGAAGGGCATATAACTGTTGTCCCAAACATCAGTAGAATTGGCGAAATACCGGAAAACCATGCAGATATGGAAGATATTTTAGTTTCTGATAACTATAAAGAAACCGCTGTAGAACTTGGCCTATATGATGAAACAGAAAGTAAATTTTTCTGGAACAAGGTCTATGGTGATATGGATAATCATCCATGGGAACCAGGATGCAGCAACAGATTGTGGCGTGTTTATAATGAATTTGCACCTTCTGGAAACTGGAAATTCGAAAATGCCCATGATTATCCTTTCTCAGTAAAACCAGATAAAAAAGTTTCTGTACATGATGTTATCGCACTCTTCAGAGATACAAATAAAAATACCAAACATGATGTTACAGAACAGGATGGCTGGTTCTATGAAAATAGTAAAGGAGAAAAAGTTAAAAGCAATCTGGCAACTCCTCAGGTAGCAGGTGACATGATAGAATTACTTGATTTAAATAATTATCGCCCTATTGCTCGATACTACTGCTCCTATTTCTTTGTTTCACAGGCTAGAGACTGGCTTCCAGATGAAATTGGTGGTGTAGTATGGATTGGTTTAGACAATCCGGAAAATAGTCCTTTTATCCCAATGTATGTAGGTATTGAAGATGTTCCATCTTCCTGGAAAACACTCAACAGAGATAAATTTGACAGAAATTCAGCCTGGTGGGCTTTTGCAAAAGTTGACGACTTTGTTAACTTAAGATATGGAGATTTAAAGGGAAAAGTTAACTCTGTACTTAATCCAATGCAGGAACATATATTTGATCTTCAGGATCAGGTTGAGGAAAAAGCAATGATCCTGGATGTAACTCAGGACAAAGATGCTGTAAAAGATCTTTTAACCAATCACACTTCTTCATTAATGCACTGGACAGAAAGCCGCTACTGGGAACTGGCAGATGAACTTTATTATGAAATCAATAATAATTAAGGGGGATTTAAATGTTTAATAAAAAATTATTTTCAATCACACTTTCGGTATTACTTATAGTCTTTTTAGGTGTTTCAGCTGTTAATGCCTGTACTTCAATTATGGTTGGTAAAGATGCTTCTACTGATGGATCAGTTATGACCACACACACCTGTGATGGTAATTATGATGCCCGAATTCAAATTATTGAAGGACAAAAATTTGAAGATGGTAAAATGACTACTGTCTATAAAACACGATGTCATGATGGAATTCCCGGTTATACAGTTACAGAACTGGGAGAAATTCCTCAAGTTGAAGAAACTTATACTTATTTCCACATTGCCTATCCTTTCATGAATGAACATGGAGTAATGATTGGTGAAGCTACTTTCAGCGGCAGAAGTGAACTTGGTAATACAGATGCAATTTTAATGATTGAGGAATTAGAAAGACTTGCACTTCAGAGAGCTAAAACTGCCAGAGAAGCGGTACAGATTATGGGTGAACTGGCAGAAAAATATGGTTATGGTGATGGAGGAGAATCACTTACTGTAATCGATGGTGAAGAAGCATGGATGTTCGAAATTGTAGGACCTGGACCACTCTGGTCTCCCGGCAGTGACAAACCTGGTGCTGTATGGGCAGCTAAGCGAGTTCCAGATGGACATATTAGTGTTGTAGCTAACAGAAGTAGAATCGACACCCTTGACCTTGATGATCCTGATAAAGCAATGGCATCTGATAATGTAAAATCATTTGCAGAAGAAATGGGCTGGTGGGATCCTTCTGAAGAATTCTTGTTCTGTGAAGCATATAATCCAGATCCATATGGAGCAGAATATTATCAGAAGCGCCGTGAGTGGAGAGTTCTTTCTAAACTTGCTCCATCACAGAATTTTGATCCTAAAGCAGATCGCTATCCATTCTCTGTAAAACCTGACGAAAAGGTTTCAGCACAGGATTTAATGGCACTTAAACGTGATCATTATGAAGGTACAAGATTTGATCTTACAGAAGGTCTGGCAGCTGGACCATTTGGCACACCTAACAGATATCCTACACCTTCTACTGTAAAACCTGAAGGTAAAAAAGATATGGACTGGGAAAGAGCCATCTCAATGTTCCGCTGTTCTTACAGTTTTATTGGACAGGCCAGAGGCTGGATGCCATCTCCAGTAAGATCAGTACTCTGGTTCGGTGAAGATGCTCCACATTCTACCTGTTATGTGCCTGTATACAGTGGTACTAAAGAACTGCCTGAATCATTTACTTCTGGCAGAAGAGATAAATTTGATAGATCTTCAGCCTGGTGGGCATTTGATTTTGTATCCAACTGGGCAGATCTCAAATACTCATATATGATTGAAGATATTAAAGCAATGCAGGAAAAATATGAAGATAAATTCTTTGAAATGCAGCCAGCAATTGATAAAGCTGCTGTAGAAATTTATAATATTCATGGTGAAGAAACCACTGAAGATTTTCTAACAGAATACAGCTACAATAATGCTAAAAAAGTTGTAGATGCATGGTGGGAATTCGCTGATGAGATGATTTATAAATATAATGATGGTTATATAAATCATCCAGATAAAATAGAATCTGTTGGATATCCTACAGAATGGCTGGAAGAAGTAGGATTTGGAGAAGGAACTGTAGCAGAGTAATTTCTAAAAAATTAAATATATGATTGTATGAGGTGGGTTAATAACCCACCTCTATATTTTTACCAATATATTATAATTTAAAATATAATAATAATTGAAACTTTAAATAAAAATAAAATCCGGTTACCTATATTAAAAATCTTAAAAATAAATAATAGGTAATCCGGATTTTTATAATCAAAATATTATATTTTTTAACAAATTTTTAACCAACTATATGCCAGTTTTAGTATCTAAATACTAAATTGATTTAACATGGATTTCCTGCCGTAATATCTCTAATTTTAATAATATTATAGTTCAGCAGAACCTTAACAAAATAAGCATAAAGAGGTATATTTATAAGCTGACTTAATACACGCGGCGGCATTAAAACTTTATATGGAACTGCAAAAAGTAAGTTTATAAAATATGGTACTAAAAACAGTGAACTTATTATCTGCCCAACCGCTATAGAAATAAGCAGTATAGGTAGTGTTCTACACCTCTTCAAAACATAAAAGACCATCACTCCCGGTATAAATCCTGTTAAGAATGATGTAAGAGTAAAATGAGGCATATATGCTCCCATAGGGTTAATAAAATATCCCAAAAAATCTGCCAGAGCTCCCACTATTCCTCCAGCAAGGGGACCCAGTGCCACACCCGCAAAAATAATTGGCAGTGAACCAAATCCAATCCTTACTCCTTCAACACCAGCAATTGGTATTCTAATACTCAGCATTCTAGTTAATATAATGCTCAATGCTGTCAAAAAAGATAAATAGGCAATTCTTTTTGTTGTAATTTTCATTTTTACACGCACCTCCCCCTCTTTGGGTCATGATAGGACTGCACCAAAGAAAGAGGATACTTTGATGACAGCGGACGCGACAAAGAGAACGCAGTTTTTAACATTTCAGCCAAAACTTTCGTTTCAGAGCAACGTCCCATCTCTGAACACATTTACGCCTCTCGCCTACTCTATCATATTAAATTTATTATATTTTTGTAATTAATATAAATTATATACTAATCTTTTATAATTATCTGTTAACTCTAAAACAATCCGGAAATCTTTCCATCTGCATCTACATCTATATCTTCTGATGATGGTCTCTTAGGTAATCCAGGCATTATCAAAACTGGCCCTGTCATTACTACCAGA
>JBNJGL010000003.1:22143-80428 GCA_051747745.1 Bacillota bacterium | reverse complement strand
GTAGTGTAAATGCTCTTGATCAATCAGTTTCACCAAGAGGCTACAGAGTTCTTCGTAAAATCCCCCGTCTGCCGATGCCTGTAATAGAAAATCTGGTAGAACATTTTGAAAATCTGCAGGAAGTTATCAGAGCTTCAGCAGATGAGCTGGACGATGTAGATGGAATAGGTGAAGTAAGGGCACAGGCTATAAAAGATGGTTTGAGAAGATTGAGAGACCAGGTTTTGCTTGACAGGCATATTTAATAAAATTTTCTCAGATTGACTGGTAGAATAGCGAATGGTATAATTGTATTGTGGATTTTTGTTGCTTTTATTAAAGAGGAGTGGATAAAATGTATAAAATAGGTGATAAAGTCGTCTATCCTAATCATGGTGCAGGTACCATTGTTTCTATAGAGACTAAAACCATATTAGATGAGAAAAAAGAGTATTATATAATGAAACTTCCGATTGGAGAAATGAAAGTTATGATTCCAGTGGAAAAGGTAGATGAGATCGGGATTAGAAGTGTTATTGATGAGCAGACAGCAGATGAGGTTTTTGATCTGCTGCGAGGTGATAAAAGCAAAATGTCACAGAATTGGAACCGCAGATATAGAGCCAATATGGAGAAACTTAAAACAGGTGATATATTTGAGGTTGGCGAAGTTGTGCGCAATCTGACAATTAGAGACCAGGAAAAGGGCCTTTCTACAGGAGAAAAGAAAATGTTAAGTAATGCAAGACAGATACTAATAAGTGAACTGGTTCTTGCAAAAGATATGACAGAAGAAGATATTCAGGAAAAATTGGATAAACTTTTTGCCGAACATGAGGAAGAAAATGAAGAAGAAGAATAATTAGGGTGAAATTAATACAAAGGAGGTGATACTATGTTAAAGAAAATAATGAGAGTTATTTTCAGTATCTTTGGTGGAATTATAGGATATAATCTAGTACATGTGTTTTCTCTTGCCAGTGATTATAAGTTCACCTGGCAGAACTGGACTGGTTTGTTTGTAACAACACAATTTCTCGGTATAGTAATTGGAACTGCTACCGGGTTTTTTCTTATTTATTATATTTTAGAAAAATCCCTCGACCTGATTATGAATTTTGAAATAAAGTTAAAAGAAATAACCTGGAAGAAAATCGTAATTGGAATTATTGGACTTATAATTGGACTTATTTTTGGTGCTATTATTAATTTTGTTTTTTCTATTCCTAAAATTCCAAGAGTAGGAATGCCTATTCAGATTCTTATAAATCTTACTTTTACTTATATGGGTTTTGCACTGGCAATAAATAGAGAAAACGAAATCAGTAAATTTTTGTTTGACAACAGTAAAAACGGAATGGAATATATGCAGAATAAAAACAGTAATAGTGATAAGGTACTTGATACCAGTGTAATAATTGATGGGAGAATTTATGATATATGTAAAACTGGATTTATAGAAGGGAAATTAATTATCCCTGAATTTGTATTAGAAGAGCTTCGTCATATTGCTGATTCTTCAGATGCTTTAAAAAGAAACAGGGGCAGAAGAGGTCTCGATATATTAAAACAGATGCAGAATACTCCTAAAATAGATGTTAAAATTGTAGAAAAAGATTTTGAGGAGATTGTCGAAGTTGACAGCAAGCTTGTTAGATTAGCACAGGTAATTGATGCTAAAATACTAACCAATGACTATAATCTAAATAAAGTTGCTGAACTTCAGGGAGTTGTTGTATTAAATATAAATGAGCTGGCAAATGCAGTAAAACCTGTAGTTTTACCTGGAGAAGAAATGGATGTAAAAGTTATAAAAGAGGGTAAAGAAAATGGTCAGGGTGTTGCTTATTTAGATGATGGTACCATGATTGTAATAGACGAAGGTGTTAAATATATGGGTGATGATATTTCAGTACTTGTTACAAGTGTTCTGCAGACTGCAGCTGGAAGAATGATTTTTGCTAAACCGAATGTTAACGAAAATGCAATGTAGAAAGAGTGAAATAATATGGAGAAAATAGGAATTGTAATACCGGCCGCTGGACAGGGCCGCAGAATGAATCGAGAAATAAATAAGCAGTATCTACAGCTTGGCTCAAAACCTATTTTGTACCATACTTTAAAAGCTTTTGTTGACTGGGGTAAGGCATCAGAAATAGTTGTAGTCCTGCACCCAGATGAAAAAAATTTTTTTCATCAAAAAATAGAACCATTCTTTTCAAGTGAAGATATAAATTTAACTCTTGTAGAAGGTGGAGAGACCAGAAAAGATTCAGTTTATAATGGTTTGTGTGGATTCTGCCAGCCCGTTGAATATGTAATGGTACATGATGGAGCAAGACCTCTGCTTAGTGTGGAGTTAATTGAAAGATGTTATTCAGAAGTTTTAAAACATGATGCAGTTACATGTGGAGTTAAAGTTAAGGATACTGTAAAAATTATTGAGGATGGCTTTGTCGTAAAAACACTGGAGAGAGAAAAATTATCTGCAATCCAAACTCCACAGGCTTTCAGAAAAGATCTGATTTTAAATGCTCATCAAGAGTTTGAATTAAACACAGCCCTTGATGATGCATCTATAGTTGAAGAATATGGTCATAGAGTTTTTGTGGTAAGTGGAGAGTATAACAATTTTAAAATTACTACACCTGAAGACCTGTTTCAGGCAGAGCTGGTTTTAAAGGAGAGAAAATAATTGTTTAAAGTGGGATTTGCTTATGACAGCCACAGATTTAGTTCAGATAGAAAACTTGTACTTGGTGGAATAGAAATTCCATCAGACAGAGGACTTCTGGGTCACTCAGATGCAGATGTGCTGACACATGCACTCATGGATGCACTATTAGGTGCTTTAGCTGAAGGTGATATTGGAAAACACTTTCCAGATGAGGACCCACAGTTTAAAGATATAAGCAGTTTGAAATTGCTCAGAACTGTAGTAGATAAAGTAGAGAATTCTGGCTATATTATTAACAACTGTGATTTAACTCTGTTAGCAGAAAAACCCAAAATTTCTCCCTATCGTGATGTAATTTTAAATTCACTTAGTAGGGAAATGAATATTCAAAAAAACAAAATAAATCTTAAGGCAACAACCAATGAAAAAATGGGTTTTATAGGTAGAGGAGAAGGTATTGCTGCATATGCAGCAGTAAGTATTATTGAGAAGGAAATTTTTCGTTTTTTTCAGAGGTTTGGCAAAGAAGGGAGCAGATATGATGTTAGTTAAAGATATAATGACTGAAGATCCGATTACAATAGGACCAGATGCGACTATACTGGAAGCAGAAAAAATGCTTTCTATTAATAAAATAGGACGTCTGCTGATTGTAGAAGATGGTAAACTTGTAGGAATGCTTACTGATGGTGATATAATTTCGGAAAAAGACTTAAATGCTGCTGTAAAGGAATTTATGTCTGTAGATTTAATAACAATAAAAACAGATAATACGGTACAGGAAGCAGCTAAAGTTTTATCTGATAATAGAATTGGTGGTCTGCCGGTATTTGATGGCAGGAAAAATTTAGTTGGAGTAGTAACAGCCGAAGATATTGTTTATGGATATCTTAGAGATGAAGAAGAAGAAATGGCGATGGAAAAGAAAACCATAACTCCAGAAAGTTCTGCTATTTATCTTGCTATGACAAGAAGCAGAGATTATGAAGAATACTGGTTAAAAAAGATTGAAGGATATGGATATAGGGGTGCAATTACACAGACCGGTGCAAATGCAGAAAAACTGCCGATAAAACTGAGGGAAAGTACAACAGTTGCTGCAATTGCAAGAGGTGTAATCAGTGAAAACTCTAGGGAAAAAATGGCTATTTCCAATGCGGTTAAAGATGCCTACAGCCAGCTGGCTCTAATAAATCCAGGTCTTGGTGGAGGATTCAAAATTGCAGTTGTTAGAGGAGAAGGTCATATCTCGGCAGCTATTTTTGGACGTTTTGGACATGCTCTTGTCGATGGACCAGAACAGTTAACAGTTGGAACTAGTGTTATATAAATAATAGGAGGAATAATTTTATGAATGATATAAGACTGCGGTTCCCCCCCAGTCCAACGGGAAAAATTCATATTGGTAATATGAGGACTGCACTTTTTAACTGGCTTGTTGCCAGACAAAAAGGTGGGGAACTTGTTTTAAGGATAGAAGATACTGACCAGGCCAGATCAACCAAAGAGTTTGAAGATATTATACTGCAGGAAATGCAGTGGCTGGGTCTGGATGCAGATGAAGGTGTTGGTATTGGTGGTGACTATGGACCATACAGGCAGACTGAAAGAATTGAAATTTATAAAAAATATGCTGAAAAGCTGCTTGAAGAGGGAAAAGCATATCACTGTTACTGCACACAGGAAGAATTAGAAGAAATGCGGAAAAAAGCTCAGGCTGAGGATAGAATGCCGCGATATGATGGTTCATGCAGAAATTTAACAGAAAAAGAAAAAGAAAAGTTTCGTCAGGAAGGAAGAGAACCAGTTATAAGATTTCGTCTACCTGATGAAGCGGAAGATATAATTGTTAAAGATTTGATTAGAGGTAATGTTACGTTTAATAGTTCTGTTTTAGATGACTTCATTATTTTCAAATCAGATGGAATGCCCACATATAATTTTGCAGTTGTAATAGATGATGCCCTGATGAAGATCTCCCATGTAATAAGAGGAGAAGATCATCTTTCTAATACACCAAAACAGATTCTTCTTTACAGAGCTCTCGGATTTGATTTGCCTAATTTTGCCCACCTTCCTTTAATACTGGATGAAAACAGAGCAAAACTCAAAAAACGCGGCAAAGATTCTGTTTATGTGGGAGAATTTAGGGAGCAGGGATATCTCCCAGAAGCACTGTTTAATTTTATGGCTTTACTGGGATGGTCTCCCGGTGATGAAGAAGAAATTCTTTCGCGCGAAGAAATTATTGAACGTTTCTCTATTGAAGATGTAAATAAAAGTGGAGCTGTTTTTGATAGGGATAAATTGAACTGGGTTAATGGAAAATATATCAGAGAAAGCAATCTTGACAGGATTGTTGAACTTTCTCTACCTTTTCTTATAAAGGCCGGACTGATCGATGAAATAAAGGCTGTTGAAGAAAGAGAATGGCTGGAAAAAGTTATAGATGAAGTTAGAACTTCTGTTGACTATCTGGCACAGATACCAGAGGAAGCTGAATTATTTTTAACAGATATTGAGTTTTCTGATAAAGAAAAAGCGGCCGAAGAATTTATGGGAGAGGATGTTAAACTTGTTTTTGAAACTCTGAAAAAAAAGCTGTATGCTTTAGATGATATTACTCCAGAAGCTGTTGGCAGCATATTTAAAGAAATGAAGAGTGAACTTCCAGTTAAAACAAGAACAATTTATCACCCGGTTAGATTTGCAATAACTGCTAAAGGTTCTGGCCCGGAAATGACCAGTGTTATCTCAATTTTTGGTGCTGATGAAGTTGCAAGAAGACTTGATTATGCGCTAGAGCTGGCATCAAATAAATAAGAATAAATTGAGTCTTCCTCTCTTTGAGTGAAGACTCTTTTTTAAAAAGGAGAGGGGTGGAAATATGCTGAAAGTATATAATACTCTAAGCAGACAAAAAGAAGTGTTTGAACCGGTAGAAGATGGCCTGGTAAAAATGTATGTCTGTGGTCTGACAGTTCAAAATTATTCTCATATTGGGCATATCAGAAGTGCCATTAATTATGATGTAATAAGACGCTATCTAGAGTATTTAGGATTTGAAGTTCAATATATTTCAAATTTTACAGATATAAATGAAAAAATTGTCGTAAGGGCAGAAGAAGAAGGTATGAAACCTGCAGAACTTGCCGACAAATATGCTAAAGCATTTCTGGAAGATATTAAAGAACTCAATATAAGACCTGCAGATATGTATCTGCGTGTTAGTGAGAATATTGATGAGATAATAGAAATGGTGGAAACTTTAATTAAAAAGGGATATGCATATGAATCTGAAGGCAATGTGTATTTTAGTGTGGAAAGCTTTGATGATTACGGCAAACTTTCCGGAAGAACAATTGAAGATATGCAGGCTGGCGCAAGAATCGAAGTGAAAGAAGATAAAAGACATCCAATGGATTTTGCACTCTGGAAAAAGGTTGAGCCTGGAGAGGGATGGGACAGCCCATGGGGTGAAGGATGGCCGGGCTGGCATATAGAATGTTCTGCCATGTCTATGAAAAGATTTGGAGCAACTTTTGATATTCACGGTGGAGGAACAGACCTGATTTTTCCTCATCATGAAAATGAAATAGCACAGTCAGAAGCATACAGTGGGCAAAGATTTGTTAAATACTGGCTTCATAATGGAACTGTTAATCTTAAGGGAGAAAAAATGTCAAAATCAGTTGGAAACTTTTTCACAACAAGAGAGGTGCTGAAACACTTCTCAGGTGAAGTTGTACGCTATTTTCTGCTGAGCAGACATTATGGAAGTCCGATAGATTTTAGTTTTGAACAGCTGGAAGAAGCCGAAACTGCCTATAAAAGATTAACTAATACTAGAAGACAGCTGGCTGGAATTTTGGCCGGACATATAGGAGATAATATGGAAGATGAAGCCGAAAATGACAGGTTTTCTAAATCGATAAAAATAAGACAGGAAGAATTCGAAGAAGCAATGGATGATGATTTTAATACTGCCAGGGCAATGGGGGTTATACATGATTTTGCAGGTGATATAAATCGCTATATTAATAGAACTGATTTTGAACTAAATGAGAAAAACTTTTCTCTGCTTGAAGAAGCAGAAGAAGTATTTACACTGCTGGCAGATGTACTGGGACTGGAATTTTCTAATGCTGAATATGATGTAAATGATTCTGAATTGGTAAATTCACTGATAGATATACTGCTGGATCTAAGAGAAAGTGCCAGAGAGGATAAGGACTGGAAAAAGGCTGACCTCATTAGAGATCGACTAAAAGCAATCGGTATTGATGTAAAAGATACACCAAGAGGTCCTGAATGGGAAATCTCTTCCGAAAGAGAAGATGAGGAGGTCTGATATGGAAGTTAAAGCAAAAGCAGAACTGATAGATTATACTAAAGATCCAGAAAGAAATGTTGCAACTGCTGCAAGATTATGTTATTCCAAAGATGGAGCTAGAGAACTTCAGGCTAAGATGTCAGAGGAAGAAGTTAATAAACTGGTAAGAAAAGTAGTTGAAATGGGTCATCATTCAACTTTAGAACATACTTATTTTTATTTCCATATCGTCTGCAGCAGAGTTGCAAGTCATCAACTTGTAAGACAGAGGATAGGTACTTCTTACAGCCAGCGATCTCAGAGATATGTTGTTGAAGATGAGTTTGATTATATTACTCCTCCTTCCATATCTAAAAACAAAAAAACGTCTGAGAAATATAGAGACTGGATGAAACAAGGGAAAGAGTTATATAAAGAAATGCTGGAAAATGATATCCCGGCTGAAGATGCACGTTTTGTGCTTCCGACAGTAAAGACCAATTTGATGGTTTCCTATAATGCCAGATCACTTCATCATTTTTTTCGACTGCGCTGCTGTACAAGAGCTCAGTGGGAAATCAGAAGTATTGCAAATCAGATGTTAAAACAGGTAAAAGAAGTTGCCCCTATTTTATTTGAACAGGCAGGCCCTCCCTGTGTAACAGATGGTATATGCCCTGAAGGTGAATTGAGCTGTGGAAGATTAGAAAGAATGAAAAAAGAAAGAGGAGAATAAATTTATGGCAAGAATTGAAGGAAGAAATCCTGTTTATGAAGCATTAAGAGGTAAAAGGAAGATTCACAGAATATTTATTCAGAATAATATTTTTGGTGATACTGTGGATGAAATAATAAAACTGGCCGAATCTAAAAATATTTCGATCAGCAGGATTTCTAAAAATAAGCTGGATGAAACATCTCTTTCTCATTCACACCAGGGTGTAATAGCAGAAGCAGACTCTCTTCCAGAATATACTATGGGAGATTTATCTGCAGATATAAAAGAAAAAAATGGAGACCCTCTGGTGGTAATATTAGATGAAATTAAAGATCCACATAATTTTGGTGCTATTATAAGAACAGCTTATGCTGCTGGTGCAGATGCAGTTATATATCAGGAGAGACGTGCTGCTGGCATAACTCCGGTTGTTTTAAAATCGTCTGCTGGAGCTGCAGAACACGTACCTCTAATACAGGTTACAAATATTAATTATACTATTAAAGATCTCAAAGAAGAAGGTTTCTGGATAGCAGGTGCCGATGTTAAAGCAGGTCAGTATCATTTTGATGCTGATCTAAAAGGATCACTGGGAATTGTAATCGGCAGTGAAGGGAATGGTCTCCGGAGGCTTGTTAAAGAAAATTGTGATTTCTTAGTTAAAATACCTATGTTTTCTAAACTGGGATCTTTAAATGCATCGGTTGCAGCAGGTGTTATTATCTATGAGGCGGTACGCCAGAGATTGAAAAGATAATTCTTGACGAACCTTTTTTAAACAAGTATAATAGTAATGTATAAGGGAGGGGATTCTGGTTGAAAAGTAATGCTCAGGAACTTGATTTTGATAATATAAGTTTTGAAGAGTATAAACAGATGGCCGATGATGAACTTATTGAACTGGTTCACCAGGGTGATGTCGAAGCTCAGGAAACCCTAATCAGGCGCTATAAGAATTTTGTTCTGGCAAAGTCCAGATCTTATTTTCTTGTAGGTGCTGACCGGGAAGATATAGTTCAGGAAGGTATGATTGGCCTCTATAAAGCTGTGCGAGATTATAAAATTGAACGACTTGCTTCATTCAGAGCTTTTGCAGAACTCTGTATAACACGACAAATTATCACTGCTATAAAAGCTGCAACACGCCAGAAACATCAGCCTCTAAACACATATGTATCTTTAAATAAACCAATCTATGACGAAGAATCAGATCGGACATTACTTGATGTACTTAAAGGTGGGAAACTTTCTAATCCAGAAGCACTTTTTATAAGTAATGAAACATATGATTTAATAGAATCAGAAATATCAAGTATGTTAAGTGAACTTGAATTTGATGTGTTACAGGAATATCTTGAAGGGAAATCTTACCAGAAAATTGCTGATTCTCTTGATAAGCATGTAAAATCAGTAGACAATGCTCTGCAGAGAGTAAAAAGGAAATTAGAAGTATTTCTAGAGAAGCACAATATCTAGAAATTTCTAATTTAAATAAATTACTGCTGTCATTGACGGTGGAACGGCCTGCAGCCGACAGGCCTTTTTTGTGGGTAGTTTTACCCGGGAATACATATTAGAAGAGATATTTAAGGGGGACAAAAAAGATGGCAAAAAAGAAATTCGAAAGAACAAAACCGCATGTTAACATAGGAACAATAGGACATGTTGACCATGGAAAGACAACATTAACAGCAGCAATCACAACAGTGCTTGCAAATTATGGTGGAGCAGAGGTAAGAGCCTTTGATTCAATCGATAATGCACCAGAAGAAAAAGAAAGAGGAATTACAATTGCGACATCTCACGTGGAGTATGAAACAGAAAAAAGACACTATGCTCACGTAGATTGTCCAGGACACGCTGACTATGTAAAGAATATGATTACAGGGGCAGCACAGATGGATGGAGCAATCCTTGTAGTATCTGCAGCAGATGGACCAATGCCGCAGACAAGAGAGCATATTCTCTTAGCACGTCAGGTTGGTGTACCATCAATAGTAGTATTCTTAAACAAAGCAGATATGGTAGATGACGAAGAGTTAATAGAACTGGTAGAGATGGAAGTAAGAGAACTCTTAGATGAATATGACTTCCCAGGAGACGATATTCCAGTAATAGTAGGATCTGCTTTAAAAGCAGCTGAAAATGGAGACCCTGAAGGAGAATGGGGTAAGAAGATTATAGAGCTTATGGAAGCAGTAGATAACTACATTCCAGAGCCGCAGAGAGAAACAGACAAACCATTCTTAATGCCTGTAGAGGATGTATTCTCAATCACAGGACGTGGAACAGTGGCAACAGGTCGTGTGGAAAGAGGAACATTACATCCACAGGATGAGGTAGAGATAGTAGGTATTAAAGATACAACAAGCACAGTAGTAACAGGAGTAGAGATGTTCCGTAAGCTGCTGGATGAAGCAGTAGCAGGAGATAACATTGGAGCTCTTTTAAGAGGAGTAAAGAGAGAAGATATAGAGAGAGGACAGGTACTTGCAAAGCCAGGGAGCATAACACCTCATACAAAGTTTAAGGCAGAGGTATATGTACTGAGCAAAGATGAGGGTGGAAGACACACACCATTTTTTGATGGATATCGCCCCCAGTTTTACTTCCGTACAACAGATGTAACAGGAGACATAAAATTACCAGAAGGAGTAGAAATGGTAATGCCAGGAGATAATATCGAAATGGTAGGAGAACTGATTACTCCAATAGCTATGGAAGAAGGACTACGTTTTGCAATCCGTGAAGGCGGCCACACAGTTGGTGCCGGAGTTGTTACTGAAATTATTGAGTAAAGCAAAAATTTTGATTTGCCTTGTTGATATAACTTAAATTGTTTTCAATAGGCATGTGCAGACTTATACTGCACATGCTTTTTTTCTAAAAAATATTGACATTCATCTGAGAATATGTTAAATTAATTAAGGTTATAGCTCTGGGAAAAAGCAGGACAGAAATTGTACAGATTTGAATATATAATACTAACAGAGTAAGTAGATTGGATCGAGGAGGTGGATTTACGATGAGAGAAATTATCACACTGGAATGTACTGAATGTAAAAACAGAAATTATTCTACAAAAAAGAATAAGAAGAATACAAGAGATAGATTGGAACTGAAAAAATACTGTAAATTTTGTAAAGAACACACCCTCCATCGTGAAACAAAGTAGGTTTTTTTCCTGAATACTTAATTTAAGGAAGTGGTATTTTTATGGCAAAGACCGGTTTTTTTGGTAAAATAACTAAGTTTTTTCGCCAGGTAAAGTCAGAACTGAAAAAAGTAAATTGGCCAAATAAAGAAGAAGTAGCTTCAAATACTTTAGTGGTTTTAGTAACAGTAATATCTCTTATAGCATTTATCGGTGTTATAGATTTATTATTGGCCAATATAATTACTCCATTAATAATGTAACTGAGGAGGTGAGGGTCCTTTTTGGTTAAGGGTCCTTAAAATATGACTGAAGAGAATAAATGGTATGTTGTCCATACTTATTCCGGACATGAGAAAAAAGTAAAGGCTAATCTAGAAAAAAGAATTGAAAGTACTGGTATGGAAGATAAAATTTTCCGTATCCTGGTGCCTATTGAAGAAAAAATTGAAAAGAAAAAGGGTAAAGATAAAGTTGTTGAAAAGAAAATTTTTCCCGGTTATGTTCTGGTCGAAATGGATATGAGTGATGATTCCTGGTATGTTGTAAGAAATACACCTGGAGTAACAGGCTTTGTTAGTAGTGGAACTAAACCACTGCCACTTCAGCCAGAAGAAGTTGAACATATTTTACAGGGTATGGGCATGAAAGAACAGGATATGACCATCGACTTTGAAGTTGGAGATAAGATTACGGTTACAGACGGTCCATTTGAAGACTTTGTTGGAGTTGTAAAAGAGGTTCATCCACAGCAGGGTAAAGTTAAAGTACTTGTCTCTATGTTTGGTAGAGATACTCCTGTGGAATTAGAATTTTCTCAAATAGAAAAACAGTAATTTGTGACATAGAATTATTAGTAGAAAGGGGTGTTAATAATGGCTAAAAAAGTTATGAATGTTATTAAACTTCAGATACCCGGAGGACAGGCAAACCCTGCACCACCAGTAGGCCCTGCGTTAGGTCAGCATGGTGTTAATATAATGGAATTCTGTAAAGCATTTAATGCTAAAACTAAAGAACAGCAGGGAACAATTATACCGGTAGAAATAACTGTTTATCAGGATAGATCATTTGATTTTATAACCAAAACTCCACCTGCAGCAGTACTGCTTAAACAGGCAGCTGGGATTGATACTGCTTCTGGTGAGCCGAATGTTGACAAAGTGGCTACGGTTAGTAAAGAAGCTGTAAGAAAAATTGCTGAAACAAAAATGCCTGATTTAAATGCAGGTAGTATGGAAGCTGCGATGAGTATGATTGCAGGTACAGCAAGAAGTATGGGAATTTTAATTGAAAAATAATTTTGATTGTTCTTTCCGTTTTATAGATGTGGGAGGAATTAATCCGATAATACCACAAGGAGGAGATTTTTTATGGGAAAACACAGCAGGCGTTATAAAGAGAGCAGGCAAAAAGTTGATCGAGATAAATTATACGACCCAGCTGAAGCTTTTAATTTAGTTAAGGAAACAGCCAGTGCAAACTTTGATGAAACTGTTGAATTATCTGCAAAACTTGGTGTTAATCCAAAGCATGCAGATCAGAACATTAGAGGTACTGTAGTTATGCCTGAAGGTACAGGCCAGGAGATTACTCTGGTAGTTTTTGCTAAGGGAGAAAAAGCAAAAGAAGCTGAAGAGGCAGGTGCAGATTTTGTTGGTGCTGAAGAATTAGCAGAAAAAATTGAAGGTGGATGGTTAGATTTTGATCTGGCTGTTGCAACACCAGATATGATGAGTGTTGTTGGAAGACTCGGAAGGATTTTAGGTCCAAAAGGGTTAATGCCAAATCCGAAAGCTGGAACAGTAACATTTGAACTGGAAAAAGCTGTTGAAGAATTCAAAGCAGGTAAACTTGAATATAGAGTTGATAAAACTGGAATTGTTCATTTACCAATCGGAAAAGCATCTTTTTCATTAGAACAGCTGTTAAATAATTATAAAACTATTATTGAGACTCTGGCAAAAGAACGTCCGGCAGCTGCAAAAGGAAGATATTTTAGAACTCTGGCCATTTCGTCAACTATGGGGCCGGGAGTTAAAATAGATCCTGCAGCAAGTTTAGCATTAGTTGGACGTTAGAGTTGACGCATAATAATTTTTGTGATATATTAACTGAAGAAAAGAGAATATTTATCCGAAGACAGCGGGGGCTGAAAAAGCTTAATATCCTGCCGAGGTTAACTTTTTGTAAATTGTAATTATGCAATTACTGTATATTACTGCCTCCTGCCTGTCAACAGGAGGTTTTTTTAATGTTTCGAAACTGAGGGGGTGAAATTTATGGCAAGACCAGAAAAAGAAGCAGTTGTTAAGGAACTTACTGATAAATTTACAGGATCAAAATCTATGGTAATTACCGATTATCTCGGCCTTGATGTAGCGGAAATGACAGAGCTGAGAAAACAGCTGAGAGAAGCTGGTGTAGATTACAAAGTAGTTAAAAACACCCTTGCTACTATTGCTGCAGGTGATGTTGAGATGGAAGAAATGACCGAATTCTTTAGTGGACCTACAGCAATTGCTTTTGGGATGGAGGACCCGGTTTCTCCTGCTAAGATACTTGTAGATTTTGCTGAAGATCATGAAGTTCTTGAAATAAAAGCTGGTATGTTAAATGGTGAAATTATAGATATTGATAAAGTTAAATCCCTTGCTAAAATACCGTCCAGAGAACAATTACTGGCACAGGCGTTTGCTGGTATGAAAGCACCCCTTACTGGACTGGTTAATGTGCTGCAGGGTAATGTTCGTGGTTTAGTTCAGGTATTGAGTCAAATAAAAGAACAAAAAGCTTAAAAAAAGGTGTAAAAAAATAAGGAGGATTTATAATGAATAAAGAAGAAATTATTAAAGCAATTGAGGAAATGAGTGTACTGGAACTTTCAGAATTAGTTGAGGAACTTGAGGATAAATTTGGTGTAAGTGCTGCAGCACCTGTTGCAATGGCTGCTGCTTCCGGAGGCGGAGGATCTGCAGAAGAAGAAAAAACTGA
This sequence comes from Bacillota bacterium, assembly GCA_051747745.1. GTDB lineage: Bacteria > Bacillota > Halanaerobiia > Halanaerobiales > Halanaerobiaceae > QPJE01. Next base: position 66,594 of record JBNJGL010000003.1, on the reverse strand, counting down.
ATTTGATGTATTTCTTGCAGATATTGGTTCTAAAAAGATTAAAGTTATCAAAGCAGTTAGAGAACTTACAGGTCTCGGCCTGAAAGAAGCTAAAGCTGTAGTTGATGATGCACCTCAGAACGTAAAAGAAGGATTAAGTAAAGAAGAAGCAGAAGAAATGAAAGAAAAATTAGAAGAAGCTGGAGCAACAGTAGAACTTAAGTAATAAAAAAACATTTTGAATATAATATCAATAAATAGTCCTGCCTGTAAGTTAAAGGCAGGACTATTTTCTTATAGGAAAAATAATTTTCCAGAATCTTGACAACACTGTTGACTTGTGTTAATATTAGTAGATGTCTATAAGGTAAATAAAAAAGTTTATAATGGGAAAGTATTGTTTAAATTATTAAGTATTTCCTGGGGGTGCGAAGATGTCAACGGTAAGGGAAAGATATAGTTTCAGCAAGATAGAAGATGCAATGGACTTACCAGATCTGATCTATACACAGTTGAACTCTTACCAGTGGTTTCTGGAAGAAGGATTGAAAGAAGTTTTTGAAGAAATCTCTCCAATTGAGGATTTTTCCGAAAACCTGGTATTAGAATTTGTTGATTATTATCTTGAAGATCCTGAATATACGGTTGAGGAATGCCGTGATCGGGATGATACTTATTCTGCTTCTTTACAGGTGAAAGTAAGGTTGATTAATAAAGAAACAGGAGAAGTAAAAGAGCAGGAAGTTTTTATGGGTGATTTTCCACTAATGACTGATAAAGGTACTTTTATTATTAATGGTGCTGAGAGAGTTGTGGTTAATCAGCTGGTTAGATCATCTGGTGTTTATTTTGACGATGAAAGAACAAAAGATGGAAGAAGATTAATTTCAGGCAGTATTATTCCTAATAGAGGTGCCTGGATCGAATTTGAATATGACAAAAAACGTATTGTTTCAGTTCGCGTTGATAGAACAAGAAAAATGCCGTCAACAGTGCTGTTTAGAGCTTTAGGTTTTGGAACAGACTCCGAATTATTGGAACTTTTTGGCGACTCAGAAGTTGTACATGATACAATTGAACGAGATAGTACAGAATCACAGGATGAAGCACTAATAGAACTATATAAAAGACTTCGTCCAGGAGAACCGCCGACAGTTGAAAGTGCCACCAACCTATTAAATTCCCTATTTTTTGATCACAAAAGATATGATCTGGCTGCAGTTGGCCGGTACAAATTAAATAAAAAATTAGAGCTGGATATTGATAAAGACAGAAAATATCTTCATATAGATGATATTGTAGCAACAGTGCAGTATATGATAAAGCTTATTTATAATGAAGAAGATGCATATATTGATGATATTGACCACCTCGGCAATCGCCGATTAAAAACAGTGGGAGAACTGCTGCAAAATCAGTTTAGAATTGGTTTATCAAGGATGGAAAGAGTTGTTAGAGAAAGAATGACAATTCAGGATATAGATGTTGTTACTCCACAGGCATTAATAAACACAAGGCCTGTAGTGGCATCTATACAGGAATTTTTTGGAAGCAGTCAGCTTTCTCAATTTATGGATCAGACAAACCCGATGTCCGAATTGACTCACAAAAGAAGACTGAGTGCATTAGGGCCAGGTGGTTTAAGTAGAGAAAGAGCTGGATTTGATGTGCGAGATGTGCATCATTCACATTATGGGCGTATATGTCCTATTGAAACACCTGAGGGTCCAAACATTGGTCTAATAGGTTCTATGAGTACTTATTCCAAGACAAATGAATTTGGATTTTTGATGACTCCATATAGAAAAGTTGTTGACTGCAGAGTTACAGATGAGATTGATTATCTCACTGCTGATGAAGAGGATAAATATATTATAGCTCAGGCTAATGCTGAAATAGATGATGATGGTAATTATATAAATGATTTTGTTATTGCCCGAAAACGGGGTGATATTTTAGAGGTTCATCCGGAAGATCTTGATTACATGGATGTTTCTACCAAGCAGATGGTAGGGGTATCTGCTGCAATGATTCCATTTTTGGAAAATGATGATGCCAACCGTGCTCTAATGGGAGCAAATATGCAGCGTCAGGCAGTTCCGCTTATGATTACAGATGCACCCCGTGTTGCGACAGGTATAGAACATAAAGCAGCAAAAGATTCAGGTGTTGTAGTCATAGCAAAAAATTCCGGTACAGTAAGCAGAGTAACTGCAAACAAAATAATGATTAAAAATGATGAAGGTTCAATAGATACTTATAACCTTCTTAAATTCAAAAGATCCAACCAGGGAAGCTGTATGAATCAGAGACCTATAGTAGAAAAAGGTCAGCGAATTGATGCAGGAGATATAATTGCTGATGGTCCTTCAACAGATAAGGGAGAACTGGCCCTCGGCCGCAATTCTCTTATAGCGTTTATGCCCTGGGAAGGATATAATTATGAGGATGCAATTTTAATCAGTGAGAGACTGGTAAAAGAAGATGCATTTACTTCAATTCATATTGAAGAACATGAAGCAGAGGCCAGAGATACTAAACTTGGGCCAGAAGAGATTACAAGAGATATTCCCAATGTTGGAGAAAATGCTCTTAAAAATTTAGATGACCGTGGTATCATAAGAATTGGTGCCGAAGTAAAAGAAGGAGATATTCTTGTTGGAAAAGTTACTCCAAAGGGAGAAACAGAGCTTTCTGCTGAAGAAAGACTTTTAAGAGCTATTTTTGGAGAAAAAGCAAGAGAAGTTAGAGATACTTCTTTAAAAGTTCCTCACGGTGAAGAAGGAATAGTTGTAGATGTAAAAGTATTTTCGCGTGAACAGGGAGATGAACTCAAACCAGGTGTAAATAAACTGGTCAGAGTTTATATTGCCAACAAGAAAAAGATATCTGTTGGAGATAAAATGGCAGGCCGCCATGGTAATAAAGGTGTAATTTCCAGGATTCTACCTGAAGAAGATATGCCGTTTTTGCCAAACGGTGAACCTGTAGAAATTGTACTCAATCCTCTTGGCGTACCATCACGTATGAATATTGGACAGGTGCTTGAAACTCATCTGGGAATGGCTGCAAGGTCTCTTGGTATTCATGTAGAAACACCTGTATTTAATGGTGCTACTGAAACAGAGGTTGAAGATATTCTGGAAAAAGCTGAACTCAGTCGGGATGGTAAAACCGTGCTTTATGATGGAAGAACCGGTAAAAGATTTGAAAATAGAGTAACTGTTGGAGTTATGTATATTTTAAAACTTCATCACCTGGTTGATGATAAAATACACGCCAGATCAACAGGCCCATATTCTCTTGTTACACAGCAGCCTCTTGGTGGTAAAGCTCAATTTGGAGGACAGCGTTTTGGAGAGATGGAAGTCTGGGCTCTGGAAGCATATGGAGCTGCTTATACTCTTCAGGAAATGCTGACTGTAAAATCTGATGATGTTGTGGGAAGAGTAAAAACATATGAGGCTATTGTCAAAGGAGAAAATGTACCTGAGCCAGGTATTCCAGAATCATTTAAAGTACTGATAAAAGAAATGCAGAGTCTTGGTTTAGATGCAAGAATATTTACTGAAGATGAAGAAGAACTTCAGGTTGCAGAAAATGAAGATGAAATGGCTGAAACTGCTAAAAAACTTGGACTTGATACAGACTTAAAACTTAATCGTGATGAAGATGATGATGACGAATAATTACATTATAGAAAGGGGAGAGACCCTTGTTAAATGTGAATAATTTCGATTCAATGAGGATCGGAGTTGCTTCTCCAGAACAGATTCGTGACTGGTCGAGAGGTGAAGTAAAAAAACCCGAAACTATAAATTATCGCACACTCAAACCAGAAAAAGATGGTTTGTTCTGTGAAAAGATTTTTGGGCCTACCAAAGACTATGAGTGCCACTGTGGCAAATATAAGCGGGTCCGCTACAAGGGTGTTGTATGTGACCGCTGTGGAGTTGAAGTGACCAGATCTAAAGTTAGAAGAGAACGGATGGGACATATTGAACTTGCTGCACCATGTACGCACATTTGGTTTTTCAAAGGTATCCCCAGCCGTCTGGGTTTGATTATGGATATGTCACCCAGAGCACTGGAAAAAGTTATATACTTTGTTCATTATATAGTCACCGATCCAGGAGATACACCGCTGTCTGAGAAGCAGCTTCTGCCGGAAAGTGAATATCGAGAAGCAAGAAGTAAATTTGGGAATAGTTTTAAAGCAGCTATGGGTGCTGAAGCTATCAAAGAACTTCTCGGTAAAATAGATGTGAAAAAAGAAGTTAAAGAACTTAAAAAAGAAGTTAAAGATGCAACAGGACAGAGAAAAAAACGTGCTGTTAGAAGACTTGAAGTAATGGGAGGACTTGAAGAATCAGGACTTTCTCCTTCAAATCTTGTGCTGGAAGTTGTACCTGTTATTCCACCTGATCTGAGACCGATGGTACAGCTGGATGGTGGTCGTTTTGCAACTTCGGATTTAAATGACTTGTATAGAAGAGTAATAAATAGAAACAATCGACTTAAAAGACTGCTTGATCTTGGCGCACCAGAAATTATTATTAGAAATGAAAAAAGAATGCTCCAGGAAGCAGTAGATGCACTGATAGATAATGGACGAAGAGGAAGACCTGTAACCGGTGCTGGAAACAGACCCCTCAAGTCTTTAAGTGATATGCTAAAAGGTAAACAGGGCCGCTTCCGTCAGAATCTGCTGGGTAAGCGTGTTGATTATTCGGGTCGTTCTGTTATTGTAGTAGGGCCAGAACTAAAAATGCATCAGTGTGGATTACCAAAAAAAATGGCGTTAGAACTCTTTAAACCTTTTGTAATGAAAGGTCTTGTTGATAAGGGATTTGCACATAATATAAAAAATGCAAAAAGAATGGTGGAACAGGTTGATGATGAAGTCTGGGGAATTTTAGAAGAAGCGATTAAAGATCATCCAGTACTTCTCAATAGAGCACCAACTCTGCACCGTCTGGGTATACAGGCTTTTGAACCGGTACTGGTAGAGGGTAAAGCTATAAAACTGCATCCTCTTGTATGTACAGCATATAATGCCGACTTTGATGGTGATCAGATGGCAGTACATCTGCCTCTATCTGCAGAAGCGCAGACAGAAGCTCGACTGCTGATGCTTTCAACCACAAATCTGCTTACACCTTCAGATGGAAGTCCAATCACAATCCCCACACAGGACATGGTTCTGGGAATATTTTATTTGACAACCAGAAAGTCGGGGATGAAAGGTGAAGGCAAAATATTTTCAAATAGTCATGAAGCAATTAAAGCATATGATACGGATAAAGTACACCTACAGTCACCGGTTAAAGTTAGACTGGATGGAGAAATAATAGAAACAACTATCGGCCGTATTATATTTAACGAATCGTTTCCACAGGAAATGGATTATATAAATGAGAGAATTGATAAAGGCAAATTGGGAGATTTAATTGCAGATCTTTATGAACTGGTAGGTAATGATAAAACAGCTAAAACACTGGATAAAATAAAATCACTTGGATATGACTTTGCGACAAGATCGGGTATTACAATCGCTGTATCTGATGCGGAAATACCTCCTATCAAAGGCGAAATCGTAAAAAGAGCTGAAGATGATGTACACGAAATAGAAAAGCACTACCGTCGAGGAGCTATTACCGAAAATGAAAGATATCAAAAAGTTGTTGATATCTGGAATAACACTAAAGATGAGGTAACAGATGCTCTGCTTGATAACCTGGATGAGAGCAATAATATTTATATTATGGCTATCTCCGGTGCCCGTGGTAATACATCACAGATTTCCCAGCTTGCAGGTATGAGAGGTCTGATGGCAGATCCTTCCGGACGTATTATTGATGTTCCAATTAAATCCAGTTTCCGTGAAGGTCTTGATGTTTTAGAATATTTCTTATCCACACACGGAGCCAGAAAAGGTCTTGCTGATACTGCACTGAGAACAGCTGATTCAGGTTATTTAACAAGAAGGCTTGTTGATGTTTCTCAGGATGTTATAGTACGTGAGGATGACTGTGGAACTGAAGAAGGAATTTATGTAGAATCTATTGGTGGTAAAGGATCTGAAGCAGTTGAAACACTTGCAGAAAGATGTATTGGTAGAGTAACTGCTGAAGAAATAGTGGATCCTGATACTGGAGAAGTCATTGTTGAAAATAATGTAATGATTAACAGAAAAATGATGAAAAAGATAGATGCTGCAGGAATTGAAAAAGTAAAAATCCGTTCAGTGCTTACCTGTGAAGCAAAACATGGGGTCTGCAGAAAATGTTATGGCAGGAACCTGGCTACAAATGAAATAGTAGGTATTGGAGAATCTATTGGTATTATAGCTGCTCAATCTATTGGTGAACCGGGAACACAGCTTACAATGCGTACCTTCCACACAGGTGGAGTTGCCGGTGATGATATCACTCAGGGTCTGCCGAGAGTTGAAGAACTTTTTGAAGGTAGAACTCCAAAAGGTCAGGCTATAATGACAGAAAGAGAAGGCTATGTAACAATTGTCGAAAAGAAAAACTCCAAACGAGTTGTAATAGAAAATGATGATGGGAAGAAGAAGACATATAAAATTCCATATGGATCAAAAATGATTGTAAAAAATGATCAGCATGTGACTGCCGGAGATAAACTTACAGAAGGTCCGCTGGATCCAAATGTACTGTTAAAGGTAAAAGGTGAAAAAGCAGTTCAAAATTATCTTCTGGAAGAAGTTCAGAATGTTTACCGTTCACAGGGTGTAGAGATAAATGACAAACATATTGAAGTTATAATTAGACAGATGATGAAAAAGCTTAAGATTACAAATTCTGGTGACACAGAATTTCTGCCGGGCAGTTTAATTAACAGATATAATTACCGAAATAGCAATAGAAAAATGGCTAAAAATAATATGGAACCGGCCAAGGCAAAACCAGAATTGCTGGGAATTACCAAAGCTTCACTCGCGACAGACAGTTTTCTGTCAGCTGCTTCTTTCCAGGAAACAACCAGAGTTTTAACAGAAGCATCACTGGAAGGAAAAGTGGATCCATTATTAGGGTTAAAAGAAAATGTAATAATCGGTCAGCTTATTCCAGCTGGAACAGGGATGAAATATTACCGCAATATTGAGGTTGTCAATGAAGATGGTGTTGTTTTTGAGGATCTAGCCAGTAAGTTAAGTGATGTAGAAGATTCTGCAGAATAATCCGTGCATAATTAAATGAATTTCTTTGTTGACATAAGTGAGCAAAGGTGTTAAAATACTTAAGTGTGCTCGGGGAATTAACTATATTTTTTGGAGGTAGACTGTAATGCTTACTGAGTTGTGTGAGACCGAATTTATTGTCGGTACAAAGCAGACTCTTAAAGCTATTAAAGAAAAGAGAGTTAGTAAAGTTTTTTTGGCTGATGATATTGACCAGCATATAAAAGAAGAAATTCTTTATGCTGTTAAAGATAATAATATACCTTTTGAAATGGTCGAAAGTAAAATGAAACTGGGCAGAGAATGCGGAATAGATGTTTCCGCAGCCTCTGCTGCCTTATTGAAATAATTGGAAGGAGGTGGGAATGCATGCCGACAATTAGCCAACTGATTCGCAAAGGTCGTCAGAAGACTAAAAAGAAGACTTCCGCTCCTGCTCTGGAGGGTTCTCCGCAAAAAAGGGGCGTCTGTACCAGAGTATATACTGCAACACCTAAAAAGCCTAACTCTGCACTGAGAAAGGTTGCTCGTGTGCGCCTTACAAACGGGAAAGAAGTTACAGCTTATATCCCGGGGATTGGGCATAACTTACAGGAACACTCAGTAGTTTTAGTTAGAGGTGGAAGAGTAAAAGATTTACCTGGTGTTAGATATCACATAGTACGTGGATCGCTTGATACAGCTGGTGTTGAGGACAGAAAACAGGGACGTTCCAAATATGGTGTTAAAAAACCTAGATAAAAGGGGGGATTTTAGTGCGTAAAAATAGAGCTGAAAAAAGAGAAGTAATGCCTGATCCGATATATGATGATGTACTGATAAGCCGTATAGTTAATAAACTTATGTTAGATGGTAAAAAGGGTCTGGCTGAAAATATTTTTTATGGAGCTCTGGATATCATTGGTGAGAAAACCGGTGAAGATCCAATTGAAGTCGTAAATGAAGCTTTGAACAATATAATGCCTGCTCTTGAAGTTAAATCTCGCCGTGTAGGTGGATCTAACTATCAGGTTCCGGTAGAAGTAGACGAACATCGCAAAATTACTTTAAGTCTGCGCTGGTTAATTAACGCTGCCCGTGCTCGTGGAGAAAGAACAATGAAAGAGCGTATAGCCGGTGAAATTATGGAAGCATTTAATAATACAGGTGGCGCAGTTAGAAAGAAAGAAGAAGTCCATCGTATGGCTGAAGCCAATAGAGCTTTTGCACATTACAGATGGTAATAAGTTGCGTGATGTATAATTTTTAATAAGGGGGGAGAATAGTGGCCCGACAATTTCCACTAAAGAAAACACGTAACATTGGAATAATGGCACATATTGATGCAGGAAAAACAACAACAACAGAAAGAATACTTTACTATACAGGACGTGTTCACAAAATGGGTGAAACCCATGATGGAGCATCAGTGATGGACTGGATGGAACAGGAACAGGAAAGAGGCATCACTATTACCTCAGCTGCAACTACTTGTCAGTGGAATGATCATCGTATCAATATAATAGATACGCCCGGACACGTGGACTTTACAGTAGAGGTGGAAAGATCACTTAGAGTTTTAGATGGAGCAATTGCTTTATTCTGTTCTGTCGGAGGAGTAGAACCACAGTCAGAAACCGTCTGGAGACAGGCTGATAAATATAAGGTTCCTAGAATTGCTTTTGTAAATAAGATGGATAGAATGGGTGCAGATTTCTTTCGAGCTGTAGAAATGATGCGCGAAAGATTGGGAGCAAATGCAGTTCCTATTCAGCTGCCAATTGGGAGTGAAGACAACTTTGATGGAGTAATAGATCTTGTAGAAATGGATGCAATAATTTATGAAGATGAACTTGGTGTTGATTTTGAACGCCAGGAAATTCCCGAAGATATGCAGGAACTTGCTGATGAATATAGAGAAAAAATGATTGAAGTTTTAGCTGAAGAAGATGACGAATTTATGATGAAATACCTGGAAGAAGGTGTTTCAACAGAAGATATTAAAAAACTGCTGAGAAAGGCAGTTCTAAATGTAAATGTAGTTCCTGTTCTCTGTGGATCCGCTTTTAAGAATAAAGGAGTACAGATGCTGCTTGATTCTGTACTGGACTATATGCCTTCTCCGGTAGATGTTCCACCGATTTCGGGTATAAATCCGGATACTGAGGAAGCAGAAGTAAGAAAAGCAGATGATGATGAACCATTTTCTGCACTTGCATTTAAAATAATGGCTGATCCATATGTCGGTAAACTGGCATTCTTTAGAGCATACTCTGGTATTTTAGAAGCAGGTTCATATGTATATAATGCAACTTCTGACAAAAGAGAGAGAGTTGGACGTATATTACAGATGCATGCAAATCGTCGTGAAGAAAGAGATAGAGTTTATGCAGGCGATCTTGCTGCTGCAGTAGGTCTAAAAAACACAAGTACTGGTGATACTCTCTGTGACCAGGATCATCCAATAATTCTGGAATCAATGGAGTTTCCGGAACCTGTTATTGATGTTGCGATTGAACCTAAGACTAAAGCTGATCAGGATAAATTAGGAGAAGCTCTACAGCGTCTGGCTGAAGAGGATCCAACATTTAGAGTTAGAAGTGACGAAGAAACAGGACAGACTATAATTCAGGGTATGGGAGAACTACATCTTGAAGTAATAGTTGACCGCCTTCTGAGAGAGTTTAAAGTTGATGCAAATATTGGTAAACCAAAAGTTGCTTATAGAGAAACAATTACCAAAAAAGTTACTGGAGTTGAAGGCAAATTTATCCGTCAGTCTGGTGGACGTGGACAGTATGGACACGTTGTGCTTGATATTATTCCTCAAAAAGAGGGAGATGGATTTGAATTTGAAGATAATATTGTAGGTGGATCAATTCCAAAAGAATATATACCTGCAGTTGAAGCCGGTATTAAAGAGTCAATGGAAAATGGTATTATTGCTGGTTATCCAGTAGTTGATGTTAAAGTTGCTTTAAATGATGGTAGTTACCATGAAGTCGACTCTTCAGAAATGGCATTTAAAATTGCTGGTTCAATGGGTTTCCGTGAAGGTGCAAAAAGAGCAGCACCTGCAATTTTGGAACCGGTTATGAGTGTTGAAGTCGTTGTCCCTGAAGAATATATGGGAGATGTTATCGGTGATCTCAATGGACGCCGAGGAAGAGTTGAAGGTATGGAACCAAGAGCAAATGCACAGGTTGTAAAGGCATTTGTACCACTTTCTGAGATGTTTGGTTATGCAACAGATTTGAGATCCAAAACTCAGGGAAGAGCAACATATACAATGCAGTTTTCTCATTATGAAAAAGCACCAAAAAATATTGCAAAAGAAATTATGGGAGAATAACTTTTATATTTAAAGGAGGACAAAAAAGATGGCAAAAAAGAAATTCGAAAGAACAAAACCGCATGTTAACATAGGAACAATAGGACATGTTGACCATGGAAAGACAACATTAACAGCAGCAATCACAACAGTGCTTGCAAATTATGGTGGAGCAGAGGTAAGAGCCTTTGATTCAATCGATAATGCACCAGAAGAAAAAGAAAGAGGAATTACAATTGCGACATCTCACGTGGAGTATGAAACAGAAAAAAGACACTATGCTCACGTAGATTGTCCAGGACACGCTGACTATGTAAAGAATATGATTACAGGGGCAGCACAGATGGATGGAGCAATCCTTGTAGTATCTGCAGCAGATGGACCAATGCCGCAGACAAGAGAGCATATTCTCTTAGCACGTCAGGTTGGTGTACCATCAATAGTAGTATTCTTAAACAAAGCAGATATGGTAGATGACGAAGAGTTAATAGAACTGGTAGAGATGGAAGTAAGAGAACTCTTAGATGAATATGACTTCCCAGGAGACGATATTCCAGTAATAGTAGGATCTGCTTTAAAAGCAGCTGAAAATGGAGACCCTGAAGGAGAATGGGGTAAGAAGATTATAGAGCTTATGGAAGCAGTAGATAACTACATTCCAGAGCCGCAGAGAGAAACAGACAAACCATTCTTAATGCCTGTAGAGGATGTATTCTCAATCACAGGACGTGGAACAGTGGCAACAGGTCGTGTGGAAAGAGGAACATTACATCCACAGGATGAGGTAGAGATAGTAGGTATTAAAGATACAACAAGCACAGTAGTAACAGGAGTAGAGATGTTCCGTAAGCTGCTGGATGAAGCAGTAGCAGGAGATAACATTGGAGCTCTTTTAAGAGGAGTAAAGAGAGAAGATATAGAGAGAGGACAGGTACTTGCAAAGCCAGGGAGCATAACACCTCATACAAAGTTTAAGGCAGAGGTATATGTACTGAGCAAAGATGAGGGTGGAAGACACACACCATTTTTTGATGGATATCGCCCCCAGTTTTACTTCCGTACAACAGATGTAACAGGAGACATAAAATTACCAGAAGGAGTAGAAATGGTAATGCCAGGAGATAATATCGAAATGGTAGGAGAACTGATTACTCCAATAGCTATGGAAGAAGGACTACGTTTTGCAATCCGTGAAGGCGGCCACACAGTTGGTGCCGGAGTTGTTACTGAAATTATTGAGTAGGTATTTAAAAAAGTAGAGGAGCTACTCTCCTCTCTTTTTCTATGCCGCTTATATGCAGCCGAAATCGGATAGATGAAGGAGGTAAGCAAATGGCAAAACATGAAAAAATAAGGATTCGCCTAAAAGCTTATGAACATGAGCTTCTGGACCAGTCAGCACAGAAAATTGTTTCTACTGCTGAAAGAACAGGAGCAAACGTATCAGGCCCTGTGCCTCTTCCGACTGAGAAGGAAGTATTTACTGTACTTCGTTCACCTCATGTTCATAAAGATGCACGAGAACAATTTGAAATGCGGACTCATAAAAGGTTGATCGATATTTTAGATCCAACTTCAAAGACCGTTGACTCATTAATGAGACTTGATTTACCCGCAGGAGTAAATATAGAAATTAAACTTTAATGTCAGGAGGTGTATTAGGCCATGGCAAAAACTATAATTGCTAAAAAACTGGGGATGACTCAGTATTTTAAAGATAGTGGAGAAGTTGTGCCTGTAACAGTGGTAGAAGCCGGTCCCTGTGTTGTTACACAGGTAAAAACTACTGAAAAGGACGGCTATAATGCAGTACAGCTGGGTTTTGGTGAAGTTAAGACCCAGAGGCTGAACAAACCCATGAAAGGCCAATTTGAAAGTAGAGATATAGAAGCAAAAAAACATCTTAAAGAATTTAAGAACATGGATATGGATGTTAGTGAAGGCAGTGAAATAACTGTAGATATTTTTGAGGCCGGTGAACTGGTAAATGTAACTGGTATTTCAAAAGGTAAAGGATTTGCAGGTAATATTAAGCGCTGGAATCACAACACAGGTCCAAAAACACATGGATCACATTTCCATCGTGCACCTGGATCAATTGGTGCTGTAGATGCACGGAGAGTGTTTAAAGGATTTAAAATGCCCGGTAGAATGGGTTCAGATAAAGTAACGGAAAAAAATCTGGAAATCGTAAAAGTGGATACAGAGCGTAATATTTTATTGATAAAAGGTCCTGTTCCCGGACCCAAAAAAGGTATCCTAGAAATCCAGACTGTGGAAAATTAAATAAAGTTAGAGGAAGGAGGATTTACAGATGCCGCAGGTAGCAAAATTCGACCAAACCGGAAAAGAAATAGATAAAGTCGATTTAAATGAATCTGTGTTTAGCGAAAAAATAAATGAACATGTTGTCCATCAGGTTATAAATGCACAGCTTGCTTCTAGAAGAAGTGGAAATGCTTCTACAAAAACAAGAGGTAAGGTTAGAGGTGGTGGACGCAAGCCCTGGAGACAGAAAGGTACCGGTCGTGCACGTCACGGAAGTATTCGTTCACCTCTCTGGGTTGGAGGAGGAATTACATTTGGCCCTACTCCAAGGAATTATGATAAAAAATTAACCAAAAAAATGAGAAAGCTTGCTTTGAAATCTATTTTAACAGATAAATTAAATAGAGAAGAAATTATGCTGGTTGATGAAATCAAAATTGATAAACCAAAAACAAAAGCTGTTGTTGAAATTTTAAATAATTTTGATTTGACAGATAAAAAAGTTGTAATTGTAATGCCAGAAAAAGATCGAAATCTTTATTTATCTGCCAGAAATATTCCTAATGTAAAAACTCTATTAGCAGGTTCAGTTAATGCTTATGATCTGTTAGATAATGAAATGATAATATTTGTAGAGGAAGCAGTTAAGATGATCGAGGAGGTGCTTGGTCAGTGAAAGAAGCACGTGATATTATAATAGCACCTATTATTTCCGAAAATAGTATGGAATTAATGGAAACTGCAAATACTTATACTTTTAAAGTTGCCAAAAAGGCAAATAAAGTTGAAATTAGAAAAGCAGTTGAAGAAATCTTTAATGTAAAAGTTACTAATGTAAATACAATGAATATTAGAGGTAAAAAAAGAAGACTCGGCTTTCATGAAGGAAAAAGACCTGACTGGAAAAAAGCAATGGTTAAGCTTGCAGCCGATGATGAGATAGAAATTTTTGAAGGCCTCTAAAATTATCGTAAAAGGAGGGAAAGAAGATGGCGATTAAGAAATTTAAACCAACCACACCATCACGCCGCTATATGACAGTTTCTTCTTTTGAAGAAATTACAAGTGTAGAGCCGGAAAAAAGTCTGCTGGCTCCATTAAAGAAGTCAGGTGGTCGTAATGTTAATGGTAGAATTACAAGCCGTCATCGCGGTGGGGGACATAAGCGTCGTTACCGTATGATTGATTTCAAAAGAGATAAAGAAGGAATTCCTGCAAAAGTGAAAACAATTGAGTATGATCCAAATCGTTCTGCCAGAATAGCACTTCTGCAGTATGTTGATGGAGAAAAAAGATATATACTGGCTCCCAACAAAGTACAGGTGGGAGATATGCTGGAAACAGGAGCAGATGCAGATATTACACCAGGGAATTCTTTAAAGCTAAAAAATATACCTGTTGGTACAATAATCCATAATGTTGAATTACATGCCGGAAAAGGTGGACAGATTGCTCGTTCTGCCGGTACTATGTCACAAATTCTGGCTAAAGAAGGTAAATATGTACATGTAAAAATGCCTTCCGGAGAGGTTAGACTTGTTCATCAGGAATGTAAGGCTACTATTGGACAGGTTGGAAATATTGATCACGAAAATATTACTGTTGGTAAAGCTGGACGTTCCCGCTGGAAAGGTAAAAGACCACATGTGCGTGGTGTTGTAATGAATCCTCATGACCACCCACACGGAGGTGGAGAAGGAAAGTCGCCTGCCGGTCGACATCCTGTTACACCCTGGGGTAAACCTACTATGGGTAAAAAGACACGTAAACCAAAACGTTCTGATAAATATATTATTCGCTCTCGTCATGCTAAAAAGCGGTAATATAGTAGAAAGGAGGATTATAGATGGGTAGATCTGTGAAAAAAGGACCTTTTGTTTCGGAAAAATTAATTTCCAGAATAAAAGAAATGAATAAGAGCGGCCAAAAACAGGTTGTTAAGACCTGGTCAAGAAGTTCGACCATTTTCCCTGAAATGGTTGGTCATACAATTGCTGTTCACGATGGACGCAAACATGTACCTGTATATATAACTGAAGAGATGGTTGGACATAAATTAGGAGAATTTGCTCCAACACGGAAGTTTAGAGGTCATGGTCGTCATACCGAACGTTCAACAGCACTTAAATAGAGACTGTATAAACACTTTCGTAGTAAGGGGGTTTTAAAATGGAAGCAAAAGCAGTTGGCAAGTATCTGCGCATTACTGCCCGCAAAGCAAGACTGGTTACTGATTTAATAAAGGGTAAGGATGCAGGAACAGCACTTGCTATTTTAAAAAATACACCAAAAAGAGCTGCTAGAATGACAGAAAAAATTCTTAATTCAGCAATTGCAAATGCAGAAAATAATCATGATATGTTTGTTGATGACCTTCATGTAGAAAAAGCATTTGTTGATGAAGGACCGACAATGAAAAGGTGGCGAGCCCGTGCTATGGGACAGGCAAGCCCGATAAATAAAAGAACAAGCCATATAACAATCGTGTTAAGCGATAAAAAGGAGGGATAGAACTTGGGTCAGAAAATTAATCCACATGGTCTTCGAGTTGGAGTTATTAAAGATTGGGATTCTAAATGGTATGCAGATAAAAGTGATTATTCAAAACTCCTCAATGAAGATCAAAAAATCAGAAATCATGTTAAGGACAAGATGTATGAAGCAGGTATTTCTAGAATTGTAATAGAGAGAGCTGCCAATCGCCTTAAATTGGATGTATATACTGCCAGACCGGGAATGGTTATTGGACGTGGTGGTTCAGAAGTTGAAGCTTTGAGAAATGATGTCGAAGCATTAACCGGAAGAACAGTACAGATAAATGTTGTTGAAGTAGATAAACCTGAAATGGATGCTCAACTAGTAGCAGAAAATATTGCTGGCCAACTTCTCCGCAGAATTTCTTTCCGCCGTGCTATGAAACAGGCGCTTAATCGTGCAATGCGCATGGGAGCTGAAGGCTTTAAAGTGCAGAGCAGCGGTCGTTTAGGGGGAGCAGAAATGGCAAGACGTGAAGGTTATAGTGAAGGTAGTGTACCACTACATACTTTGCGCGCTGATATAGATTATGGTTTTGCGGAAGCAGATACCACATATGGAAAAATCGGTGTAAAAGTATGGATAAACAAAGGAGAAGTATTACCAGAAATTGACGAATAGATAATTTCCGGAAGAAAGGAGGCTCTTTGATGTTAGTACCGAAAAGAGTAAAACATCGTAAGCAAATGAGAGGAAGAATGAAGGGGACAGCTGTCCGCGGTACCAGTATTACTTTTGGTGAATATGGTCTGCAGGCTCTTGAACCTGCATGGATTACTAATAGACAGATAGAAGCTGCACGTGTTGCTCTAACAAGGCATATTAAACGTGGAGGAAAAGTATGGATTAAAATTTTCCCTGATAAACCTGTAACAGCAAAACCTGCAGAAACTCGTATGGGTAGTGGTAAAGGTGCCCCAGAAAAATGGGTTGCTGTTGTAAAACCAGGTAGAATCATGTTTGAGTTAGCTGGTGTATCACCAGAAATTGCCAGGGAAGCAATGCGGCTTGCATCTCATAAACTGCCGATCAAGACTAAATTTGTAACACGAGAGGGAATGGATGGTGAGGCCGATGAGAGCTGATGAATTAAGAAATTTAACTGATGCAGAACTGGAACAAAAAGCCCGCGAATTTAAAGAAGAATTATTTAATCTTCGTTTCCAGCATGCTACAGCTCAGCTGGATAATCCTATGAGGATTAAAGAGGTTAAAAGAATTATTGCACGTATTAAAACAGTTTTACGTGAAAGAGAAATAGGTATAGAACGGGCTTAACCGTTTGTTGAAAGGAGGTTTTCCCATGGATAGAAATAACCGTAAAATGAGGACTGGTGTTGTTGTTAGCGACAAAATGGATAAGACCATTACTGTTGCTGTCGAGCGAAGAACTCAGCACCCTTTATATAAACGGACTATTAAAAAGACAAAAAAATATACTGCTCATGATGAAGAAAATGTTTGCAATGAAGGTGACAAAGTTAAAATTATGGAAACTCGTCCCCTCAGCAAAACTAAGAGATGGCGGTTAGTTGAAATTTTAGAAAAAGCAAAATAAGTTTTGATAGGAAAGGAGGACCTGACCATGATTCAATCTGAAAGCCGTTTAAGGGTAGCAGATAACTCAGGTGCCCGTGAATTGCTTTGTGTAAAGGTGCTTGGTGGATCGAAAAAGAAATATGCAAAGATCGGTGACGAAATAATAGTAACTGTAAAAGAAGCTATTCCAGATGGAATGGTAAAAAAAGGTGAAGTTGCCAGAGCAGTAATTGTGCGGACTAAAAAACCTTTAAAACGCAGTGATGGCACCTATATAAAGTTTGATGAAAATGCTGCAGTAATTATAGATGACAATAACAACCCAAAAGGCACACGTATTTTTGGTCCTGTAACTCGTGAGCTGAGGGATAAGAATTATATGAAGATTATCTCCCTTGCACCGGAGGTATTATAGAAGGAGGGGATTAGATTGAGAATTAAAAAAGGTGACACTGTGGAAGTTATCGCAGGTAAAGATAAAGGTAAGCGTGGTGAAGTTTTAAGGGCGATTCCAAAGAAAGATAGAGTAATCGTTGAAGGTGTAAATATTGTTAACCGCCATGTTAGACCTACACAGGATATGCCACAGGGTGGAATAATAGAAAACGAAGCACCAATCCATGCTTCAAATGTACAGCTCGTCTGCCCCCGTTGTGACGAAAAAACAAGGGTCGGAGCAGAGTATTTAGATGATGGAAAAAAAGTTCGTAAATGTAAAAAATGTAATGAAATAGTGGATAAATAATAATCGGAAGGAGGTCAAGGGATGTCAGTATTAGCTAAACAATTTAGGGAAGAAATTTCGCCACAGCTGGTTGAAAAATTTTCCTATAACAACGTTATGGAAGTTCCTAAACTGCAAAAAGTGGTTGTCAATGTTGGTCTTGGTGATGCAAAAGAAGATACTAAACTGCTGGATACAGTAGTTGATGAAATTGCTAGAATAACCGGACAGATGCCAACAATCACCAGAGCCAAAAAAGCCATTGCGAATTTTAAAATTCGCGAAGGGATGCCTATCGGTATTAAAGTTACACTGCGGGGAGAAATGATGTATGAATTTTTGTATAAACTTATTAACATCACACTGCCGCGTATTCGTGACTTTAGAGGAGTTTCTCCAAAATCATTTGATGGGCGTGGAAATTATAGTTTAGGTATTAACGAACACACTGTTTTCCCGGAGATCAATATCGATGATGTAGATAAAGTACATGGATTAGAGATTACCATTGTAACATCTGCCGAAACAGATGAGGAAGCATTTGAGCTTTTAAGTGCAATGGGAATGCCGTTTAAAAAATAAACACCTATAAGATAAGGGGGGTTTGATTTGGCACGTAAAGCATTAATAGAAAAGGCCAACAAAGAGCCGAAATATGATACACGCAAAGTTAATCGCTGCAGCAGATGTGGTCGAGTGCGTGGGTATATGAGAAAATTTGATCTTTGCAGAATTTGTTTTAGAGAATTGGCCCATAAAGGTGAAATACCTGGAGTTAAAAAAGCAAGCTGGTAAACTTGGAAGGAGGTCAACAAAGTGAATATAACTGATCCAATTGCAGATATGCTTACCCGAATTCGCAATGCAAATAGTGTCGGGAAAGATACTGTTGATATTCCTGCTTCAAATATCAAAGCCAGTATTGGTGAGATTTTAAAAGAAGAAGGATTTATCAATGATGTAAAAGTAGTTGAAAAGAAACCACAAAACATGATTCGTATATATCTGAAGTATGGTAAAGATGATAAAAAAGTTATTACTGGTCTTAAGAGAATAAGCAAACCCGGACTGCGTGTGTATGTAGGTAAAGATGAAATACCTCGTGTGCTCGGTGGATTGGGAATTGCAGTAATTTCCTCTTCTCAGGGAGTAATGACTGACAAGCAGGCCCGCGAAGCAGGTGTGGGTGGAGAAGTTCTCTGTTATGTCTGGTAGTTCGAAGTTGCACTGAGCGTTCTTTTATAAACGCAAGGATAGCTCAGCATTAGCGCATCGAGCGCGTCAGAGGTTGGATGTTAGAGATGATTAAGATTGTCTCTAGTGACTGACTGATTACTTTTGCTTGAGAGAACTTTTCTAAGATAAAATCTACGGAGGTGAAATAAATGTCACGCATAGGAAAACTGCCTATTGAAATACCGGAAAAAGTTGATGTAGCTGTTGATGGACATTTTGTTACAGTGAAAGGTCCTAAAGGTGAGTTGACAAAAGAATTTAAGCCGGGTATTGATATAAAAGTAGAGGATAACCAGGTTATTGTAGAACGCAATGGTGATGATATTGAAGCTCGTTCTATGCATGGTCTGGTCAGAAGCCTGATTGAAGGTATGGTTGAAGGTGTTACTAAAGGATTCGAAAAAAAGTTAGAAATGGTTGGTGTGGGATATAATGCTCAGGTTCAGGGTAATAAATTAAAACTTGAAGTTGGATATTCTCATCCAGTAATCATTGAAGCTGAAGGAAGTATAGAATTTGAGGTAGAAAAGAATACTAATATTACTGTAAAAGGTATAGATAAACAGCGGGTTGGAGATGTTGCAGCAAAAATCCGTGAAGTAAGAAAACCAGAGCCTTACAAAGGAAAAGGTATTAAATATGTTGGAGAACATATTAGACGTAAGGTTGGTAAGACTGGTTAATAGAGGGGAGTGAATATGAATGGGTAAAAGTGAAGCAAGAAAAAAACGCCATATGCGTATTAGAAATAAAGTTGTTGGTACACCTGAAAGGCCCAGAATGAGTGTATCCCGCAGTCTTAAACATATTTATGTACAAATTATAGATGATCTATCAGGTAATACACTTGTTTCTGCATCTACCCTTGATCCAGCTGTTCGAGATGACATTGAGGTAGCCAGCAATAAAGATGCAGCCAGATTGGTTGGAGAAGTTGCTGCCCAGAGAGCTCTGGAAAAAGGAATAGATACAGTTGTATTTGATAGAGGTGGGTATAAATATCATGGACGTATTAAAGCGTTAGCAGATGCAGCCCGAGAGAATGGGTTAAAGTTCTAAAAAAAGGAGGTATAGTAATGAAAATTATAGATCCTGAAAAGCTCAATCTTGAGGAACGCGTGGTTAATATAAATCGTGTTGCCAAGGTTGTGAAGGGTGGCCGCAGGTTCAGTTTCAGCGCTCTGGTTGTTGTTGGAGATGGTGAAGGACATGTAGGCGCTGGTATTGGTAAAGCAAATGAAGTTCCTGAGGCAATAAGAAAAGGAATTGATGCAGCCAAAAAGGAATTAATTAAAGTACCGATTGTAGATACTACAATTCCTCACGAAATAGTCGGTGTTTTTGGTGCCGGTAGAGTATTGCTGAAACCTGCAGCACCTGGTACTGGTGTTATTGCCGGTGGACCGGTTCGTGCGGTAATAGAACTGGCCGGTATAAGTGATATCCTGACAAAATCACTTGGCACATCTAATCCTATAAATATGATAAATGCTACAATCAAAGGATTAACAGAACTAAAGAGTGCTGAGGAAGTTGCTGAATTAAGAGGAAAAACAGTAGAAGAATTATTAGGTTAATACTGAGGAGGTGTCAAGATGAAACTAAACAATCTAAAACCTGCTAAAGGATACAGAAAAGACCGCAGACGCGTTGGACGCGGAATTGGTTCTGGCCGTGGTTATACCTCAGGTCGAGGAGCAAATGGACAGAATTCGCGTTCTGGTGGTAAAGTTCGTCCTACATTTGAGGGAGGACAAACTCCACTTTTTAGACGTTTTCCTAAAAGAGGATTTAATAATAAATTTAAAAAAGAATATAATGAAATTAATATCTATCAGTTAAATAAATTCTCAGATGGTGCTGTCGTTACACCTGAAAACTTATTGGAAATGGGTATTATCGCAAAAACTGCAAAAAACGGAGTAAAAATACTTGGACAGGGTAAACTTGATAAATCATTGACTGTTAAAGCCAATGCTTTTACTTCTTCTGCCAGAGAAAAAATCGAAGATGCTGGCGGAAAGTATGAGGTGATTTAATTTGCTTAAGGCTCTCAGTAATGTTTTTAAGGTAAAAGAGTTAAGGAAAAAAGTATTATTTGTTCTTGCTATGATGGTTGTGTACAGGTTGGGAGCTCATATTCCGGTACCTGGAGTAGATGTTCAGATTCTTAAAGAAAGGCTCTTTCAGGGTAGTGTCGGGGGAGTATTTGACTTTCTTGATCTTTTCGCCGGTGGAGCTTTGAGGAATTTTACAATATTTGCGATGAGTATTACACCTTATATTACTGCTTCAATTATTCTTCAGCTCTTAACTGTTGTAATACCAAAGCTTGAGGAATTATCAAAACAGGGTAATGAGGGCCGAAAGAAAATTGCTCAGTATACAAGGTATGGAACAATTGTACTTGCTGTTATTCAGGGTATTGGTATTACTCTTTATATAAAGAGATTTGGTGCTGTAGAAAGCTCCGGTATTTTTGATCTTATCTTAATAGTAACCAGTTTAACTGCAGGAACAGCATTTTTGATGTGGCTTGGAGAACAGATTACTGATAAAGGGATTGGTAATGGAATTTCTATTATTATATTCACTTCAATAATTTCCCGTTTTCCAGGAGATCTGTATAATACTTTCAAACTGCTGCAGGCAGGAACAATATCTGTTTTAAATGTATTGGTATTTGGTGTTCTGGCTGTTATAATAATTGCTGGAATTATTTTTGTTCAGCAGGGAGAAAGAAGAATTCCGGTTCAGTATTCCAAAAGAATTGTAGGTAGAAAGGTTTATGGTGGCAGAAGCACTCATATTCCAATGAAAATTAATCAGGCTGGAGTTATTCCTGTAATTTTTGCTTCATCAGTTCTTTTATTTCCTGGTGTAATTGCTCAGGTTTTACCATATGACTGGGCTGCCTCAATGGCAAATATGATAAGGCCAGGTTCAACACTATATATGATATTATATGGTCTAATGATTCTATTTTTCACATATTTTTATACTGCAATTACTTTCAATCCGGAAGAAGTTGCAGATAATATGAAAAAATATGGTGGGTTTATTCCCGGAATCAGACCAGGTAGATCTACTGTCAGATATCTCGATAAAGTTTTAATGCGAGTCACTCTGGCTGGAGCTGTTTTCTTAACAGCTGTGGCACTGCTGCCGTTTATTATGCAGCCTCTGACAGGTGTATCGATTAACTTTGGTGGTACCTCATTAATTATTATGACAGGTGTTGCTCTGCAGACTATGCAGCAGATAGAATCACATCTTCTGATGAGGCATTATGAAGGCTTTATGAAATAAGAAGGAGGAAGTTCGATGAATTTGATCTTTCTAGGACTGCCGGGTGCAGGTAAAGGTACTCAGGCAAAAAAATTGGAAGAGGATTTAAATATTCCTCATATTGCTACCGGAGATATTTTCCGTAAAGCAATAAAAGAAGAAACTCCTCTTGGGAAAAAAGCTAAATCCTATATTGATTCTGGAGAACTTGTACCAGATGAAGTTACAATCGGAATAGTTAGAGAAAGACTAAATGAAGATGACTGTAAAAATGGATTTATACTTGATGGTTTTCCAAGAACAATCAATCAGGCTGAATCTTTGGATAAAATTTTAGCTGATCTTTCAAAAAAAATAGATATGGTTATTTATCTGAAAGCAGAGATATCAGAATTGGTAAAGCGGCTTTCAGGTAGAAGAGTATGTCCAAATTGTGGTGCAACCTATCATATTCATAATAATCCTCCTCAAAAAGAGGGAATCTGTGATAAGTGTGGGACTGAATTAATTCAGCGGAGTGATGATAAGGAAGAAACAGTTAAAAGAAGAATAGAAGTTAATAAAGAAAAAATAAATAAACTGATCAATTATTATGATAAAAAAAGCCTTCTTTATGAAGTTCAAAGTACTGGAGGAATTGATAAAGTACATTCGCATCTTTTAAGCTTAATTGAGGAGAATAACCAATGATTATTTTAAAATCCGAAAGAGAAATAGATATAATGAGAGAAGCAAACAGAATTGTTGCAGAAACTCATCAATATCTATCAGAAATAATAGAAGCCGGTATTTCAACTGCCGAATTAGATAGACTGGCAGATGAATTTATCCGCAGCAAAGGTGCTGTACCCTCTTTTAAAGGATATAGAGGTTTTCCCGCTTCTGTGTGTATATCAATAAACGATGAGGTTGTTCACGGTATTCCCAGCAAAAATCGCTTTCTGGAAAATGGGGATATTGTTAGTGTTGATATAGGTACTTTTTATGAAGGATTTAATGGAGATGCTGCAAAAACTTTTGCGGTTGGAGATATATCTGAAGAAGCAGAAAATCTTCTGGAAGTAACGGAAGAATCACTTATGAAAGGTATTGAAAAAGCCGTAGTTGGGAATAGATTATTTGATATTTCTCATGCTGTTCAGGAACATGTTGAATCCAATAATTTTTCTGTAGTAAGGGATTATGTTGGTCACGGTATCGGACGTGATATGCATGAAGATCCTCAGATTCCTAATTTTGGCCCGGCAGGAAGAGGACCAAAACTTAAAGTAGGTATGGTACTTGCCATTGAACCTATGGTCAATACTGGAAGTTATGAAGTAGAAACACTTGAAGATGATTGGACAGTAGTTACCAGAGATGGTAGTTTTTCTGCTCATTTTGAACATTCTATTGCCGTGACAGAAGAAGGGCCGAGAATTTTAAGTGTACTTTAACTTTTATTGCACTATTTAATTAATCTATGGTATAATAACCAGTGTGCTTACAAATAAAGGATTCAATTATGACAGGACGAGTGATTAAATAATGGATAAAAAATTTCAACCAGGTGAAATTGTTTGCTCAACAGCTGGGAGAGATTCGGGACATTATTATATAGTTTCAAAAGTGCTTTCATCTAAATATATTATGGTTGTAGATGGAAAATACAAAAAAATAAATAATCCAAAAAAGAAAAACATTAAACATGTTGAAAGCACAGGTATAGTCCATGAAGAATTTTCAATCTGGCTTACAGAAGGCAAAAGGCTGCGTAATGAAGATATTCAGTATGTTTTAAAGAACTATGTAAAAAAAGAGGAGGCAAATTAGTTTTATGGCAAAAGAAGATCCTATTGAAGTCCAGGGCACAGTTGTAGAACCCCTACCAAATGCTATGTTTAGAGTGGAATTGGAAAATGGACATAAAGTTCTGGCTCATGTATCAGGAAAGATGAGGATGAATTTTATCCGTATCCTGCCTGGAGATAAGGTTACTGTAGAACTTTCTCCCTATGATTTGAGCCGCGGACGTATTACTTACAGGCATAAAGCGAAATAAATTAACACAAGGGGTGATTGAAGTGAAAGTAAGACCATCAGTTAAGCCTATTTGTGATAAATGTAAGGTTATCAGGCGTAAAGGAAAAGTAATGGTTATTTGTGAAAATCCAAAACATAAACAGCGTCAAGGTTAATATAATGGAGGTGAGATTATGGCTAGAATAGAAGGTGTTGATCTTCCTAGAAATAAACGTGTTGAAGTGGGACTGACATATATTTATGGCATCGGTCGTACTACTTCTCAAAATATTTTAGAAGCAGCTGGAGTGGATCCTAGTACACGTGTAAAAGATCTGACCGAAGCTGAAATTTCAAGTTTGAGAAGTGAGATAGATAATTATATTGTAGAAGGTGAATTAAGAAGAGAAAGAAGAGCTGATATTAAAAGGTTGATGGATATTGGCTGTTATAGAGGTCTTCGTCACCGCCGAGGTCTTCCTGTGCGGGGTCAGAGAACAAGAACAAATGCTCGCACCCGTAAAGGTCCTAAAAAGACTGTTGGTGTACGCAGAAGTAAAGCCACTAAGTAAGGAGGGAAATTGATGGCTAAGTCCAAAAAGAAGAATGCTAGAAGAAGAAAAAAAGTTAAGCGTAATATAGAAAAGGGTCAGGCCCATATTAAATCTACATTTAATAATACAATTATTTCTATCACTGATACTGAAGGTAAAGTAGTTGCCTGGTCCAGTGCTGGAAAAGTTGGATATAAGGGGTCGAGAAAAAGTACTCCCTTTGCAGCTCAATTGGCTGCTGAAAATGTTGCAAATGAAGCCAAAGATATGGGATTAAAAGAGATAGAAATTTTTGTTAAGGGTCCAGGTTCAGGTAGAGAATCTGCAATCAGAACTCTGCAGGCTGCTGGATTAAACGTAACTTTAATAAAAGATATTACTCCTATCCCACATAATGGCTGTAGACCACCTAAAAGAAGACGTGTTTAAATATAAGTTTAATAAATGGAGGTGTAAATAATGGCACGATATACAGGTCCAGTTTGTAAATTATGCAGGCGTGAAGGTGAAAAACTTTATTTAAAAGGCGCCCGCTGTTTTAGTGATAAATGTTCTTTTGACCGCAGACCATATGTTCCTGGAGAACATGGTCAGGGTCGTCATAAAGTTTCTGAATATGGGTTACAGCTGCGTGAAAAGCAGAAAGTAAGAAGAATTTATGGCATTATGGAAAAGCAGTTTAGAAATTATTTTGAAGCTGCTGAAAATGCTCCGGGAGTTACAGGTGAGAATTTCTTGAGCCTGTTAGAAAGAAGATTGGATAATGTAGTTTATAGATTAGGTTTTGCTGTATCCAGAAATGAAGCAAGACAATTTGTTCTTCATGGACATATACTTGTTAATGGAAGGAAAGTAAATATTCCATCATATCAGGTTGATGTTGATGATGTCATTAGTGTTAAAGATTCCAGCAGAAAATCTAAGAGATTTAAAGAAGTCTTTGAATATAATGCTGACTTTTCCAATCAAGAATGGTTAAATGTTGATCTTGAAAAAGCAGAAGGAACAATAGTTTCTTTACCAGAGAGGGAAGATATCGATTATCCAGTTGAAGAACACCTGATTGTTGAGTTCTATTCACGTTAATTGACTGCCCTCAGGTTGAAAACTGCAGAATAAAGGAGGGTAAGCTAAAATAATGATAGAAATAGAAAAACCCCATGTGGAAAGACTTGAAAGTAGTGAAAACTACGGCAAATACGAGATTTCTCCTCTGGAAAGAGGATATGGAACAACACTTGGTAATTCACTGCGCAGAATACTTCTTTCTTCACTTCCAGGTGCAGCTATTACATCTGTAAAGATAGAAGGAGTTAAGCACGAATTTTCTTCTATTCCTGGTATTGTAGAAGATGTTACAGATATTATACTCAACTTAAAAGAAGTTGTACTAAAATATTCTGGAGAAGAAAAGACATCTATAAGATTGGAAGTTGAAGGTGAAGGTGAAGTTACCGCAGGAGACTTTGTCTCTTCAGGTGATGTAGAAGTTATAAATAAAGATCACCACCTTGCTTCTCTGTCTGAAGATGGACAATTAATTCTGGAAGCTACTGTAGAAAAAGGCAGAGGATATTATACTGCTGAAGAAAACAAAGAACATTTTGAAAAAGTAATCGGTTTAATTCCAATAGATTCTTCATTTAGTCCTGTTCTTAGAGCTAATTTTCAGGTGGAAAATACCAGAGTAGGGCAGGTTACAGATTATGACCGTCTGATTTTAGAGGTATTTACAAATGGAAGTGTTCATCCTGATGATGCTATAAGTCTGGCCGCTAAAATAATGGTAGAGCATCTGGAATTATTTATTAATTTAACCGATGAAATAGAAGATGTAGAAATCATGGTTGAAGTTGAAGAAGAAGAAAAAGATAAAATTCTAGATACAACAATTGAAGAATTAGAACTATCTGTGAGATCTTCAAACTGTTTAAAACGTGCAGGAATTAATTCTGTTGAAGAATTAATAGATAAAACCGAAGATGATTTAATGAAAGTTAGAAATCTCGGTAAAAAATCACTGCAGGAAATTAAGGATAAACTTGATGAACTTGACTTAGAATTAAAAGATACTGAAGTTTAAGGAGGGAGTTTAGATGGCGAAACGCAAACTGCAGAAGAGATCTGCTCATCGTCAAGCCATGATGAGAAATATGGCCACCTCACTTTTTCGACAGGGGCGTATAGAGACTACTCTGCCGAAAGCAAAAGAACTGAGATCATATGCAGAAAAATTGATAACTGCTGCTAAAACCAATGATTTAAATTCAAGACGCAGAGTTATGCAAAAAATCAAAGATAAAGAAGTAGTTGCAAAACTTTTTGATGAAATTGCACCTCAGTATTCAGAGAGGCCTGGCGGTTATACAAGAATTTTAAAGATGTATCCACGCAGAGGAGATGCTGCTGAAAAAGCTATTATTGAACTGGTAGAATAATTCTGAATGTAGGTGTTATTATGAGCCTTATAGAAGTAAATGAGGTAAGTTATATATATGAAAATGACAATGAAAGGCCAGCTCTTAAAGATATCAATCTTAATATAGAGTCTGGTGATTTTATTGCAATAATTGGATCAAATGGTTCTGGCAAATCTACCCTGGCAAAATTATTAAATGTTCTTCTGCTGCCTTCTGAAGGTAATATCACTGTTAATGGATTAAATTCCAGAGACGAAAAAAATACCTGGAAAATTAGGCAGCAGGTAGGCATGGTTTTTCAGAATCCTGACAATCAGCTGGTTGCTTCTATGGTCGAAGATGATGTAGCTTTTGGCCCTGAAAATCTTGGTATACCTACTGAAAAAATCAGAGAAAGAGTGGACAAGTCACTGGAAATGGTCGGGATGGCCGGTTTTCAAAAATTTGCTCCTCATAAATTATCTGGTGGTCAGAAACAGAGAGTTGCTATTGCCGGGGTTATTGCCATGGAACCTGATTGTATAGTACTGGATGAACCTACTGCTATGCTTGATCCTCAGGGCAGAAAAGAAGTTATGGAAACCATTGAATTCTTAAATAAAGAGAAAAATATAACAATAATACACATAACTCATTTTATGGAAGAGGCTGCAGGTGCTGATAAAATTCTTGTCATGCACCAGGGAGAAGTTATTCATCAGGGGACACCGAGAGAGATATTCAGAAAAGTTAATGAGCTGAAAGAAGTTAACCTTGATGTACCTGTAGCTGTCGAAGTTGCAGAAATCCTCCGCCAGAATCAAATAACGGTTCCGGATATACTAACAATTGATGAGTTGGTGGATTCTTTATGTTAATAGATTTAAAAAATGTTAAACATATTTATAATGATGAAAATAATGTAACTGCACTGAAAAATATAAATTTAGAGATTGATAGAGGTGAATTTATAGGGATTGTCGGTCATACAGGGTCAGGTAAATCAACTCTAGTTCAGCTTTTCAATGGATTAATTAAACCAGTTCAGGGTGTAGTAAAGGTTGATGATATAGAGTTAAGTGGTGAGAAAAAAAATTTAAAAGAAATACGCAGGCGGGTAGGGCTTGTGTTTCAATATCCAGAACATCAGCTTTTTGAAGAAACAGTTTATGCAGACATCGCTTTTGGCCCTAAAAATCTTGGTTTTACTAAAGAGGAAATAAAAAAAAGGGTTGCAGAAGTAATGGAGCTGGTAGGGCTGGATTTTAATGAGTTTAAAGATCGTTCTCCTTTTAATTTGAGTGGTGGACAGCAGAGAAAAGTTGCTATTGCTGGAGTTTTAGCATTAAAACCGGAAGTTTTAGTTTTAGATGAACCTACTGCCGGTTTAGATCCCAGTGGGAGAGACCAGCTTTCTGATTTATTAAAGTATCTCCACGAAAATTTAGATATGACGATTATATTAATTTCACACAGGATGGAAGAAATTGCTCAATTATCAACTAGAGTAATTGTTATGCATGAAGGTGAAATAGTTATGGATGGAAGTCCTATAGAAGTTTTTACAAAAGGACAAAAACTGCATAGACTTTCACTGGAACTGCCTCAAATATCGGAAATACTGCACAGATTGAAAGAAAAAGGTCTTGATATTAAAACAGATCTTTTTTCAATTAATGATGCCTCATCTGAAATTATAAAAGCATTGAGAGGTCGTTAAAAATGCTAAAAGATATTACCATAGGACAGTATATAGCCAGGGATTCTCTAATACATTCACTGGATGCAAGAATAAAAATAATAATTACAGCGATATTAATTGCAGCTTTATTTATGGTTGATACTTTTGCTGGATTTGGCATTTTTGCTTTATTTTTATTGGGATCAGTACTGCTATCCAAACTACCTGTTCTTAAAGTAGTTAAAGGACTTAAACCGATTTTATTTTTAATACTGCTTACCCTGTTTATACATGTTTTTTTAACCGGTGGTGGTGAAGTTCTCTGGTCGTGGAAATTTATATCGATAGAATCAAATGGAGTTTATACCGGTTTTTTTATGGTAACGAGAATATTTTTGTTAATAATGTTTACTTCACTATTAACTTTAACAACTTCTCCATTAAAACTTACTGATGGAATTGAGTATATTCTCAGTCCTCTGAAGAGATTTGGTGTACCCGCCAGTGAGTTATCTATGATGATGACAATTGCTTTGAGATTTATACCAACCCTGCTGGAAGAAGCAGATAAAATAATGAAGGCTCAGATGGCTAGAGGAGCAGATTTCGAATCTGGCAACTTAATTGAGAGGGCAAAAAGTCTTGTTCCACTGCTGGTTCCGCTTTTTATAAGTGCTTTTAGAAGAGCCGATGATCTGGCTCTTGCCATGGAATCCCGCTGTTACCGAGGTGGAGAAGGCAGAACAAGATTACATGAGATGGAATATAATTATACTGACTTTATAGCTCTATTTATAATACTATGTTTGTCTGTACTGGTTAGTTATTTTTAGGTGAATGCAATGAAAAGAAATATAAAAATAGTTTTTGAATATGATGGTACAAATTACAGCGGCTGGCAGATTCAAAAAAATACACCCAATACCATTCAGCAGATACTGGAAGAAGCTATTTCAGAATTAAATAAATCTAAAGTAGATGTTACAGGATCAGGAAGAACAGATGCCGGGGTTCATGCGGCTGGTCAGACGGCAAACTTTTTTCTTGATGTTGCAATACCTGTGGAAAAAATTCCTTTAGCTTTAAATACATGTCTGCCTTCAGATATTGTGTGTGTAAATGCTGAAGAAGTTCCAGCTGATTTTCATGCCAGATATGATGCAAGTGGGAAAAAATACCGGTACAGAATTTTAAACAGTGATTTTAATTCAGTTTTTATAAGGAATTATGTATATAAAGTTCACAAAAAACTGGATATTAAATTGATGCAGAATGCTGCAGAAATTTTAGAAGGCTGTCATGATTTTGCTGCTTTTATGGCTTCTGGTGGAGCGGCTGATTCGACAGTTAGAAATATTTATTCACTTGATATTTATCCAGCCCGATCAGATCAGATCTGGATTGATGTAATCGGTGATGGATTTTTATATAATATGG
The DNA here is from genome assembly GCA_051747745.1 of Bacillota bacterium. Lineage (GTDB taxonomy): Bacteria > Bacillota > Halanaerobiia > Halanaerobiales > Halanaerobiaceae > QPJE01. Next base: position 36,436 of record JBNJGL010000003.1, on the reverse strand, counting down.
TGAGAATAATTGCAGGTACATTAATTGAAGTTGGAAAAAAGAAGAAGACTCTAGAAAATGTAAAAAAGGCTGTAGAGAAAAGAAAAAGAAAATATGCCGGTTTTACAGCACCTGCAAAAGGACTGACACTTATTGAAGTTTTTTACGATTAATTCTAAAAGATGCTTGACAAATTAAGAAGATTGTATTAAAATTACTATGAATTATTCTGTCCAACATGCCCCGTTGAGAATATATTCAGCAATTGAAATAAGAATATATGTAATAAGGAGGGATAATGATGACAACTTTTATGGCGAAAGCAGAAGAAGTAGAAAGAAATTGGTATGTAGTTGATGCAGAAGGAAAAACATTAGGCCGTCTGGCTTCTAAAATAGCAGAATATCTTCGCGGAAAACATAAGGTTATATATACACCTCATGTTGATGTTGGAGATTATATTATTGTAGTTAATGCTGAAAAAGTAAAACTAACTGGAAATAAGTGGAGTAATAAAAAATATTACCGCCACAGCAATTATCCAGGTGGTATTAAAGAATTCACATATGAGAATCTGCGCAGTAACAGACCTGAATTTATTATTGAAAAAGCTGTTAAAGGTATGCTGCCCGGAAATAAATTAGGGAGAAAGATGTTTAAGAAGCTGAAAGTTTACAAAGGTGCTAATCATCCCCATCAGGCACAACAGCCTGAAAAAATTGAATTGTAAAATGAGAGAGGAGGAATTTTAATAGATGGCTGCTGAAGTACAATATAGAGGCACAGGACGAAGAAAGACTTCTACCGCACGTGTTCGTCTGCTGCCTGGAGATGGAAAATTTATTGTTAATGATCGTGAAATAGAAAATTATTTTAATAGAAAATCCCTGATTAAAGATATAATGTCACCACTTGAACTAACAAGTACAGCTAATACATTTGATATAGATGTCAATGTACAGGGTGGAGGACTTTCCGGTCAGGCTGGTGCTGTAAGACATGGAATAGCAAGAGCTCTGCTGGAAGTTGATAAAGATTACAGAACACCACTTAAAAAAGCAGGGTATTTAACAAGAGATTCTCGTATGAAAGAAAGAAAAAAATACGGACTCAAAAAAGCAAGAAAAGCACCTCAGTTCTCAAAAAGATAAATTTATTATATTTATACAGCAGGGAGATTTCTATCTCTCTGTTTTTGTATATAAATACTAAAAAAGGGGTGAATTTTATGTCTGTTAAATGTACTGCTCTACTTCCACACCCACCTATTATTATACCTGAAATTGGAGGTAAAGAGCTTAACAATGCTGAGTCTACCGTTAAGGGAGTTAAGAAAACAGCTGAAGAGATTGCTGCCCATAGAGAGCTGGATCTGCTGATCACAATATCACCACATGGGCCTGTATTTAAATCTCAGGCATCTGTTATAATTAGAGAGAATCTGTCTGGAAGTTTTAAAAACTTCGGGAAACCAGAGTTGAAATTTAGAGAAAAGTCTGACATCGATTTTTCGCGGCAGCTGGTTCAGAATGCTGAAAAAAAGAATTTAAGTTTAGGTGGTCTTGGTACTGGAGATTTAAAGAAATATGGTATTGAAGAAGAGCTTGATCACGGAATACTGGTTCCCTGGTATTATCTCAAAAAGGCCGGCCTTGACCTGCCCATTATTCCTATAACAATAGGTTTTCTTTCTTATAATGAACTTTTTAAGATAGGAGAAGTTATAGCAGAAACGGCCGAGCAGATGGGTTATAATATTGCCGTACTGGCCAGTGGAGACCTTTCACACCGCTTAAAAAGAGGAGCACCTGCCGGCTATCATCCAGATGGAGAAGTATTTGATAAAACACTAATTGAAAATCTCAAGAACAAAAAATTTAAGCATGTTTTAGATATTGATAAAAATCTGATAGAAAATGCAGGAGAATGTGGACTGCGTCCGATAATAACGATGCTGGGCAGTATAAAAGGTAAAGAAGTTGATGCTGAATTCAATTCTTATGAAGGACCTTTTGGAGTTGGATATGCCTGTATGTATTTTAGAATCAAATAAATTTCAGCAGATGAGTTATATAAAATAACGTTAAAGGAGACAAAATATGAATAGTGAGAAAAAAATTATTACAGATCTTGCGCGAAAATCAGTTGAAGCATATGTAAAATCTGGTATACAGATTGATGTGCCGGAAGAACTACCTGAAATTCTTCAGAAAAAGTCTGGAGCTTTTGTAACATTGAAAAAGAATGGTAAATTGAGGGGATGTATTGGTACAATAAAAGCTGTGCAGAAAAATGCTGCAGCAGAAATAATTAGTAATGCTATTAGTGCAGCTGAGACAGATCCCCGTTTTAGTCCGGTACAGAAAGATGAGCTTGATGAACTGGATGTTTCAGTAGATTTACTGTCAGAGCCAAAAAAAGTAGAATCTATAGATGAACTTGACCCCAAAAAATACGGGATTATAGTTCAGGGAAGCCATCAGACTGGACTTCTTCTGCCGGATTTAGAAGGAATAGACACAGTTAAAAAACAAATAGCTGTTGCCAGAAAAAAAGCAGGTTTGTCGGAAAGTGAGGATATCACAATATATAAGTTTTCTGTAAGAAGGTTTGAGGAAAATGATTAAAAAAGAGGCATTATATTACGGCAGAGAAGATAATTTATCAGTTCGCTGTAAATTATGTCCACACCACTGTTTGATAAAAGATGGGAAAAGCGGTATCTGCAGTGTCAGGAAAAATGAAGAAGGAAAATTATATTCTTTAAACTATAATAAGATAAGTTCCATGGCAGTTGATCCGATAGAAAAAAAACCGCTGTATCATTTTTATCCAGGTAGTAAAGTTCTTTCTGTAGGAACTTATGGCTGCAATTTTAGCTGTGATTTCTGTCAGAACTGGCAGATCAGTCAGCAGACACCGGTATTAAAGGACTATTCTGCTGAAGAACTTATTGATGTTGTTCTAAATAAAGGGATAAAGATGCTTGCCTTTACTTATTCTGAACCGGTTGTCTGGTTTGAATATGTTAAAGAAGCCGCCGAACTGGCAAAAAAGAATGACATAAAGACAGTGCTTGTAAGCAACGGTTTTATAGAATCAGAACCCTTAGAAGATCTTATTCCACTGATAGATGCAGCAAATATTGATCTAAAATCTTTCAACAATCAATTTTACCAAAAATACTGTGGAGGAAATGTAGACCCAGTAAAAAGAACAATCAAAACACTGGCACAAAATGTTCATCTGGAACTGACCAACCTTATTATAACAGATTTAAATGACAGCAGAGAAGAGATCGAAAATATAACAGATTGGATTGCATCTACTGATAAAAATATACCACTTCATTTAAGCAGATATCATCCAGCTTATAAATTAAAGAAAAAAGCTACAGATCCAGAAACTTTAAAACAGGCATATGAAATAGCAGGCCGAAAGCTTTCGTATGTATTCCTGGGAAATATTAATATTGCAGGTGCTGCTGACAGCTTCTGTCCTAACTGTGGGAAAATAGTAATAAACAGAAGTGGATACAGCATCAAAAATTTGGTTAAAGATGGTAAATGTCCATATTGTGGAACCAGAATAAATGGTGAATTTTAATCTTAAATTAAAAAATTATAACCATAGATAAATATAATATAGTTTGCTAAAAAGGACATATAAAATATAACTGCTGGCAGCAGGTTATTTTTGCTGATTCTGTAAATATAATTGGCTGTTAAAACAGCTGAAAATAAGATGAATATTTTTTCCGGCCGAAACTCGAACAGCATTACAGGGAAAAATAAAGCTGTCAATATAGAAGCAGCAAAAGAAGGAAACTTGAGATCAAAAAGTGCAAAGATAACTTTATTGATTAAAAACATTTCTGCTGCTGAAATAATAGCTGTCGAAAATAAGATTACCATAATGAGTGGGAGACCACTCATTATTGATTTTATACTGTCTGCTTTATAGATTGGATCAAAATCACTGCTTATATCTGACCATCCTGCCGTATATGTTATTAAAAGTGCTGTAATAAAAAATATAACGAAAAAAGCAGCTGAAATTGAAATACTGAAATTGAAATTTTTAAAATCAAAACCGAGTTCTTTGAGAGAAAAATCATAAATTAGATTAAAATAACTATATAAAATAGCAGAAAAAACTATAGATACAATTGTTTTAAGCATAAATGATAGAAAATTATTTATAACAATAATATCAGCAAATTCAGAGCTGTTTAAATAGAATGCAGTAATAAATAAAAAACTCCAGATAAATAATATTATCAACACATCTTTGTAATTTAATCTTTTATCCTGAAATATATTATCCATAAATTATCACCTCACCTTAATATGTTTTCTATAATATGTGCTTAAAAACCTTTAAATTGAAAGCAGTTTTTTTAATATTAATTGTATATCAGGCAGGTAAAGGAAGTATCTTTGCAGAATAAATATTTTAGAGGTGTTTTATAATGAACTGGAAAATTGTAACCAGTATGGTGGATATATTTATAATAACAGTTATAATATATTATCTTTTAAATATAATATCCGGCACAAGAGCTGTACAGCTGATTAAAGGTCTTATTTTAATATTTGCTGCAGCTTTATTTAGTCAGCTTCTGGAGCTCAATACTGTAAACTGGTTTCTGCAGAGTTTTTTAACTATTGTACTGGTGGCTCTGCCGATTGTATTTCAACCGGAACTTCGAAGGGCCCTTGAACAGATAGGACGTGGTGGATTTTTGAGAGAACAATTCTGGCAGAACTGGGGGCCGAGGGAATTTAATGAGATTGTTTCTGCAGTTACAGAATTATCCGAGAATAAAACAGGAGCACTTATAGTATTATCCAGAAAAGTGGGTTTAAAAAACTATATTCAAACCGGTATTAATCTGGATGCAGATATAAGCAAGCAGCTGTTAGAAAATATTTTTTTTCATAATGCTCCTCTTCATGATGGTGCCGTTATAATAGAAGATGGTAAAATTAAGGCGGCAAGCTGTTTTTTAAATTTATCTACCAGATCAGATCTTAATCCACGCCTCGGAACGAGACACAGAGCTGCTATTGGCATTACAGAAGAGTCTGATGCACTTGCCATTGTTGTTTCAGAAGAAACAGGTGTAATTTCACTTGCCACTTCAGGACACCTTAGGAGACACCTGGATGAGGCGGAATTAAGAGAATCACTATTCAGTTATTTTGATATTACTAAAGGAAAATCCTTTATGAGGAGGCACAACTAATATGTTTTCTCTACAGGAAAAACACAAAAAGATCCTGCTTGCACTATTTATTGCTGTTTTATTGTGGACTTATGCCAACAATCAGGCCAATGATCTTTTCAATTTTGGAGAAGAAAGAAATGAATCTTTTATTGTTGATATAGAATATAGAAATTTAGATAATGATTATAAAGTTAAATCAACATCTGGCGATAAGGCTGTAGTCAGGATTGATTATGTATCATATCTGGTACAGCTGGAAAAAGAAGATATTGATGCCTATATAGATTTGAAAGATGTTTCGATTGGTGATAACATTAAAATAATTGAGGTAAATGTTCCTGCCGGGGCAAGATTAATCAGCACAGACCCGGGTTATGTTGTTGTTAATATTGAAGAGAAATAATTATTAGGTTGGGGTGAATTTTTTGAAAAAGTTATTTGGAACTGATGGTGTGCGGGGTGTTGCTAATCAGGAGTTAAAAGGAGATCTTGCATATAAGTTAGGAAGAATAGGTGGTTACTTTTTAACACAAAATTATAATGCAAATGGGCGTCCTGCAGTAATTATTGGTAAAGACACCAGATTATCTGGTGATATGCTGGAAGCAGCTCTTATGGCCGGTTTAACTTCTGTTGGAGTTGATGTTTATCGTCTTGGTATTATTCCTACTCCTGGAGTATGTTACCTTACAGCAGGGAAAAATGTGCAGGGAGGTATAATGATTTCTGCTTCACACAATCCTACTGCAGATAATGGTATTAAATTTTTTAATGAAAAGGGAATAAAGCTGAGTGATGAAGAAGAATTGGAAATAGAGTCGATTTTTTTTGAAAAAAAAGAAAAAGAACTTCCTTATCCTGTTGATGGGGATATTGGAATTATAGATGAAAAATATGATTGGATATCGGAGTATATAGAATATCTCACTTTATCTGCTGAAAGGGATTTGAAGGGGTTAAAGGTTGTTATAGATTGTGCAAATGGAGCAGCCTACCGAACCGCCCCGGAGGTATTTCGCAGACTGGGAGCAGAAGTTAAAGTTATCAATAATCATCCAAATGGGGCTGCAATAAATGTTAATTGTGGTTCAACATCGCCAGAGCTTGCAGCAGCAGAAGTACGGAAAATAAATGCAGACCTGGGAATTGCCCATGATGGTGATGCCGATAGAGTGATACTTATAGATGAAAAAGGAGAAATTATTCCTGGTGATAATATTATGGCAGTTGCAGCTTTAAATATGATGAAAAAAAATAAGTTAAATAAAAATACTGTTGTAACTACAAGATACAGCAATCTAGCCCTGACAGAAACATTAAACAAATCAGGTGGAAAGGTAGTATTAACTAAAAATGGAGACAGATATGTTCTGGCAGAGATGCTGAAAAATGATTATAAACTTGGTGGGGAAAAGTCGGGTCATATTATTTTTAGTGAATATAATACCACAGGTGATGGAATTTTAACAGCTGTCAAAATTGCAGAAATTATGAAGGAAGAAAATAAGAATTTAAGTGAATTAAAATCTGTTATGCATTACTGGCCGCAAATTCTGGATAATGTTAAAGTAAAAAACAAGAATCAGTGGAAAGATAATAATAGAATTAATGAAGTAGTAACAGAGGCGGAAAAAGATTTAGGAGATCAGGGCAGAGTTTTTGTTAGAGCATCTGGAACTGAACCACTTGTAAGGGTTATGCTGGAAGGAAAAGAAGAGGAAAAGTTATATAAATGGAAAAAAAGAATTAGATCGGTAATACTGGAAGAATTGAATTAGAAGAATAGGAGCGGACAAATGTAATGTCCAAAATGTAAATAATTTAATTTTTAAGGAGGTGAGGCCCAAAGACAAATGATAAAAAAGCGCCAGGGCTTGGATGGACGCAGAAAATCCAAGTTGACGAGGAAGAGAGTTATCGAAAATTCGGCGGATGCTCTCAGGTGCTGGCTGAGCACCTAATAATTTATCTTTAAAAACTGATAAGTGATTATCAGAACAGAGGAGATGGATATCAGCTGACAGTTAAATATAGAAAATAAATGGAGGTTAAATTAATCAATGTGTGGAATTGTAGGTTATATTGGAAATAAAGATGCAGCATCAATCCTTATTTCAGGTTTAAAAAAACTAGAATATAGAGGATATGATTCTGCTGGTATTGCAGTACACGAAGACAGTGAAATTAAGGTAAAAAAGAAAAAAGGTAAATTGGATAATTTAAGTTCAGAGATAGAGGCAGAAATTTTTTCGGGGAAAACTGGTATTGGACATACAAGATGGGCAACACACGGTAAACCATCTGACAGAAATTCTCATCCACATGATGATTATAATGGAGAGATAGTAATTGTCCATAATGGTATTATTGAGAATTTTGAAAACCTGAAAAAAGATCTAGTAAAAAAAGGACATAAATTCAGGTCCGACACAGATACTGAAGTAGTAGCTCATCTGATCTCCAGCAATTATAAAGATGACCTTAAATTGGCAGTGGAAAAATCGGTGCAGGAATTGGAAGGTTCTTTTGCAATGGCAGTTATGGCAGTAAACCAAAGTGACCGAATAATTGCTGTCCGCAAAGACAGTCCGCTGATTATTGGAATAGGCGAAAACGAAAATTTTCTGGCCTCTGATATTCCTGCATATTTGAGCAGAACAAATGAATTTTATATTCTGGAAGATGATGAACTGGCTGATATAAGAAAAAATTCCATAGAAATATACAGTTTTTCTACTGGTGAAAAAAAAGAGAAAGTAAAAACCCACATAGATTGGGATGCTGAGATGGCTGAAAAACAGGGTTATGCTCACTTTATGTTAAAGGAAATCAATGAACAGCCTGAAGCTTTAAAATGGCTGCTTCAGGATCGGCTGACAGATGGGCAGATAGACCTCAGCGAATCTGGCATTGGAGAAAATTGGCTTTCTAAATACAGTAAGATCCATATTGTCGCCTGTGGAACAGCCTATCATTCCGGCCTGCTGGCAAAATATCTTTGTGAAGAACTACTGCAGATCCCGGTTGAAGTAGAGGTGGCATCTGAATACCGCTATAGAAAGCCGCTTGTCAACGAATCTACTCTGATGATTGCGGTAAGCCAGTCCGGAGAAACAGCAGATACAATTGCAGCACTCAGGCTTGCCAAAAAAAAGGGAGCAGATATCCTGGCATTTACTAATTCCAGAGACAGCAGTATTGCCCGGGAATCGGACATGGTTCTTTATTTAAATGCCGGTCCGGAAATTGCTGTTGCATCCACTAAAGCTTATACTAATATGGTTGCTGCCTTTTTTATGCTGATTCTGGACGGTTTAAGGCAGAAAAAGGATTTTGATAGACGTGAACTGAAAAAACTAACTGCTGAACTTATTAAATTACCTGAGCTGTTGAGACAGGTAATAGATAATACTGAAGAAAAGGTTAAATCAATTGCAGAAAAGTATGCAGATAAAGACCATATATTTTTTATCGGGCGGAATACGGATTATGCACTTGCTTTAGAAGGTGCTTTGAAGTTAAAAGAAATTTCGTATATACATTCAGAAGCTTATCCAGCTGGTGAGTTGAAGCACGGCACACTGGCCCTTGTGGAAGAAGGGGTACCGGTTATATCTCTTGCTGTGCGGGGAAGGCTTTTTGCAAAATTATTCAGCAATTTAAAAGAAGTTAAATCCAGAGGAGCAGAAACACTGCTTATTACTCTGGAAGGTGATGATTATGATAAAGATACTGTTGATCAGATAATTGAACTGCCGGAGATAAATGACTATTTTGCCGGTCTGCTTGCTGTAGTGCCGATGCAGCTTCTGGCATATTATACAGCACTTATCTGTGAAAGGGATATTGACCAGCCGCGCAATTTAGCCAAAAGTGTTACAGTTGAGTAATACAGAATATGATTTAAACAAACCCGGGTCAGTCTGGCCCGGGTTTTGCATTTGTTGTCGTAATTTATTATAATAAAAGAAGGATTAGGTTATCAATAAATGCAGCAGTTTGCGAAAGGAACAGCAAAATGATAATTGGTACAGGTGTTGATATTGTAGAAAATCAGCGGATAGAAAGACTGATAAAAAAATATGGAGATAGATTTATAGAGAAGATATTTTTGAATGAAGAAATTGCTTACTGTAGAGGAAAATCTAAAAATACAGGTTGTTTTGCAGCAAGATATGCAGCAAAAGAAGCAGCATTAAAAGCTCTTGGAACAGGATTGAGGAATAACAGCTGGCATGATATAAGAATAATTCACAGCAGCCTGGGAAGACCTGAAATGATTTTAAAAGGGAATGCTGGAAAACTTGCTGCTGAAAAGAATGTAAAAAATATTTTTGTCAGTATATCACATGAAAAAAACTACAGTATAGCTCAGGTTATTCTGGAAGGAGAAGATTAGATGTATGTTTTAACCCCCTCTGAAATGGCAGAATGTGATAAAGAAACTGTTGAGAATGGTTTTCCGGAGATTTTGCTTATGGAATCTGCCGGACTGTCTGCTGCAGAATATGCAGATGATATACTTTCTGATATAATGTACAGCAGTCCTCAAAAAAATAAAAAGTTAATTTCAGTAGCAGCTGGTAAAGGTAATAATGGTGGAGATGGACTTACAGCAGCCAGATTTCTCCACCAGTGGGGATATAAAGTTGAAGTTTATCTTACTGCAGAAGAGGATGATCTAAAAGGCATAACAGCTAAGAATTATGATATATTAAAAAAACGTGGAGCCGATATTTACCAGATGACCGGCAGTTTAAGTGATGAAATTGAATTTAAAATAAAGAATTCTGATCTTATCATTGATGCACTGCTGGGTACAGGTATAAGAGGTGAAGTAAGAGGTGTTTATAAAGATTTAATTGATTTAATAAATGAAAGCACTTCTCCTGTTCTTTCTATTGATATACCATCAGGAATAAATGGAAGTACAGGAGAGGTGTGTGGAAGAGCAGTAAAGGCTCTGTATACAGTTACAATGGCAGCATATAAGAGAGGGTTACTGCTGTTTCCAGGCAGAGAATATGCCGGGAAAGTTAGAGTAGCTGATATTGGAATAACTGACTCTACTGTGAAGAAACACAGCTCAAATTTAAAGCTATTATCTGATGAACAGGCTTTATCACTTCTTCCCATAAGGAAAAGAGATGGTCATAAGGGAAGTTTCGGTAAAGTACTGGTTATCGGTGGGAAATTGGGTATGGAGGGAGCAGTAGTTTTAAGTGGTGAATCCTGCCTCCGTACAGGAGCAGGATTGGTATACCTTGCTGTACCGGATAATATAGCTGGAACCTGCGGATCTTTAAATCGGGAACTTGTAGCATTACCTTTAATTAGTAAGGATAATATTATTGATTATAAAGCGGTGGACACAATATTTTCTGCAGCTGAAAAAGCTGATTTAATTGTGGTTGGACCTGGTATGGGTAATAATAAAAATACACAGAAAATCATGCAGAAATTGATAAAAAATATTTCTCAACCAATGATAATTGATGCAGATGGTATTAATTCTATAAAAGATCCATCTATATTAAAAAATAGTACCGGAGAAATACTTTTAACACCACATCCAGGAGAGCTGGCTTCATTAATGGGTAAAACAATTCAAGATATTGAGAAAAATAGAATCGAAATTGCAGAAGAATTTGCTGTTCAATATGAAGTTAATTTGATACTTAAAGGTGCATCAACAGTTATATCTTCCCCAGATGGAGAGTTATATATCAATATAACCGGTACTGATGGCATGGCAACTGCAGGAAGTGGTGATGTACTCACCGGTATAGCTGCTGGTTTAAAAGCACAGAAGCTTGATCTTTTTTCTTCAGCAGTACTTGCCGTTTATGTCCACGGAAAAGCAGGAGAAAAAGCAGCGGAAAAATATACTGAATACTATATGACTGCAGGAGATATAATAGATAATTTACCGGAAATATGGAAACAACTGCAGAAGCAAATATAAATAAAGGAGAAAAGTTATGATTTTATCTGATAAAACAATTAAAAATATGATAACAGATGGAAATCTTGTTATTGATCCACTGGAAGAAATACAGATTCAACCTGCATCTGTCGATATGCGTCTGGGCAGTGATTTTTTGAAAGTTGATGAAAACATGCTGCCGCTAATGACATTAAATGATAGAATAAAGTATAAGGAATTTAAGGGGAATGAAATTATTATTCCTCCCAATTCGTTTCTGCTTGCAACCACAAAAGAATATATTAAATTACCGGATAATTTAACAGCTTTTGTAGAAGGAAGAAGTTCTATCGGAAGGATGGGATTGTTTATACAGAATGCCGGCTGGGTTGATCCCGGTTTTGAAGGACAGATTACACTTGAACTTTATAATGCCAATCGTCTGCCTATAAAACTGGAATCTGACCGCAGAATTTGTCAGCTTGTTTTTGCAAAGATGGATAATACAGCTGAAAACCCCTATCGTGGAAAGTATCAGTGCCAAAAAAATACAGTAGGAAGCAGAGTATATGATGATTTAGAGAATAAATAGTTAGTTTTAGCCTTAGGAGGTGTTCACAATTATAAACCTCGAAATTGTTAATATAGATAAAACAATTGGACCTGGTGATATTGTAGGTGCGTTTATAAATGAAGTTGGACTTGACAGTGATGAAATAGGTAAAATTAAGATAGATAATAACAAAAGAAAAGCAGAAGTAGAAGTGGCAGATAGATCTGCTAAAAAAGTTGTTAAAATTATGGATGATAATCAAATTGGTGGTGTGCATGTTCGGGTAAAGGCTAAAAACCCCGATGATTTAATTGATAAAAAAATAATTGATTATTATAATAGATTCAGCAGTCTGGTGGAATTGGAAAGACAGGAGGAAATGGAGAGGCATAAATTAGAAATAAAATATCTTAGTCCTGAGGAAAGACAGGCAAAAGGCAGGGCTGTATTAAATTTAAAGGGAAGAGATGATGGAACTGCTTTTGGCCACAAACCTGCTGTAAAATTTGTGAAACAGCATAGTGGAATGAAACTTCCGGATACAGAAATTGGCCCTGGTGATCTTGTAATGATAAGCTTAAACGAACCTTTAAATTCAGATAATCCGACCGGAACTGTTTCTGAAAAAACCAGATATTCACTCACGGTTATTTTTGATAAACAGCCGCCTTCTTTTGTCTATAATAAAAATCTCAGACTTGATTTATATGTAAATGATATAAGTTTTCAGCGCATGCTTAGTGTATTAGAAAAGATAAAAGACTGCCCTGAAAGTCTGGAAAAGAAAAGGGACCTGCTGCTGAATAAAGCAGATGCAGAATACAGTGAACAGGAGATTGAAGTTTTAAGTGATAATAATTTGGATGAATATCAGAAAAAAGCAGTGGAGAAAGCTCTGCAGGCAAAAGATATTTTCATGATTCAGGGACCACCTGGGACAGGTAAAACCGTGACAGCAGTTGAGATTATAAAAAATAATGTTAAAGAAAATAATAGTGTTCTTGCTGCGGCTGATTCTAACACTGCAGTGGATAATCTGGTAGAATTGCTCGCTGAGGAGGATATAAATGTTTTAAGAATAGGCCATCCAATTCAGGTAACTAAAAGTTTGAGAGAACACACACTTGATTACAGGGTACTTGAACATCCCGACTATCAGAAAGCAGAAAAGCTCAGAGAAGAAGTATCTGAGCTGATAAATGAACAGGAAAACTACATTCATCCTGGTGGAAAATACAGGCGTGGGCTATCAGATCAAGAGATTAGGGAATATGCAGCAAAAGGTATTGACCACCATGTGAGAGGTATTAAGCCTAAAATAATAGATGAAATGGCTGCCTGGCTTGAACTGCAGTCGAAAATAGATAACTACTTCAGCAGGATAGAAGAACTAGAACAGGCAGCAGTAAGAGAACTGATGGAAAAAGCAGAAGTGGTCTGTACTACAAATATTACTGCCGGATCAGAACTGCTGGAAGATCAATATTTTGATCTTGTTGTACTGGATGAAGCAACCCAGGCTACAGAACCATCAGCACTGATACCTTATTTAAAAGGAAAAAAAACGATACTCATCGGTGATCACAAACAGCTTCCACCTACTGTGTTAAGCAAAAAGGCACTGGAACAGGGACTGGATCGTTCTTTATTCGAAAGATTTATGGAGCTGTATGGAGAAGAATTTTCTTATCAGTTAAAATTACAGTACAGGATGCACAAAAAAATAATGGAATTTTCCAGCAGAGAATTTTACAACTCCAGTTTGAAGGCAGCAGTTGAAGTTGCAGAACATACACTTAAAGATCTGGGAGTAACAGTTGAAGAAAGTGACTGTTTTGCTGATAAAGTAATGCTTGAAGATTATCCGGTTGTTTTTCTGGACACCTCAGAGATGGAGGCAGAGGAGAGATCTCTTTCTGGTTCAAATTCTTATGACAATCCTGTTGAGGCTGAAATAGTTCTTGATATTGCTGATAAAGCTGTCAAATGGGGTGTAGATGTAAAGGATTTAGCAGTTATAACTCCATATAAAGATCAGGTAGATTTTCTTTATCAGCACTGTAAGCTGGAAGATCTTGAGATCAATACAGTGGATGGATTTCAGGGAAGAGAGAAAGAAATGATAATATTTTCATCAGTGCGGAGCAACAATAATGGAAATATAGGATTTTTAAGAGATTTAAGAAGACTCAATGTAGCTGTAACAAGAGCCAGAAGAAAACTTGTTTTTATTGGAGATGCAGACACAATTTCTGAACACAGCACTTATAAATCTCTGATTAATTATATAAAGGAAAATGGACTTTTATATAAACTTTAAAAAATAAATATTTTCGCCGGCATTGACACCTAAATTTTATTATTATATACTAAAACTGAAAAAGATATTATTTAATTTATTTCAGTAATAATGAGGTGGTTATATGGTGGAAAGGCTCCGCCAGAAGCGTCAATTTACTGAGGCTGAGAAGAAGCAAATTGCAAAGGCCATGATAAAAGGGTACAAAAAAATGGCTTCAATTAACAGCAGCCTGGCTGAAGGGAATATTTTTAATGAAGATGAGGCTAAATAGCCTCATCTTATTTTTTTAATTGAATTATTTTT
>JBNJGL010000003.1:0-22043 GCA_051747745.1 Bacillota bacterium | reverse complement strand
TTATTTTTTTAATTGAATTATTTTTGTTGACACAGGTTAAGATCAGTGTATATAATTATATTAAGCTTAATAGGATGTAATTTTAATGGGGGTGCTTTTTTTGCCAGAATTAAAAGAAATAAATATAAAATTACCTGAATATCTACTGGAAGAAATAAATGCTTACTGTGGAAATAATGAAGAGCACAGAAATGCTATTTTGCTTGATGCAGTAAAACTGTATTTACGAGAAAGAAAAAAGGAAGAGGTCAGAAATAACCTGAAAAAAGGATATCTAAAAATGGCTACTTTAAACCGGCAGCTGGCTGATGAAGGATTTTCGACAGACTGTTATTCTTTTTTCTGCTATGAACAACGACTTGTGGAGTGTGAAAAGATTGAAAGTAAAAAGAGGTGATGTTTTTTATGCTGATCTAAACCCTGTTATTGGGTCAGAACAGGGGGGAGTCAGGCCGGTTTTGATAGTGCAGAATGACATTGGTAATAGATACAGCCCCACTGTTATTGTAGCAGCCATTACATCCAGAATTAATAAGGCAAAACTGCCGACCCATGTTGAAATTCCTTCTGACTATACAAATTTAGATAAAGATTCTGTTATTCTGCTGGAACAGATAAGAACTATAGACAAAAAGAGACTGCAGAGGCATATTGCTCATTTAGGAGATGATGTTATAGAAGATGTTAATACATCATTAGAAATCAGTCTTGGTTTAATAGATATTTAAAAAGAATCATTACATATTTTATCTGCTGTTATAAGTTTTTAAAGCAGCAGATTATTTTTGTTTAAATAGGATAAAATAAGTTAGGGAAAAAATGAAAAAGTAAGGTGAGTTTAGATAGTATATTTCTTGACAACGTGACTTTTGTGTCATATAATTTGGATAGATATATTTTTTTTACAGAATTAATGTGAATATATTCACTATTTCTAATATGGATGCTGAATTTTTTATATTATTAAGGTCTTTCGAATGATTTAATATTTAATATGGAGGTTAAAAATGAAACTATCTGATGTTAAATCCCTGCTCAATGTAGAAACAATTTATGGAGAAAAAGAAATTGAAGACAGCCTTCTGATAAAGAATGCCTGTGGTGCAGATCTTATGAGTGATGTTCTTGCTTTTTCTCGAGAAAAAACAATGCTGTTAACCGGACTGACAAATCCACAGGTTATTAGAACAGCTGAAATGATAGGTATACAGGCTATTATTTTTGTAAGGGGCAAAAAACCTTTAGCAGAAACTGTATCTCTTGCCCGAGAGCTCAAAATACTGCTTTACAGTACAGAAAAACCTCTTTTTGAAGCCTGTGGTCTGCTGTATAAAAATGGTATAGGTCCAGAAGAGATGAATTATATTTAAGACCTCCAAAAAATTTAAAATTATTGGGAGCTGACTATTCATTGCAGAAAAAAGAAATTTTAAATGTGAGTATAGAAAGATTTGATTTTCAGAGTGGTGGAGAAGCATCCAGTCAACTTAAAAATTTACTGCGCAAATTAGGGGTAAACTCTAATACTGTTAGGAAAACAGCAATAGTCACCTATGAACTTGAAATGAATGTAATAATTCATTCTTTCGGAGGTGAAATTACTGCTCAGATATCAGAAAATGAGCTTGTAATATATGTTAGTGATACAGGTCCAGGAATAGCAGATTTAGAAAAAGCCTTAACTCCAGGTTTTTCTACAGCTAGTAGTGAAATTAGAGAGATGGGATTTGGAGCAGGTATGGGTCTTGTTAATGTTAGACGATATGCAGACAATATGGAAATCAGCACTGCTGAAGGTGTAGGGACTGATATAAAGGTTACAATAAAGCTGGAAAAGCCTTTAACTGGCTGATTATGGGAGGTTTAATATGGCGGCTAAGCATTCTGTGCTTCTTAAAGAAGATAAATGTGAAGGATGTACAAATTGTGTAAAAAAATGTCCGACAAGAGCAATTAGAGTTCATAAAGGTAGAGCATGGATAAAAGAAGACCTCTGTATAGATTGTGCGGAATGTATAAGAACCTGTGAATATCACGCTAAATATACAGAAACAGATAAATTGGATGATATAAAAAAATATGATTATCCAGTGCTTATAATTCCTCCGAGTTTTTATGGTCAGTTTGGAGCAGAAATTCCCGCATCTAAAATAAAAGCAGCTGTGTTAAAACTTGGTTTTAAAAAAGTGGTCGATGTTGCAGAATCTGCAGCGGCTCTGTCCAGAAAAACATTAGAATTTTTAGAAAATAACAGCGGCAGTTATATTTCTGCCTCCTGTCCGGTTATTATCAGGTTGATTAAACTGCTCTATCCGGACCTTATAGAAATGATAATACCCTTTAAATCTCCAGTTGAACTCTGTGCAGAGAAGACAGATAAAATACTGAGAGAAGAAGAAAATATAAGGGCAGATATATTTTTGCTTACTCCCTGTCCCGCAAAATTAACTACGATAAAATATCCTCTGGGCCAGGAAAAGAGTTTCTTAACCGGTGCAGTTGGTGTAGAAAATGTATATCAAAAAATATATGATAAAGTTTCTGAAATCACTGAAAAAGAAGCCGAACAGTTTTCCGAATTTTCTCCGGCAACAATATGGGGACAGGAAGGTGGAGAAACTGATATATTAAACAGGTGGAGAGCTGTTTCTACAATAACTGTTTCTGGTATTCATCAGGTAAAAAAAATTCTCGATGAGATTGAAAGAAATAATATTTCTTCTGATGTAAAATATTTTGAACTCACTTCCTGTATAGATGGATGTGTTGGTGGAGTACTAAATGTAGTAAACCCTTTTCAGGCAGGATTTAACCTGCAGAAACGAATGGAAAAAGTTTCTCAACTTGATAAAGAAGACAAAAATGATTTTATTTATGATTTTTTAATGACCAAAAAAATAAAAGCAGATGATGTAGGAAAATTGGATCCAGATTTCAATAAGGCAATGGCTAAATTAGAGCAGATGGAGAAAGAAATAGAACGTCTTCCCGGGCTTGACTGTGCTGCCTGTGGGGCACCTGACTGCAGAACTTTTGCTGAAGATATAGTAAATGGACTTGCGAATAGATCTGACTGTATATTTATGCTGAGAAAAAATGTCGGTCAGCTGGCAGATAAGTTATCTGAACTTGCACATGAACTGCCACCTGTCATGTCATCCGAAAAGGAGGAAAATGATGAAAGTAAGAGATCTGATTGAGGAGCTTGAACTGGAGGTTATTGCTGGCCCTGATCTTGACAGAGAAGTTGATGGCGTATACTGTGGAGATCTGCTCAGCAATGTAATGGCAAATGCAAAAAAGGGAAATCTCTGGCTCACTGTGCAGGGACATCAGAATGCAGCAGCAGTAGCACTTTTAGTGGATATTTCAGCAGTTGTAATAGTAGAGGGCTTTGATTTTGATGAATCTGCCATAAAAAAAGCATGTCAAAAAGGTATTAATCTGCTCAAAAGCAGAGAAAAAGCCTATCAAATTGCCTGCAAATTATGTGAAAGAAATATATAAAATGAATGAATATAAAGCTGACCTCCACCTGCATTCAGTATTATCACCCTGTGGTGATCTGCTGATGACAGCTGCAGCAGCTGTAAAAAGGGCTAAAAAACTTGGTATAGAAATCATATCACTGACAGATCATAATTCTGCAGAAAATGCAGAAATATTTCAATATTATTGTGAAGTAAATAATATATTTTTTATTCCGGGAATGGAAGTGGAGACAAAAGAGGAAATTCATGTATTAACATTTTTCCCAAATCTAAAAATTTTAAAAAAATGGCAGAAAATTATATATAAATCACTGCCGGACATAAAAAATGATGAAGAATTCTTTGGACCACAGATCGTAATAGATTTTAATGATAGATATATCAGAAAAAATGAAAAACTGCTTGCTGGTGCCGTAAATATGACATTATCTGAGGTGGTAGAAGAGACTAGAAAGCTCAAGGGGATAGCTGTTCCCGCACATTTAGATAAAAAAAAGAGTATAATAAGTCAGCTGGGATTTATACCGGATGATTTGCTTCTGAATACAGTAGAAATATCGGGCAGTACTGATCCAGATAAATTCAGAAAAGAACACAACATTTCGGAAGAAATAAATATAATAAAAAATTCTGACAGCCATTATCTGGAAGATATAGCTTCATATATTACTTTGGTTATGCAGGAAAAAAGTTTTGCCGAGTTTGAAATGGCTTTAAAATCTAAAAATGGAAGAAAAATAAAATTTAATGATATTAATTAAACTGAGGAGGTTTATGTTATGGCAGAGATTAAAGAAGAAAAATTAGAAAAATATCTGGTACCTGTTCGAGAAATTTTAGAACGTTATGAAAAAAAAGAGAGATATTTAATTCCAGTTCTTCAGGAAGCACAGGAAGAATACGGTTATTTACCGGAAGAGGTACTAAAAGAAGTAGCAGGTGGACTAAATCTTTCCCTGAGCCAGGTTTATGGAGTTGTCACTTTTTACAGTCAGTTCCATCAGGAACCGAGAGGGAAAAATATTGTCCGTGTATGTATGGGAACAGCCTGTCATGTCAGAGGTGGTGACAAGGTTCTAGAAGCACTTAAAGATGAGTTAGGTGTTGACAGTGGAGAAACAACAGAAGATCTGAAATTCACTCTGGAATCTGTAGCCTGTATAGGTGCCTGTGGTCTGGCCCCGGTAATCATGGTCAATGATGACACTCACGGCCGGCTTACTCCAGAAAAAATACCGGAAATTCTGGCTAAATACAGCTGAGATGAGAGAATTATCTCTTCATATTCTGGATATAATAGAGAATTCTCGTCAGGCAGGAGCAGATTATATAGAACTTAAAATTTTTGAACATCCCGAGCAGGATAGATTAAGAATATTTTTGCGGGACAATGGTTCTGGAATAGAGGAAGATAAAATTAAAAATATTACTGATCCATTTGTAACCTCGCGAACAACTCGAGAAGTTGGACTGGGCTTATCTCTTTTTAAAGAAGCTGCTGAAAGATGTGGTGGGAAATTTTCTATTAGTTCAGAAAAAGGACATGGTACTGAAGTAAATGCGGAATTTTCCTATACTCATATTGACAGAGCTCCGCTGGGAGATATTATTTCCACTTTAACTTCATTTATTGCAGTAAATGGAGATTCGATAGACTTAAAATACAGACATCAATTTAAAAACAAAGAATTTTGTTTTGACAGCAGAAAAATAAAAGAAGAACTGGATGGTATATCTATTCAGTCAGGAGATATTGTGAACTGGATAAAAGAATATCTAAAAGACGGATTTGCCGAAATATATGGAGGTGAAGAGTAAATTGAAATCTTTGCAGGAATTAAAAGAACTGAGAAATAAAGTACAAAAAGAAATGGAAATGAGGGATCAGGGAACAAAACCTGAAATTATAGTTGGAATGGGAACCTGTGGAATAGCTGCAGGGGCAAGAGATATTTTGAAAGCAATACTGGAAGAAGTTGATAAAAGGAATATTGATTTAAGAGTAACCCAAACTGGATGTATAGGTATGTGTGAAAAAGAACCGCTTATAGATGTAAAAATGCCCGGTAAAAAAAGAATTACCTATGGTAATTTAAGTACTGATGATGTTAAAAAAATAATTGCAGAACACGTTATCAACGGTAATATCGTTAAAGATCTTGTAATAGCAAAACACGAAGATTAACTATAAAGGAGGCACTGTTCAATGAAAGAATCAATTTACCGTTCCCATGTTTTAATCTGTACAGGTACTGGATGTGTTTCTTCTGGTGCAAAAAATTTAAAAATGGCTCTTGAAGATGAGCTGGCTGCAAAAGATCTCAGTGATGAAATTAAGATTGTGGAAACCGGCTGCCACGGATTCTGCGAAAAAGGTCCTATTATGATTGTCTATCCTGAAGGGGTATTTTACTGTCAGGTAAAATCAGAAGATGTTGCAGAAATAGTGGATGAGCATCTCCTTAAGGGTAGAATTGTAGATAGGCTGCTGTTTAAAGAGCCTTTTACCGAAGAAAATATTCCCTCATATCGTGATATAGATTTTTATAAAAAACAGAAAAGAATTGCCCTTGCCAACTGTGGACGCATAGACCCGGAAGATATAAATGAATACATTGCTCTGGGTGGTTATGAAGCTGCTGGAAAAGCCTTAACAGAAATGACTCCTCAGGATGTAATAGATGAAGTTAAAGAGTCCGGATTGAGAGGGCGTGGTGGTGGTGGATTTCCTACAGGTTTAAAATGGCAGTTTGCCAGCAATTCTGAAAGTGACAAAAAATATGTAATCTGTAATGCTGATGAGGGTGATCCTGGTGCATTTATGGATAGAAGTCTTCTGGAAGGTGATCCACACAGGATTATTGAAGGAATGATGATTGCTGCTTATGCTATTGGATCAGATGAAGGATATGTCTATGTGAGAGCAGAATATCCGCTGGCTATTAAACGGCTGGAAAAAGCAATTAAACAGGCAGAAGAATATGGACTGCTTGGTGAAGATATATTTGGCAGTGGATTCAGTTTTAAACTTCACATAAAAAAAGGTGCTGGAGCATTTGTCTGTGGTGAAGAAACGGCTCTTATGGCCTCAATAGAAGGCAAAAGAGGGATGCCCAGTCCACGCCCACCCTATCCTGCTGCAAGCGGATTATGGGGTAAACCAACCAACATTAACAATGTGGAGACACTGGGCAATATCCCATATATAATCAGCGAAGGTTCTAAAGCTTTTTCTTCTATAGGTACTGAAGGAAGCAAAGGAACAAAAGTATTTGCACTGACCGGTAAAATTAACAATACAGGTCTGGTAGAAGTTCCAATGGGAACTACCATTAGAGAAGTAATATTTGATATAGGAGGGGGTCTTCAGGAAGGTAAAAAATATAAGGCTGTTCAGACCGGTGGACCTTCAGGTGGATGTATACCGGAAGAATATCTTGATTTACCTATAGATTACGATTCACTGCTGGAAGTTGGAGCAATGATGGGTTCTGGTGGTATGGTTGTAATGGACGAAGGAACCTGTATGGTAGATGTAGCCCGCTTTTTTCTGAATTTCACTCAGAGTGAATCATGTGGAAAATGTACTCCCTGTCGTGAAGGAACAAAAAGAATGCTGGAAATTTTGAACCGCATCTGTGAAGGTGAAGGACAGGAAGGAGATATTGAACTGCTCCAGGATTTAGGCCAGCATATTAAAGATACAGCTCTATGCGGCCTTGGACAGTCTGCTCCAAACCCGGTTTTAAGTACTATACATTATTTTAGAAATGAATATGAAGCCCATATACATGACAGCAAATGCCCTGCAGGTGTATGTAAAGATCTTGCAAGTGCTTATGTTATTGATGAAGAAGTATGTGTGGGATGTGGACAGTGTGTTAAAGTATGTCCTGTTGATGCGATTTCTGGTAAACCGCGAGAAACTTATACAATAGATGCAGAAATATGTATTTCCTGTGGAGCTTGTGCTGATAGGTGTCCTGTTGATGCTATCTCCCAGGGTTAATCTGGAAATATAGGAGGTTTGGAAATGAGTAAAATAAATTTAACTATAGATGATCAGGCAGTTCAGGTAGAACCAGATCAGACAATACTTGAAGCGGCCAGAGAAATTGGAATAGATATTCCTTATCTGTGCTACCATCCGGATTTGAGCCTGCATGGAGCCTGCAGAGTCTGTGTTGTGGAAGATATGGAAAATGGCAGGCTGCTTGCATCATGTGCGACTCCTGTTAGTGAAGGAATGAAAATAAGTACAAGAAGTATGAAGGCCCGAAAGGCCAGAAGAAAAAATGTTGAGCTGCTTCTGGCAAATCACCCCAATGACTGCCTCGGCTGTGACCGCAACGGCCACTGTGAGCTTCAGGATATAACTTATAAACTTGGAATAAAGAAAGAAGATGTAGAAAAATATGAGGGAGACAGAAGAGATCTTCCACTTGATACAGTTGGTCCTGCTCTAAAAAGAGATCCCAATAAATGTATACTCTGCGGCCGCTGTGTCAGAATCTGTGAAGAAGTTCAGGGAGTTTCTGCACTTCAGTTTACACAGAGAGGATTTGATTCTATCGTAACAACAGCCTTTGATCTACCACAGGCAGAAATAAACTGTGCTAACTGTGGTCAGTGTGCTACAGTATGTCCGGTTGGAGCGATAACAGAAATGAGTGAAATTGAAAAAGTATGGACTGCACTGGAAGATGAAAGCAGACATGTTATTGTGCAGACAGCACCATCTATACAGGCAACAATCGGAGAAGAGTTTGGTATGGAAGCCGGATCAGTTGTTACCGGCAAACTTGTAGCAGCTCTGCGCAGAATAGGTTTTGACAGAGTATTTTCAACCGATTTTGCAGCTGATCTGACAATTTTAGAAGAAGGTAACGAGTTTTTAAAAAGACTAAAAGGAAGTAAAAATCTACCTCATATTACTTCCTGCTGTCCGGGCTGGGTCAAATATGCAGAACATAATTTCCCGGATCTGCTCCATCATCTTTCTTCAGCTAAATCACCAATGCAGATGTTTTCTGCACTGGGCAAAACTTATTACCCACAGCAGAGAGGAATAGATGCTGAAGATATATATACAGTTGCAGTTATGCCGTGTACAGCTAAAAAATTTGAAAAAGAAAGAGAAGAAATCAATGCAAGTAGATTTAAAGATACAGATGCAGTTTTAACAACAAGAGAACTTGCGAGAATGATCAAAGAGATGGGAATAGATTTTAATTCACTGCCAGATGAAGAGTTTGATGAACTGATGGGAGAATCTACCGGTGCAGGTACAATTTTTGGCACAACCGGTGGAGTTACGGAAGCAGCTGTAAGAACTGTTAAAGAAAAACTTACCGGAGAACCTCTTGAAAGATTGAATCTAGGCTTTAGAGGTATAAATTCTGCAGAACTTGAGATTGGAGATAGAAAGATAAAAGTTGCTATTGCCAATGGTCTGGCCAATGCGGAAAAATTGCTGGATAAAGTTAGAGCCGGTGAATGTGATTATGATTTTATAGAAATTATGGCCTGTCCACATGGTTGTGTGGGAGGTGGAGGACAGCCCCGTCCGGCAACAAATGCGAAAAAAGATAAAAGAGCTGCCGGTCTTAGTAATATTGATGACAGCAGTCAGATAAGAAAATCACATGAGAATCCACAGATTATAAAATTATATGAAGAATTTTTGGGTGAACCACTCAGTGGAGAATCACATCATCTGCTGCATACAAAATATAAAGCAAGGCCTAAAAATTAGAAATATTATCTTCTGTCTGATATAATAAATCACAGTAGTGAAATATTAAATTTAAACAGATAATAAATTTCTAAACAATATTAATTGAATAACAGGAAGTTGAATTTAAAAAAGAACTTTTTTCCTGATGGAGAAAGGTTCTTTTTTATTTCTGATAAATTTGATATAATAAAATACAAATATAAATGTCAGGATGATATATATGGAATTTAAATTCAGAAGAATTATTGTAAAAGTGGGGAGCAGCACTTTAACCAACAGCAGTGGAAAGTTAAACTTTACTCGTATTGACAGTATAGTAAGACAGCTTGTTGATCTCAAAAACAGCGGTAGAGAGGTACTGCTGGTCAGTTCGGGGGCTATTGCTGCAGGCATGGGTGAACTGGGCTTTGAGCAGAAGCCTGCCTCCATACCGGGCCAGCAGGCCTGTGCGGCGGTAGGCCAGGGGCTTCTTATAGGAATATATAACAAATTCTTTCGTCAGTATGGAGAAAGAGCTGCACAGATACTTTTGACGTCAAGTGATTTAGAAAATCGGAATAGGTATCTCAATGCATTTAATACAATAGATAGTCTGCTTTCTTATGGTGTTATTCCTGTAATAAATGAAAATGATACTATTGCAACCAGTGAGATAAAGGTGGGGGATAATGATAGATTATCTGCCAGAGTAGCAGGATTAGTAGAGGCAGATCTTCTAATAAATCTATCAGATGTTGATGGTCTGTATAATGGAAACCCGTCCCAGAATAATCAAAATTTAAAATTGATTTCAAAAGTTGATAAAATAACCGAAGAAATCCAGGCAGCAGCTGGAGGAAAAGGAAGCAAAGTAGGTACTGGTGGAATGATGACTAAAATTGAAGCTGCTAAAATTGCTGTAAACTCAGGTGTGATGATGATAATTGGGCCAGGACATAAAAAAAATATTATTCTACAGCTGGTGGAAATGGCCGAACAGGAAAAAACTAATATTGGAACGACATTCACTCCCTGCAGTGACAGTTTGTGTAAGCGGAAACAGTGGCTGAATTATAATATTCCCCCGGCAGGTAAATTGATAGTGGATGAAGGTGCTGCTGCAGCTCTCAAAAAAAGAGGGAAAAGTCTGCTTCCAGGTGGAATATCAGAAGTTGAAGGGAATTTTGGAACAGGTGAACTTGTGCTGATAGAAGATTGTAAGGGAGAATTTGCCAGAGGTATAGTAAATTATAGTTCTGAGGAGATTAAAAAGATTAAAGGAAGGCATTCTGATGAAATAATTGATGTGCTGGGTTATTACAATCAGGCTGAAGTAGTTCATCGGGATAATATGGTATTAGGAGGAGATAGATAATGAGTATCAGAGAAAACCTTATTTCCCAGGCGGAGAAATCGAAAAAGGCTTCCAGAGAACTGGCAAAACTGTCCAGCAGTGAAAAAAACAGAGCTTTAAATTTGATTGCAGATAAATTAATCGACCGAAAAGATGAAATTTTAGAGATTAATAAAAAAGATATGGAAAAAGGAAGAGAAGCAGGTCTAAATAGAGCACTTCTTGACCGCCTTAAGCTCAGTGAAGAGAGAATATCTTCTATGGCAGAAGGATTAAGACAGGTTGCCGCACAGGATGATCCAATTGGAGAAATTTTGCATATGTGGAAAAGACCAAATGGACTACAGATAGGGAAAGTTAAGGTTCCTTTAGGTGTAATTGGAATTATTTATGAAGCAAGACCAAATGTTACAGTCGATGTAGCTGGATTATGTCTAAAATCAGGTAATGCAGTTATCTTACGCGGTGGTTCAAATGCTTTTAATTCAAATCAGATACTGACTAATATTATTCAGGGTGGACTGAAGGAAGCAGGTTTATCTGAAGACTGTGTCCAGCTGGTTGGTACAACAGATAGAAAAGCAGTAGAAGTTTTATTTACATTAAATCAATATTTGGATGTTTTAATACCGCGCGGTGGAAAAGGACTGATTCAGAAAGTTGTAAATGAATCCAGAGTACCTGTAATAGAAACCGGTGTAGGAAACTGCCATGTTTATGTAAATAAAGATGCGGATTTAAATAAAGCTAAAAAAATAGTCTTTAATGCAAAGTACAGCAGGCCAGCTGTGTGTAATTCAGCCGAAAGTCTTCTGGTAGATAAAGAGATAGCAGAAAGATTTCTGCCAGAAATGGCCAGGATTTTTTCTGAAAGTGATGTTGAATTAAGAGGATGTGAAAAAACTCGAGAAATTGTTCCTTCAGTCAATAAAGCTGCTGAGGAAGACTTTGCAGCAGAATATCTTGATTATATTATGTCAGTTAAAGTTGTTGAAGATTACAGTGAAGCGGTTGAACACATTTTTAAATATGGAACAAAACATTCTGAAGCAGTTGTAACCGAAAATTATACCACGGCCAGAAACTTTTTGAATGATATTGATGCAGCAGCAGTATATGTTAATGCTTCCACAAGATTTACCGATGGTGGAGAGTTTGGTCTTGGTGCTGAAACAGGTATTAGTACTCAGAAACTTCATGCAAGAGGACCCATGGGAGTAAATGAACTTACAACTACTAAATATATTATCATGGGGGATGGACAGATACGCGAATAGATGATATTTGCAGGCAGGAGGTTATTATGAAATTAGCAATTATTGGTTTGGGCAATATGGGAACAGCTATCCTGGAAGGAATCAGGCAAGCAGAGCTTTTTAAATCAGAGGATATAGTTGCCTGTGATAAAAAATTTTCTGATTCAGATAATATTAAATACAGAGAAGATTACGGCAGCCTACACCTTACAGACGATAACCGCAGCGGTGTTGAAGAAGCAGATATAGTATTACTGGCTGTGAAGCCGCAAATTATGGAATATGTTCTTGAAGAAATTAAAGATTTAAGTAGAGGTAAGCTTTTTATATCTATTGCAGCAGGTGTTCAGATTGATTATATAAAAAATATGCTCGGCAGTGATGCAAAAGTTATAAGGGTGATGCCAAATACACCTGCTTTAATAAATTCAGGAGCGGCCGCAATTTCTCCCGGAAGTAATGTTACCGATAGAGAGCTTAAAATTGCAGAGAAAATATTTTCTGCTGTTGGAGAAGCTGTTATAATAGAAGAAAAACATATGGATGCTGTTACAGGTCTGAGCGGCAGTGGACCTGCCTTTATCTATATTCTCATTGAAGCAATGTCAGATGCAGGAGTACTGAACGGTCTACCAAGAGAAAAAGCAGTTAAGCTTGCGGCACAAACTGTCAGAGGAAGTGCTGAGATGGTTCTTAAAACCGGTAAACATCCGGCAGAACTTAAAGATATAGTGACTTCTCCTGCCGGGACTACTATTGCCGGTTTATCTGTACTGGAAAAAAGAGCTTTTAGATCTGCAATTATTGAGGCCGTAAACAGAGCAGCAGAGAGGTCGAAAGAACTTGGAAGCCGTGATTGAGGTGGAAAAATTGACCGCAAAATATAGAAAAATATCTGAATCACCGGAAGAAACATTTAAGTTTGGAGTTCTGCTCGGCAGACTTATAGAAGAGGGTTTTCTGATTTTGCTGCTGGGTGATCTGGGAAGCGGCAAAACACTCCTTGCAAAAGGAATTGCTGAAGGAGCGGGTTTTAATGCTGAAGTCAGCAGTCCGACATTTAATCTGATACAGGAATATAATAGTGGTGATAAAACCATTGTTCATATGGATCTTTACAGGCTGGATGTGCTGGAAGAATTAATAGAGATCGGATTTGAAGAATATTTAGATAATCAAAATATCGTTATCATAGAATGGCCGGAATTAGCCTTTCCTCTTCTTCCGGCTGATTTTGTTTTTATTGAGATAAAAAAAATAAATGCAGAAAAAAGAAAAATAAATGTTTTTGGGGAAGGTAAGCAGAAAGAAATAATACTGGAAAGGCTGAATAATAATGCTGATACTGGGAATTGATACATCTACTGAAGTGCTGGGGCTGGCCCTGGCAGATAATAAAAAAATTGCAGCAGAATATAATCTGCGCCTGAAAAGGCAGCACAGCGAAAAACTGCTGCCTTTAATAAAAGAAATGTTCAAAACTTTTGATATTAATCCATCACAGATTGAAGCGGTGGCCGTTTCAACAGGTCCTGGTTCATTTACTGGACTGAGAATAGGCATAACGGCAGCTAAAATCATTTCCAGAATTAATTCTATTCCAATTATAGGTATTTCAACCCTGGAGGTTATGGCGGCATCTGTAAAAAATGATGGTATAATTATTCCATTAATAGATGCAGGGAGAAATAGGTTTTACTATTCCATTTTTTTACGGGATAATAGTGAACTTAAAACTATTTTTGAGGCTGAAGCTGCTGAACTCGAAGTCGCTGCAGAGAAAATAAAATCAGAGGTTGAAGGTAGAGAAATATATGTTGTGGGGGAGAAAAGCAGAGAATCAGCAGATATATTGAAAACTAAACTGGATAATGTTAACCATCCAGGACGTGAATTTGATTATCCCAGGGCCGCTGTGCTGGCGATTTTGGGAGATGAATATATTAAACAGAACAGAGAAGATGATTTATACAAAATAAAGCCGGAATATTTAAAAAAGCCGCAGGCGGAAATTAACTGGCTGAAAAAATATGGGAGCCAAAAAAGTGGAAATAAAAATCTCTGAATTAACTCCTAAAGATCTGGAGAAAATTATTAAAATAGAAAAAGCATCATTTGATTCACCCTGGACCAGAAATGCTTTTTTGCGGGATCTGGAACACAACAAAAGGGCTTTTTATCTGAAAGCATCTGTTGATAATAATACAGCTGCCTTTATTGGATGCTGGATTATAATGGATGTTCTGCATATAGTCAATCTGGCTGTGCATCCAACTTACAGGAGGCAGGGAATTGCCGGTAGGATCCTGGAAGAAGCACTTATTTATGCTAAAAAGATAGGAGCGCTCAGTGCAACTTTAGAAGTTAGAAAAGAAAATACTGCTGCAATAAATTTGTACAAAAAATTTAATTTTTCAATAGAAGGAGTAAGACCAAATTACTATGGACGGGGTTGTGATGCACTTATTATGTGGAAGGAGTTAGATTAGAATTGAATTCTGAATATAAATTGAAAGAACAAAATGAAGATATCTATATAATGGCACTGGAAAGTTCATGTGATGAGACGGCTGCCGCAGTCAGCAAAAATGGGTTAGAAATCCTTTCAAATGTGGTTTCTTCTCAGGTAGATCTGCACAAAAAATTTGGAGGTGTAGTACCGGAGATAGCATCACGCAAACATCTGGAACTTCTTATACCGGTGATTGATGAAGCATTAGAAGAAGCTCAGCTGTCATTTTCGGATCTTGATGCTGTTGCTGCAACTTATGGCCCGGGTCTGGTGGGGGGACTGCTGGTAGGTCTTACAGCAGCAAAAACAATGTCGCTTTTTCTTAATATTCCTCTAATTGGAGTAAATCACATTGCCGGTCATATTTATGCCAACTTTATTGCAAATCCTGCTATAGAAAAACCCCTCATCTGTTTAACTATTTCCGGGGGCCATACTGACCTTCTTTATTTTGAAGACCTGCAGGGTTATAAAATTCTCGGACGGACAAAGGACGATGCTGCAGGAGAGGCTTTCGACAAAATTGCACGATTTATGGGACTTGGGTATCCCGGTGGACCGGTGATAGAAAAAACTGCATTAGAAGGCAATCCAGAAGCAATAGATTTCCCCCGCGCAATAAGTAATGATGACAGTTTTGATTTTAGTTTTAGTGGATTAAAAACAGCGGTAATGAACTATATAAATAATAGAAAACAGAAGAATGAAGAAATAAACAAAGCAGATATAGCAGCAAGTTTTCAGGAAGCAGTAGTTGACAGTTTAAAGATAAAACTGATTAAAGCAGTGGAAAAATATGAAATCAAAAGTGTAGTTTTGTCCGGTGGGGTTGCTGCAAATCAGAGGCTGAGAACTGTAATCGAATCTGAGGTAGAAAAATATGGTTTAAACCTTTATTATCCTCCTCTTGAACTGTGCACAGATAATGCGGCAATGATAGCTGCTGTAGCATATTATCAATATTTAAATAGAGAGTTTGCAGATCTGAGCTTAAGTGCAGATCCTTCTCTTAAATTATAGAGGATGGTTAAAATGAATTACAGCCGAGAAAAATTATTATTTGATACAGTAGAGAGAGACAACATTCTTCCCCTGACATCCAGATGCAGTTTAAACTGCATTTTCTGCAGCCACAAAAATAATCCACCGGAAGTAAAAACACATGCATTTGGAGATCTGGAGTTAGATTTAATCAAACAGTTAGCTGAATTTATTAATCCACAAAAACCGCTTTTTATAGGAGAATCGGCTACACGTATAATAGAAGGAGAACCTTTTTTACATCCTAAAATAAACAAAATACTTGATCTGCTGCATAAGAAATGGCCAGATCTGAATTTAAGGATAACCACAAATGGATCTCATATTGGAGATAATGAACTTTCCCACCTGAAAAAATTTGATAATTTAGAATTAAATATTTCTGTTAATGGACCTGATGCAGAAGCCAGAAAATTTTTAATGAATGATCAAAATGCAGAAAATGTTTTTACACTTCTCCCAAAGCTGCAGAAACTTGGAATATTATTTCAGGTAAGCATAGTTTCGATGCATCATATTACCGGGCTTGGTTTTATTAAAAGAACAATGGATAGGATGGAATTATATCAACCTGACAGCCTCAGGATTTTTTTGCCGGGATTTAGTAAATATGCAGCTAATAACTTCATTTTTAAAGATAATATATATGATGAATTAAAAGATTTTGTAGATCAAATTAGTGAAGATTACAGTTATCCGATAATTGTGGAGCCGCAGATAATAAGCAGCCTTGATGCAGAAATATTGGGAATAATAAATAAATCACCTGCATTTTTAGCTGAAATTAAAAAAGGTGATATCATTGAAGAAGTAAATGGAGAAAAATCAGAATCCAGAGTAGATGCATTTCATAAAATTAAAAAAAGTAAAAATCCTAATTTAACTGTAAAAAGAAACAGTAAAATAATTAATATGCAGATTATAAAAGAAAGAGAAGAAAGATCAGGTCTGATAATGTCTTATGATATCACACCGTTTTTAAAAGAAAAATTTTTGGGATACTTAGAGCAGTCAAAAAATATTAAAACTGTAATTATAACTTCTGAACTGGCATTTCCACTGCTGAAATATTTGGTAGATAATAACTGCAAAGATAATTATAAGTTTAGACTTATTAAGGCAAAAAACGAATTTTTTGGAGGATCTATTATGTCGGCAGGTCTTCTTCTCAATAGTGATATAATTTCTGCTGTAGAAAATTTAGATTTTTCTTTTGAAAGAATAATTTTACCAGAAATAATTTACGATTACTATGGTTATGATCTCAGTATGTGTTCTTATACCATGCTTGAAGAAAAATTAAATTCAGAAATAATATTATTATAAACATATTCAAAGAATTTAGGAGCTAATCGTTTGAGAATAACTATAATGACAATTCAAAACCATTTAGAGCGATTAATGAGACTTGATTTTAATTTTAGTCTTAGATATTATATTTACAGTGCTTGTTAGCACTCGCCGCTGATGAGTGCTAATAATTATATCAGAAAAAAATATAAGGGGGTTATTTTTGTATGAATATTAAACCTTTAGACAACAGAGTTGCTGTAAAATTTGTTAAAGAAGAAGATAAGGAAAAAACACAGGGTGGTATTGTTTTACCAGATACAGCTAAAAAGGACGAAAAGCCGCAAAAAGGCGAAATCGTTGCTGTAGGTAAAAATATTGCACCAGAAGACGAGGAAGCAGAAGTTAAAGTTGGAGATGTTGTAGTATTTGATAAGTATGCTGGAACAAAAGTTGAAATTGATGACGAAGAATATATAATTCTTGCTATCGAAGATGTTTTAGCTGTTCTTGGATAATAAACTCTGCTTTATTCTCTATTTAAAAAATAAAGATATTTAACCTATATAGGAGGGATACATAATGGCAAAAGAATTAAAATTTGGAGAAAATGCCCGCCGCAGTTTAGAAAAGGGTGTTACATCTTTAGCAGATGCTGTTAAAGTAACACTTGGACCTAAAGGACGCAATGTTTTACTGGAAAGAAGTTTTGGCGCGCCAACAATTACAAATGATGGTGTAAGTATAGCTAAAGAAATAGAATTAAAGGATCATTATGAGAATATGGGAGCACAGACTGTAAAAGAAGTTGCTACTAAAACCAATGATGTAGCTGGTGATGGTACAACTACTGCAACAGTTCTTGCAGAAGCAATTTTTAAAGAAGGATTAAAGAATGTTGCAGCTGGTGCAAACCCAATGCTTCTTAAAAGAGGTATTTTAAAAGCTGTAGAAAAGTTAACTGATGAAATTGCCAGCTTTTCTAAACCTGTTGAAGGTAAAGAAGCTGTTTCTCAGATAGCAACTATTTCTGCCGGTAATGATGATGAAATAGGACAGCTAATTGCTGAAGCAATGGAAAAAGTTGGTCAGGATGGAGTTATTTCTGTTGAAGAATCAAAAAGTATGGGTACTTCTCTGGAAGTTGTAGAAGGTATGCAGTTTGATCGTGGATATCTTTCTCCATACATGGTTACAGATACAGATACAATGGAAGCTTCACTGGAAGATCCATATATCTTAATTACAGACAAAAAGATCAGCAGTATCCAGGATATTCTACCTCTCTTAGAGCAGGTAGCACAGTCAGGTAAAAGCCTTATGATTATTGCTGAAGATGTTGATGGTGAAGCACTGGCAACACTGGTTGTTAATAAAATCAGAGGAACATTCAACTGTGTAGCTGTTAAAGCTCCCGGTTTTGGTGACCGCCGCAAAGCAATGTTAGAAGATATTGCAGTACTTACTGGTGGTACAGTTATAACAGAGGATCTGGGACTTAAGTTAGAAAATGCAAGTGTTAATGATTTAGGTCAGGCACATAAAGTAACTATTACCAAAGATGATACAACAATTGTTGAAGGTAATGGAGAAAAAGATAAAATTCAGGATAGAATCAATCAAATTAGAAAGCAGATAGAAACAACAACTTCAGATTTTGATAAAGAAAAGCTGCAGGAACGTCTTGCAAAACTGGCAGGTGGAGTTGCAGTGATTCAGGTAGGTGCTGCCACAGAAACAGAATTAAAGGAAAAGCAGCATAGAATTGAAGATGCACTTTCTGCGACAAGAGCTGCTGTAGAAGAAGGACTTGTTCCAGGTGGAGGTACAACATATCTGGAAGTAATGTCAGCTCTGGATCAGTTAGATCTTGAAGGTGATGAAGCTACTGGAGTAGATATTGTAAGAGAAGCTCTTGAAGCTCCAATTCGCTTAATTGCTGATAATGCTGGATTTGAAGGATCAGTTGTTGTAGAAAGAGTTAAAGAAAAGGGAGCAGGAATTGGATTTGATGCCATGAAAGGCGTATATGTAAATATGATTGAAGCCGGTATTATTGATCCTGCTAAAGTAACACGTTCTGCCCTGCAGAATGCTGCCAGTGCAGCCGCGATGCTGTTAACCACTGAATGTCTAGTCGCCGATAAAGGTGATGATGATGACGATAATGGTGGTGGAGGCATGAGAGGCGGTATGCCCGGTGGAATGGGCGGAATGGGTGGAATGGGCGGCATGATGTAAGCCCAATACCCAGATGAGTTTAATATAGATGTTTATAAAGGCATGTCTGTTTTTTGCAGATATGTCTTTTTTTTATTTTTTTGTAATTTTATGTAGGAATATTTATAGTTATGTTGAATATAATAAAATATGTGAAAAAAATATCATATAAAAATTAATAAAAGGCTAATTAAAAAATGGGGTGCTAGTGATATGAGTTATGAGAGTCTAAGAGATTTTATAAAGATGCTGGAAGAAAATAATGAATTAATTCGAGTAAAAACTGAAGTTAATGCTGATTTAGAGATCACAGAAATTGCAGATCGGGTTGTAAAAAAAGGTGGACCGGCACTTCTCTTTGAAAATATAAAGAATTCAGATATGCCGGTTTTAATAAATGCTTTTGGTTCATATAAAAGGATGGAACTTGCTTTAGAAGTAGAAAATTTAAATCAAATTGGAAGCAGGATTGAAGATTATTTAAATACACCTATTCCAGAAAATTTATTTGATAAAATTAAGGTTTTGCCCCTTTTAAAAGAAGTTAGTGATTTCTTTCCGGTAACTGTTAAAAATGCTCCCTGCCAGGAAGTAATAAAAGAAGAAGTTGACCTATCTGAAATACCAGTATTAAAATGCTGGCCAGAAGATGGAGGGAAATTTTTTACCCTTCCACTTGTTTTTACCAAAAATATTAAAACAGGACAGCAAAACATGGGAATGTACAGAATGCAGGTTTATGATAAAAATACCACTGGTATGCACTGGCATATTCATAAAGATGGAGCAGCTAATTATAGGGATTATTTAAATGAAAATAAGAAAATGGAAGTTGCAGTTGCAGTAGGAGCAGATCCAGCTACTATTTATTCTTCCACAGCACCACTACCACCACAGATTGATGAGATGATTTTTTCCGGGTTTTTAAGAAAAAAGCCTGTCGAAATGGTGCAGTGTAAGACAGTTGATTTAAAAGTTCCAGCAAATGCTGAAATAATTCTTGAAGGATATGTTGATCCAGAAGAATTAAAAAGAGAAGGTCCATTTGGAGATCATACAGGGTATTATTCTCTGGCAGATGATTATCCTGTTTTTCATGTTCAGACTATAACCCACCGCAAAAATCCAATTTATAATGCAACTATAGTAGGCAAACCACCAATGGAAGATTGTTTTATTGCCAAAGCAACAGAAAGAATATTTCTTCCTCTATTAAAAATGACTCTGCCAGAAGTTGTAGATATGAATCTGCCGTTAGAGGGAGTTTTCCATAACTGTGCAGTAATATCTATCGAAAAAAGTTACCCAGGTCATGCAAAAAAAGTAATGCATGCTCTCTGGGGGATGGGCCAGATGATGTATACAAAAATGATAATTATAGTAGATGCTGATGTTGATGTTCAGGATTTGTCAACTGTTGCATGGAAAGTTTTTAATAATATCGATGCTGGTAGAGATGTTGTTATATTAGAAGGCCCATTGGATGCACTGGATCATGCTTCTCCAAGAGCAAGAATTGGAAATAAAATGGGGATTGATGCAACAAAAGCCTGGGCTGAAGAAGGACATAAGAGAGAATGGCCTCCAGAAATAGATATGAGTAAAAATATAAAAGAAATGGTTGATAGAAAGTGGGATAAATATGGGATCAACTGGCAGGACGATTAAAAATTATTCTTCCCTTGTTATGTTTGAACATACAATTTTTGCTCTTCCTTTTGCCTATTTTTCTTTATTTTTAGCATCAGGAGGCTGGCCTTCTTTCCCAAACTTTTTCTGGATTACACTGGCTATGATTGGAGCACGTAATGGTGCAAATGCATGGAACAGAATTGCTGATTATAAAATAGACAGAAAAAATCCGCGTACAAGCAGCAGAGAAATTCCAGCCGGAAAAGTGAAAATAAAAGAGGCAGTTATACTGACAATTTTCTGTTTTGTTTTATTTTTATTAGCTGCATTAAATTTAGATCCTTTATCTATAAAATTACTGCCGCTGGCAGTTATCTTCATCTGTTTTTATTCATATACAAAAAGATTTACCTGGACATGTCATTTAATTTTAGGAGCAGCAGTTGCTCTGGCCCCATTAGGAAGCTGGATAGCAGTTAAAGGTAATATAACAGTAGGAGCAGTCATGCTTTCGGCAATACATGCACTGTGGGTAGCAGGTTTTGATATTATTTATGCTACTCAGGATTATGATTTTGATAAAAAAAATGGGATAAAATCTATACCTGCAAGATTCGGTATTAAAAAGGCTCTTAAAATAGCAATGGGTTTACATTTTTTAACTGTGTTAATAATGTTTTCACTTACAGTATTTTTTCCTGTTCTAGGGTTAATATATATTTTAGGAGTTGTATTAGTGACCTTTCTTTTGATTTACGAACATTATATTGTCAATCCGAAAGATTTAACTCAGGTAAAGATAGCTTCTTACAGCATTAATCAAATAATAAGTCCACTACTCTTTTTGGGAGGGGTATTAGATATTTTATTTTGATATTTAACAGTTTTTAGGAGGAAAACGAATGAGAAAAATATTAACAGCTATAACTGGTGCCAGTGGTGCCCTTTATGCTCAAAGATTTGTTGAAATTATAAATAAAGTGGAATATGAACAGACTCTAATAATAAGTAATACAGCTAAGGAAGTTTTAGAACATGAGCTGGACTGCAAATTTCCAGAAAAAGATAAGGATGTACTTGAATATATTAATTCAAACTGGAATATAAAAAAACCTGACTTTTTAAAAATAGCTTCTGTAGATAGATTTAATGCACCAGCGGCCAGTGGTTCAAATACAGCAGATTTGATGGTTGTAATTCCCTGTACAATGGGAAGTGCAGCACGTTTTGCCCAGGGCGTATCTACCAATTTAATTGAAAGATCCTTTGATGTTATGCTAAAAGAAAGAAAAGATATAATAATAGTTCCCAGAGAAAGTCCATTAAATCAGATACATTTAGAAAATTTATTAAAACTCTCTAAACTGGGTGTAGATATAATTCCGGCAATGCCAGCTTTTTATCAAAAGCCAGAAACAATATCAGATTTAGTTGATTTTCTGGTTGGGAGGGTATTAGAGCATATTGGAGTTAACCACTCACTTTATAAAAGATGGGATGGATCAAATAAAATTTATTAAAAATCAATTAC
>JBNJGL010000002.1:48685-80529 GCA_051747745.1 Bacillota bacterium | reverse complement strand
TTTCAACTCTTTAATCATTTTATCTAAAGTAAAATTATCTTCAACATATTCTCTTCCCTTTTCACCCATTTTTAAACGTATACTTCTTTCTAGATCAATCATTTTGACTGTTTTTCTGGCAATATCTTCTGGATCTTCAGCTTCTGCAAGAAATCCATTCTCTCCATCAATTATTAACTCCGAAATATTGCTGACATCGGTACTAACTACCGGTTTTGAAGCTGCCATGGCTTCTGCAATAACAAAGCCAAATCCTTCCCACCTGGCAGTATGAAGTAAAAAATCTATACCTGGTAAAATATTATAGACATCATCTCTAAAACCTGTGAAAATTATATTATTAGATAAATTATATTCCCGGGCCAGCTCTTTTAGCTCCTGCTCCCGCTCGCCACTACCAATAATTAAAATAACAAAATCTTTTCTTTTTTCCTGAATTATACTGGCAGCTTTTAACAAAAATTCATGTCCTTTTTGATAATTCAACCTGCCTATATTTGCTATTATAACCTTTCCTGGGCTTATTTTAAACTCTTTATGCAGGTTAATTGCTTTATCTTTTGCCTCATCAATCTTAGAAAGATCAATACCATTATAAATAATTGTTATTTTATCTTCACTGAGCCACTGAGAAGTATTTTTTAAAACAGTATTTTTAGTAGCTCTGGAATTTGCTATTATATCTGTAATACAATCTTTCAGGAGATATTTATTATAAAAACGGTTCTTTATAGGTATTGCACTGCCTCTCCGATAAATAATTCTGTCTAGGCCTGCTATTTTACCGGTTATACCTCCAAATTTTAAGTCCTGAGACATATTCAAAAACATTATATCTATCTCTTTATTCTTTAAAAAATCAATAAATTTTTTGCTTTTAAATGGATTCAAAACTGATATACCACTCTTTATTCCCACTGCTTCAGTTTTGATGCCGGCCTTTTTTGCCCTTTTAAACAATTCTGTTTCAGGACCAGATGCAACATATATATCATATTCTGGATCCTGATTTAATAATCTGGCAGTTGTGAAAGTCCATTTTTCCCCGCCACCCCAGACAGGACAGCTATTTAGAAATACTATTTTTTTCATTTGTTTTCATCCTCAGAAATATTGTTTAATTCCCAGAGTTTAATGCTTTTTAAAAATTGATAATATGATGACAGAAGAGATAAAATAAGTCCCTGAACTCCAAGCAAAAATCCTTTTTTAAGAAAAAATTTCTTAAAAAACTCCAGAGTAGGTCTGATTAATATATATGAAACTCCTATTTTTTTTCCTTTTTGATATTTTTTTTCTGCATCAAGGCTTGTATATTGATTCATTTTACTGACATATTCTTTTAAATTGCTGTAAGTATAATGAATAAAATCATTATCAAGCTTCTCTATCTCCCCTTTTATTTGAGGTGATTCGTGAACAAGACCCTGATATCTATAAACTGATTTAAACAATCTAAGCGTATAATCAGGATACCAACCGCAGTATTTAATCCATTTACCCAGAAAATAATTTTTTCTGGCAATATTATATCCTTCAGCCTTTGGATTCAAAAGAGTGTTTTTAATTTCATTTTTTAAGGGTTCTGTAATTCTCTCATCTGCATCAACAACTAAAACCCAGTCTGTTTTAATCTGGTTCAGTCCATAATTTCTTTGAGAGGCAAAATCATCAAATTCTCTTTCGAAAAATTTAACATTTTCATATCTTAAACAGATTTCTTCTGTTTTATCACTGCTTAAAGAATCAACTACAACTACTTTGGGCACCCACTTTAAAGTATCAAGGCACTCTGCAATATTATCTTCTTCATTGTATGTTAAAACAAGGGCTGTAAGCTTATTCATTTTATCATTCCTCTGTTCTTTAACTCAGAAAATATTAACTCAGGAGAAATATCTACCATACACTTATGGTGTTCAAGTGGACACTGGTGTTCCCCACAAGGTCGGCAGTCCAAAGTATTATTTGTTACTATGCTGTTATTACCACTGCCTTTAGGCTGATATTTTACTTCATTTGATGGACCAAAAATGGTGATTGTATCTGTTCCGACAGCAGCTGCAACATGAATTGGACCGGTATCACCACTTATCACCAGCCTGGATTTTTTCATCACAAATGCCAGTTCTAAAAGACTGGTTTGACCACATATATTATCTGCCGGAGATTTCATTAAATCAATTATTTCTTCAACTCTTTTGATATCTCCAGGGCCACCAACAAAAAGCACATTCCATCCAGCATTTATAATCATGTCAGCCAGATGAGCAAAATATTCCTCTGGCCACTGTTTGGTAGGCCAGCTTCCACCTGTATTTAATACAATATAATCTTTATCAAAACTGATATTTTTATTCTTCAATCCAGAAAAAAATGTCTTTTCTATTTTATCAATTTTATCGTCAAAATCTATAACAGGTACTATCTCTTTACCTGATATATTACAGCCCATATCTCTGAGAAAATCCAGATAAACTTCTATCATATGTTTGTCATCTGCTGCTTTAAGCTCTTTATCAAGAAAAACTCCTCTCCCTTTACCTCCATAACCGATGGAATAATCTGGAGAAATCATTTTTAAAAGTAGAGCAGTCCTCCAGTTGCCGTGAATATTAAGCCCCATATCATAACTGTTTTTTTTCAATTTCCGGGCAAAAGAAAAAGAACGGGCAGCTGACCATCCTTTATTATAAGAATAAACATGATCTATATTATCATTCTCTCTTGTTATTTCGGCAAAATTACTATTTGCCGCCAGATCAATCCTGGCTTCAGGGTAGTTTTTCCTGAGTTCTTCAAAAAAAGGATAGGCAAATATTAAATCTCCAAGATACAGCAGATCAACAACTATTATTCTATTTATATCATCCATAAGATCATTCCTTTATATCTTAAAAATAAATTGATCAGTCATCTAATTTCTTTTTTGCAATCCGCAGTACCTGTTCAACAGTAATAAGTTTCATACACTTCTTATCCCTGCTGCAGCTTCTCTGCCAGCAGCCGATACATTCCAGACTGTTATCCTGAATAACAGTATTACCTCTACCATAAGGACCATGTGTATCAGGATCTGTAGGACCCATAAGAGAAATAACTTTTACTCCAAGTGCTGCAGCCAGATGGGTTGGGCCTGTGTCACCACCAATATAAAGATCAGCTCTCTTATAAACAGCTGCAAGTTCTTTTAGTGATGTTTTACCGGCAAGATTAACATAATTGTTGCTGTCTTTTTTTTCAAATGCTTCGATTTTCTTTCTATCTTTTTTAGATCCTGTAAAAATAATATAATGTCCGTCATCAATTAGCTTTTCCGCAAGTTCAAAATATCTTTCCAGATACCAATTTTTAGATTCCCAGGTAGTGAAAGGGTTAATAACCACAAGTTTTTTCTTTTCCGGAATTCTATAGGTATTAAAAACAATATCAATATTATTATTAAGAACATCAGAAATAATTAAACCATAGTTAATTTCTTCTGTCTCAATTCCAACAGCAGATGCCAGATGAAGAGCTCTTTCTACCTGATGCATTTTCTTATCCGGTATATCTATTTTCGCCTGATAGAAAAAAGTACTTAACTCCCTGCCGTCAGCAGGACCAAGCCTCAAATCTGCTTTTATTAAAAAACCTGCAAATGCACTTTTAAATAAACCGTGCAGATCAAGAAAAATATCATATTGTTCTTTTCTCATCTTCTTAAAAAAAGCAGTGAAAGATTTTATAGCCTGCAGAAATCCTTTGTTTTTGCGTATACTATTCCACTCTTTTCTGGGTAGAATAATAATATTATCTATATATGGGTTTAAAGTTACAAGGGGATAAGATTTATCTTCCACCAGCCAGTCTATCTGTGCATCCGGATATTTTTTTCTGACTGCATATGCTGCTGGTAGGGCATGGATCACATCTCCTATAGCACTTAAACGAGTAATAAGTATTTTTTCTGGATTATCATTTTCCATCTTAATCTACTCCCTTTTTCAAAAGGAATTCAGTTAACTGAAGATGTTTGTCCACTGCTCCTCTATTTTCTGACAAAATTTGGCCTGCATTCTGACCAATATATTCCATTTCTGTTTTATTGGATAGAAGTTCATAAATTTTTTGATATAATTCTTCTTTGTTTTTTATTTTGAATCCGATACTATTATCCAGCAGAAAATCTCTTTCTTCCTTAAAATTGTACATACTTGGGCCAAAAAGAACAACCTTTGATCTCGCTGCAGCTTCAATTACATTGTGTCCACCTCTTTTAATCAGGCTGCCACCTACAAAAATAATATCAGCAAAATAATAGAGATCGGCAAGTTCTCCCATTGTATCTACAATTACAATATCTGCACTGTAATCATCTCTATAAAATCCTTTTTTCAATTTGGTATATAAAACTGAATCAAAATTATTTTCCTGACACAGTGACTGCAGTTCTTCCCTTCTTTCGACATATCTCGGTGCTAAAAAGAGTTTAAGGTTACTGAAATCCTGTTTGAGTCTCACATAAACATCCAGTATTTTTTCTTCTTCTCCCCTGTGGGTGCTGCCGGCAGTTAAAACCGGTGTATTTCCCTTAATGTTAAATAATCTGCGTTTTTTCTCTAATTCCTTTTGGTCCAGATTATCAACATCTATGTCATATTTTAGATTTCCATTAATACACACATGATCTTCTGGAGCCCCAAGTTCTAAAATTTTATTATAACCTTCTCTATTCTGCATACTGATGATATCTATTCTGCTCAACATATCTTCCATTATAGCAGAAAGGTAATTATATTTGCTGAATGTATCATCACTTATTCTGCCGCTGGCAAGCATTATAGAACAGTCTGTGCGATCAAGCTCTTTTATTAGATTTGGCCAGAGTTCTGTCTCTATTAATACAAATAGATCTGGAGAAAAAAATTCGACAGCTCTCCTTACAATCCACTTTAAATCTAACGGCAGATAAATATAGCAGTCAGCAGAATCAATCTTTTTTCTGGCAATTTTCCTGCCAGTAGGTGTCATATTGGAAAATATAATTCGAGATGATGGATATTTTTCTCTTATACCATCAGTAAATTCCTTAGCAGCAAGTGTCTCACCTGCTGAAGCTGCATGAATCCAGATAACCCTATCAGCAGGAAAAATTAACTTTAAATCATCTCTATAAAAAGAAAATCTTTCTTTTAACCCCAGTTCTTCTCCACTGCGGAGACCATTATAAGCATAGTAGGGGATTAAAAGAAGTGTAATTATATTTAAAAGTATATTATATAAAAAATACATAAAATCCTCTCCTGCTATTGATAGGTTTTCCAGCGCTTATGCAGCCACATCCACTGATCAGGATATTTTCTGATAATATCTTCCGTAATATCAAGTAAATCCTGAAGTACAGATTTCTGCACAGCTTCATCTGCTTTTCTATCAATAAAAATAGGTGAATAAAATAAAAATCTGTGTTTTAACCAGCCTTCTCTCAGCAAAAATGCCGGCACAACAGCAGCACCTGTCCTTTCTGCAAGCTGTACAGCACCTGTATATGTAGAAGCAGGTTTTTCGAAAAATTCCATCTTCCAGCCATTCTCCCTTGCATCCTGGTCCCCTAAAATAACTACAATTTCTCCCTTTTTTAGAGCTTTATAAGCTTTCCTCACAGCAGCACCTTTAGGAATAATATTGACACCTACATTTTCTCGTATAAAATTAATTTTTTCGTCCATTATAGAATTATTTTGTGTTCTGGCTATTGCATTTACTTTATATCCCTTCAAAGTTAGAGCAGCTCCCATGAGTTCCCAGTTGCCAAAATGTCCTGTATAAATGATTACCCCTTTTCCCATCTCCAGACATTTATCCAGGTGATCCATATTTTCATATTTGATGATGTCATCTATCTCTTCTGCAGTAATATTTTCCTGCAGCAGAAATTCAGAAAGTGTCATACCCAGATTATTATAAACTTTTTTGAGAATTTTATCTGCCTTATTTTTATCAACATCAAAGGCATCCATTATGTTCTGGCGGGAATTTTCTCCTCTGGAACCAGCAAATCTATAAGCAAGCTGGCCCAGAAATTTGCCGGGAACATATGCTCTGGATAGGGGTAATTTTTGTGTGATAAATTTAAATAGGTCAAAAAGTAATGCTGTTAATCTCTTCAATAGTAAAATCCCTTTCTAAAAAACTCTGGCCCGCAGTAGATCCTGAAAATTAAGCATTGCCACAGGTTTATTTCCTTCAACAACAGGAAGATCATTAATCTCTCTGTCTTCCATTATTTTCAATGCTTCTGCTGCAAGTTTATCTGCTTCAATTGTCACTGGATCAGAAGTCATATATTCTGAAACAGCTTTATCGATAAAATCAGATGATTTTTCCAGCAGCCTTCTTATATCTCCGTCGGTTATAATACCTCTTAAATTGCCTTCTTCATCTATTATAGAAGTTGATCCCATTCTGGTTGATGTCATTTCAAAAAGAGCTTCTCTTACAGAAGCATCTTCCATTACTGCAGGGTTCTGCTCTCTTATCTTAATTACATCTGAAACTTTTGTCAGAAGCTTGCGTCCTAAGGAACCTCCTGGATGAAATACTGCAAAATCTTCTGGAGTAAATCCATAAAAATTGGATAGTGCAATTGCAAGCGCATCCCCCAGGGCCAGCACTGCTGTAGTACTTGCTGTTGGTGCAAGATTATATGGACATGCCTCTGACGGCACACCGGCTTCGAGTATCAAGTCAGCATATTCTGCAAGAGTAGACTCCTGATCTCCGGTAATTGCAATAAGTCTGGCACCTATCCTCCTTATAGAAGGAATTAAATTTATTAATTCGTCAGTTTCTCCACTGTTGGAAATAGCTATTACAACATCACCTTCTGTGATCATACCAAGATCTCCATGAAGAGCTTCTGTGGCATGAACAAAAAACGCAGGAGTCCCTGTACTGGAAAATGTCGCTGCAAGTTTCTGTGCAATCAGACCAGATTTACCAAGACCTGTAAACACAACCCTGCCTGGTGAATCTATGATCAGCTCCATTGCATCCTCAAAA
Source organism: Bacillota bacterium (assembly GCA_051747745.1). Classification (GTDB taxonomy): domain Bacteria; phylum Bacillota; class Halanaerobiia; order Halanaerobiales; family Halanaerobiaceae; genus QPJE01. Next base: position 73,485 of record JBNJGL010000002.1, on the reverse strand, counting down.
AGACCATTAACTTTTTCTTTTAATGAAAATACTGCTTCTGCTTCTATCTGCAGAACATTTTTAGCCTGCAGCAGACTTTCTTCCATTTTTTTTGTATTATTTTTTTCTGTCATATAAAACCACCCTTGAAAATTATCATTTGGCAATCAAGTTAAATCATCAATTAAATATTATTGACCTCGAAAGTAATCAGGTTATAGTCAGTAGTGTCCACAGGCTCAAAACTGAACCACTTATCTAACTTTACCATTTATCTATTTTCACCACTTACCTATCTTTAACAGTTCTATCTATATCCAGGCCTTTTTTAAGCAGTTCTTCTAAATTATTCAACCTGACCATATTTGCTCCATCACTTTTAGCTTCTTCTGGATTATCATGGACTTCCATAAACAGTGAATCTATACCAACAGCAAGTGCTGCCCGCATAAGATGTGGCACATATTCTCTCTGTCCATCTGATGTATCTCCGGCTCCTCCCGGAAGCTGAACACTGTGAGTGGCATCGAAAACTACAGGATAACCTGTCTGATGCATCCTTGGGATAGAACGCATATCAACCACCAGGTTATTGTAGCCAAAAGAAACTCCTCTTTCGGTCAGAATAATATTCTCATTACCAGTACTTTCAATTTTTTTTACAACCTGATCTATATCCCAGGGAGCAAGAAACTGCCCCTTTTTTACATTAATAATCTTACCTGTTCTACCGGCTGCAGTAAGAAGATCTGTCTGCCGGGAAAGAAAAGCTGGGATCTGTATTATATCCAGCACTTCAGCAGCCTGTTCTGCCTGTTCTGGAAGATGTATATCAGAAATAACTGCAAGATCAAATTTTTCTTTTACTTCTGCCAGCATTTTCAGACCTTTTTCCAGACCTGGTCCTCTATATGATTCAATAGATGATCTGTTGGCTTTATCAAAAGAAGCTTTAAATACATAAGGTATTCCCAGTTTTGCGGTTATTTCTTTTATCCTCTCAGCTATCTTAAAAACTCTATCTTTTTCTTCCAGTGCACATGGGCCTGCCAGAAGTACAAAAGGACTGCTGTCATCACCAAAAACAATATCTTTATTTAAAATTACTTTCTTAATTTCCATTATAGTTTAATCACCTCAAGATGTTAAATTATTCATTACAGTTTTTCAGCACTTCTTCTACTTTCTTTATATCCTCTTTCCGGTCAACACCAATCAGTTCTCCTTCTATTTCTACAACTTTAATTTTATATCCATTTTCTAAAGCACGCAGCTGTTCTAAAGATTCAGCTTTTTCCAGTGGAGATGGCTCCATCTGGCTGTATTGGAGCAGAAAATCGCGCCTGTAGACATATAATCCTACATGCTGAAAATAATCTGCTTCTCCCTCCCGCAGATAGGGAACAGGTGACCGCGAAAAATATAATGCATTATCATTTTTATCACATATTACTTTCACTATATCAGGATTCTCAACTTCATTCCTCTTCATTTTCAACTTCAGTGTGCTCATCTGCAGATCTTTTTCTAAAGAAAAAGGTGCTAGAGCTGAAGCAATCATTTCTGGTTTTATTAACGGCTCATCTCCCTGTACATTAACAACCAGATCTACCGTCAATTTTTCTGCAACCTCTGCAATTCGATCAGTGCCAGATCTGTGTTCAGAAGATGTCATAACTGCTTCACCTCCAGCAGCTTCTACAGCCTCTTTGATCCGCAGATCATCGGTCGCAACAATGACTCTATCAATCTCTTCAGTTTTTTTAACCTGTGCAGCAACTCTTATTATCATTGGAATTCCATCAATTTCTGCAAGAGCTTTGCCGGGAAAGCGGGTTGAACCATACCTGGCCGGTATCACCGCTGCTGTCTTTAACTCTGTCATAATTACACCTCTAAATTGTTTTATGAATTATTATCAAAATACAGTGTTAAATTGAACTAATTTCAAACTGCACTAATTTTATATTTGTTAAAATACAATACAAATCTCAACCTAATCGCTTCATTACAGACTGCATAAATTCATCTTCCTTATTTAAAGACATCCTGACTGCCAGCTTATAGATAGGTAGTTCAGAAGCTATCTTGCTGTGTTTTATAATTTTAACCGAATCTTTTTCAGTTGTTATCATTATTTCAGCATCTGATTTATGAAACTTCTCTACTAAAGATAGTAAATCTTCTTCTTCATAACTGTAGTGATCGGCAAAAGTTATAAATTCTACTATATCAGTGTTCAACTTCTCCAGTGAATTTTTAAATGCCTCAGGTCGGCCTATCCCACAAAAAGCAAAAACTTTCTTGTCTTTTATGAAATCTAAGGAATGTTTTTGTAAGCTGTCCAGAGTTAAAATAATATCATTTTTTATTTCTGCTTCAAATACAGGAGTTTTCTCATCTGTAAAATTCTTTAATTCTTTTTTTAGCTTTTCAATCTCCTCTGTATCCAAATTTTCTGTGCGTGTAATTATTATTACATCTGCCCTGTTTATTTCCGAAAGAGGTTCCCGCAGCAGTCCAGCAGGCAGCAGTTTTTTATTGGAAAATGGATCTTTTCCATCTATCAGTAAAATATCCAAATCACGATCCAGCTGGTAGTGCTGAAAACCATCATCGAGAATAATAAAACCGGAAAAACCATCTTTTTCTGCCAGTAGGCCTCCTGAATATCTATCTTTAGCTCTGATAAAATTTACATTTTTTATCTTTTCGGCAAGCATATATAACTCATCACCTGAAAGTTCAGGACCACAGAGCAGTTCTCCTCCACTACTTATCTGTACGGGGGTTTTTGATTTTTTCTCTGCACCATATCCCCGGCTGATAACTGTGATATTATTATTCTGCTTTAACTTTTTTATCAGAAAAGCAGTAAAAGGAGTTTTACCTGTTCCTCCAACCGTTATATTGCCAACACTGATCACTTTATTGTTAAGTTTTTTGTTTTTTAAAATTCCTTTTTTATACAAAAAACGCCTGCTTTTTACTATTATATAATAAATAGTGGAAAGAAATAAGAGAAATATCCTTATTATAGATGCTGTGAGACCTTTTTTTCTACCACAAATTATGTTCAGTAGATATTCTTTCATATCAATTCTCCTCAATTCCACAACCTATATTAATTCTGAAGCTCTTCTTTCTGCCTTCTGCATTTTTTCTTTTAAAATCTGCTGTTTTTCTTCAACAGCTAAATTCTTATCAAATGTAACAGCATCTCCAAATACAAGTGCTGTCTTAGAAAAAGGTAGGGGAAGCATATAATTATCCCAGCTGGAAAAATTCTTTTTGTAAGAAGAATCAACTCCGATAGGGATAATTACACCATCTGATCTTTCCTGCAGAAAAATAATGCCCGGCTTTACTTCATAAATAGGACCTGTTGGTCCATCAGGAGTTAAAGCTGCACTTTCTCCTCTTTTTAACCGGCGGAAAAGTGATAATAGTGACCGGCTCCCACCTCTACTGCTGGATCCGCGGATAACATTCCAGCCCAGCCGGTTAAGAACACCTGTCATATAGCCTCCATCTCTGCTCAGACTGGCCAGAGCATAAATACCTTTACTGCGGAGAAAATATACAGGCACCCAGGTTTTGCCGTGCCAGGCAGAAAATATAACTGCACCACTGTTATTTAAATGTTTTTCTGCTTCATCCCATCCTTCCACCTTTATGTTAAGGGTGGAATTAATGAGGCAGATAAGCAAATAGGCTGCTGCAGGTATTATTTTGTCTCTAATCTTACTAACTGACTCGTGCAAAAAAATTCACCTCATTATTACCGGCTAGCTCATTACCTTTCAATAAACTGGCCCTGGTAGAGTGATGCATATTTCCCATTTTTATTTAATAATTCTCTGTGATTACCCTGTTCTACTATTTCTCCATTTTCCATTACAACAATATTATCTGCATTTTTTATTGTAGATAGTCTGTGAGCTATTATAAAAGTAGTTCTATTCTGCATTAAATGATCCAGTGCTTCCTGAACCAGTGCTTCTGATTCTGCATCAAGAGAGGAAGTAGCTTCATCCAGAATTAATATTTTAGGATCTTTCAAAATTGCTCTTGCAATAGATATTCTCTGCTTCTGACCTCCAGATAATCCTACACCTCTTTCACCAACCATGGTATCATAACCATCTGGAAATTTAGTAATAAAGTCATGTGCATTGGCAAATTTTGCTGCTGAATGTATTTTTTCATCAGCTGCACTCAGATCCCCATAAGCTATATTATCTCTTAAAGTACCGCTAAAAAGTATTGTCTCCTGGGGAACAATACCAATAAAACTGCGCAGGCTGTCAATTTTTATATCTTTTAAATCATGACCATCAAGACGCATTCTCCCTTTTGCCGGATCATAAAAACGAGGAATCAAATCTACCATTGTTGTTTTACCAGCCCCACTGTGGCCCACAAGAGCAACCACTTCTCCGGGAGATGCGGTCAGATTAATATCCTTAAGCACTACTTCATTTCTGTTATAGGCAAATGTAACATTGTCATATACAACTTCACCATCTACCTGATCTAGAGTTATTTTGTTTTCATCATTTTCTCTGAGAATACTTTCAGTATCCATTATTTCAAATACTCTTTCTGCCGACGCAAAAAGCTGCTGCAGTCTTTTGCTCAGTTTGGTAAGTGATCTGAGTGGATCACTGATAGTAATCAGCAGTGTAAAAAATGCTATAAGCTCAGAAGCTCTCATCCTGCCCTTCATAACTTCATAACCACCAAACCAGAGAATAGCAGTAAATGCTATTGCAGCTATAAACTCAACCAGCGGTGTCAGTATGGCTCCATACTGAGTTTTCTTCATTTTAGCTCTAAAGTTGGCCTGGTTTTCTGAACTGAAGCGGTCAAATTCGTATTCTTCTCTTCCAAATGACTTAACAACTCTTACTGCAGAGAGTGTTTCCTGCAGCACATCGGAAACATTAGCAATCTTAACCTGTACCCTGCGGCTTACCCGTTTTAACTTTATATTAAATTTTGTCATAACATAAGTTATCAGGGGTAAAATCAGCAGCAAAAAAATCGTTAGTCTATAATTTAAATAAACAAGATAACCAATACCACCGATCAACGTGAATGTTTTATCTATTGTACCAACAGTTGTATTTATCATCGATTTTTCCAGCTGTGAAACATCATTGGTAACTCTGGAAAGAATATCACCTGTTTTATTTTTACTGTAAAAACTGAGCGAAAGATTCTGAAGATGGGAATAAAGTTCATCTCTCATATCCTTAATTGATTTCTGAGAAACATATGAAACCAGATAGTTCTGTCCATAATAAGCTACACCTTTTAGAAAATATATCAAAATCATAAAAAGGGCAATAAGTGTCAGCTTTGTAATTCCTTCATTTCCTGCAGAAATATCCGAGATTATTGTTTCCAGCAGATCCTGAAAAACCTTTATAAAAAAAACCGTTAAAAAGGCATGAACCAGCATAGAGAAAACTCCTCCTGCCAGCCTGCCTTTATATGGTAGAACATACTTAAACACTCTTTTTAATATTTTTATAGAATCATTATTTTTCTGGGTTGAGTCCATAATAATGAATCCCCATTCCTGATATTTCATGATCTACATCCAGACCTGGTATTCCCAATTTGCCATAAAGGGCAACAGCCAGATGTGGTGATTTGCTAACAATACCGATTTTAATGCCTGCCCCCGAAATACCGGAAAGAGGATTATCAAAATCAACCATCGCTCTTTCAACACATCTGGTCAAAATACGCTGGTCCTGTACCGATTCACTTATCACATCACCTTTTATTGCAGCTCCAAGGCAGTTGCGGAGAATTTTATCTTTAAGCTTTTCTCCTTTTCCTCCTGCTCTTGTAATTACTGCCTTATAACCTTCATCTTTAAATGCCTGAATAATTTTATCATCAAACTCATCATTAACTATAGAAAGAAGTAGTGCAGCCTTTCCGATAGATTTTTCTCCATCAATAATTGTAAATTCATCAATTGTAAAATCTGATAACTCCATAAAATCACCTCTTAATCTTATTATTATATTCTTATATTTTTATTTCAAAAGGTCAAAACTTTCTATTCTACCAAATTCATATTTCAACAAAAAGATATTATATCCTCTTTTTAATATTCAATACCAACTCTCGGCATAGATCCTATATTATTTGGATGTCTTATCATCTGCATCTGTGTTACATAATCTGATATAGCAGTTAATTCTCTGGAAGCATCTTTTCCGGTCATTACAATTTCTACTCCATCGGCTCTTTTTTTAATATTATCTGATATCTCATCAGCAGAAATAATACCATTATTGACAACAGATGTTATTTCATCGAGAATGATTAAATCATATTCCCCCCTTATAATAGTCTTCCTTAATTTTTTCCATTCCTTCTGTATTTTTTTTCTAACCGTTTCCTTTTCAAATGCAGTCAGCTGAAAAAAATATCTATCAGACTTAGCAACTTCACTTATTTCAATATTATTAATAAATCTGGTGGAAATATCTTCACCAGCCTGTTTTGTTTTTAAAAATTGTACTAAAAGAATGCTTTTGTCATGTCCGGCCGCCCTCATTGCCAGTCCAAGGGCTGCTGTTGTTTTCCCTTTTCCATCACCTGTATAAAGATGAACCAATCCTTTCTTAAACATCTAAATTATTCTCCCTCCGATTTCAAATGTGGTACTGCATTTAATAAACTAAATATCGGGTCATCATCATAAATTTTAACTCTACTCATCGAAGTATTATTTACCTCAATCTGCCAGAATTTATCTGCAGGCATATCAAATAGTTCTGAAAGCCATACTTTAATAACCCCTCCATGTGTAACAACAATAGTTTTTTCTCCTTTATGTCTATCTGCTAAAAAATTAAAAAATTCGGTTATCCTGCTGATGAATTCACTAAGTTTTTCTCCCCCAGTGGGAGCATTGTTGAGTGGATCTTCTCTCCACTTCTTTAATGTCTCTGCATCTTTTTTACTTATTTCTGAAAAGCTCGAGCCTTCCCAGTTTCCAAAATTCATCTCTCTTATTCTGCTGTCTTTTACAGGTTCTAAATTGTTTGGTTTCCCGATAATTTCTGCAGTCCTAACTGCTCTTTTTAAATCACTGCTGTACAAAAATTGGTAATCTTTTTGAGCAAGATATTCTGACAGTTTATAGGCCTGTTCAATACCGGTACTGTTCAATTCAGTATCTTTCTTCCCCTGAAATATGTGCTTTTTATTCCATTCTGTCTCTCCATGACGAATTAAAAGGATTTCTGTTTCCATTATTTCCTCCTGGTTATTTATACAAATATAAAACAAAAATTAATAAAACAACAATTTCGCTCACTTCAACTATTGTACCATAAACATCCCCTGTTAGACCACCTATCTTTTTTTCAGCCTTATCAGCTATAAAAAAAGCTGTAGCAAGTGCGGCCAGAACTGCTGAAGAAATCTGTATAATATAATTGAATCCAAAAATAATCAATAAGACTGCTGAAATCAGGATGGTCAAAACTCCAGCAGTAAAAAAATCTTTTTTTTCTGTACTGCTGTGCAGTTCTTTTGCCATAACACTTCCTTCTGCAACTTTTCTTTTAGCAATTATGACAGTGAGTACAAATCTGCTCAGCACAGGAAAAACGAGAAAGAAAATTAAATTACCTATTGAATAAAGCTCAACAAATAATAAATATTTTAAAATAATAATTAATATCAGTCCTATAACAGCAAATACTCCTGTATTTGGATCATGCATAATTTCAACTGTTTTTTCGCGATCTCTTCCAGCAAAAAATCCATCCAAAAAATCAGCTGTCCCATCAAGGTGTACCCCACCTGTAAGATATATATAAGATATAACAAGCAAAAAGGATGCCACAGAAGGAGGAAATAAATATTCAGAAATAAATAAAAAAATCGAAAGAATTATTCCAAGCAGAAAACCGACCAGTGGAAAATAAATTGTAGATAGATCTGTAAAGTTGCTAACTTTGATTGGTATTCTGCTCAAAAAAGCAGCTGCCGTTAAAAATTCATCCAGAATTTTTTTCAAAGAACATCTACCTCCCCATCCTCAGAAAAAATTTTAAGTGTTTCCAGACCTTCGCCCTTTATCTCTCTGGGCAGCCCTGCTGTCATACTAAAAACTCTTTCTGACTTTGCTGCACATAATCTGGCAGCTCTACCTGATATATCCCTAAAATATCTTCCTAATTTATAAGGTGGTACAACACCCTGGCCTATTTCATTTTGAATAATTATAAAATCTAAATTCCTGCTTTCTGCCGTATTCAAAATATCTTTTACTTCATTTAAAAGCTTTTTTTCTATCTCTCTATATTCTTTATTTTCTTCTCTAATAAGCAAATTGCTCAAATAAGTGGTCAAACAGTCAAAAAGAACAACACTTTCCTCGGGAATTTTTTTCAGTTTTTTGGGGAGACCAGATGGTGCTTCAATTGTTTTCCAGCCATCCGGTCTTGATTTTTTGTGTGCTGCAATTCTTTCTTCCATTTCTTTATCCACAGCTACACCGCTGGCAATATATATAACACTATCTCCGCCCAGCTTTCTGGCAATTAATTCACCAAAACTGCTTTTGCCGCTCCTGGCTCCCCCAGTTACTAAAATAACTGCCATCAGATTCCCTCCAATTCTTCTTTAAGTTCTGGGAAAATGGCTGCTGCAATTTCCTTTAACCCATCTATTATTCTGGGTGAAGGTCGACTGATTTTATCCTGATCAATCAGATATACCCTCTTTTTTTTGACAGCTGTAAGTTCACTGAATAGAGGTCTGTTAAGAATATTCTCAACAGTTATCCCACCGGCTGCACTGTGGGGGCTTGATATATATACATCTGGATCGGCCATTATCAGGCTTTCAATACCAAATCTGGGCCAGGCTCCTTCAGCCTTTTTCCCAATATTATTCCCCCCGGCTATTTCTATCACATTATTAATAAATGTATTATCCCCTGCTGTATAAAGAGGGTCAGACCATATTTCGTAAAAAACATCCGGCCTTTTACCTTTTTTTAGTTCTCCGGCAATAAGGGATTCTATCCTTTCCAGCCTTGAATCCATTTTTTCAGCAATCTCATCTGCCTTTTCGGCACTGCCGGTCAGCCTGCCGACTATTTTTATCATTTCGATAGTTTCTTTAATGTCAAGTGGATTAAATCCCACTGCCTTCATTCCCAGATCATTTAATCTCTTTAAAGTTTCACTTTTATTTATAGAATCTGCAATAATAAGATCAGGTTCCAGAGTAACAATTTTTTCTATATTGACTTCAGTAACTGATCCAATTTTTTCCTTTTCTGCTGCTTCTGGTGGGTAATTGGCATATGTTGTTACTCCAACAAGTTTATCTTCAAGACCTAAAAAATATATCAGTTCTGTTATACTTGGTGCCAGGGAAATTATTCGCTCCGGTTCTTTTTTTAATTCGATTTTATGACCTAAATCGTCTTCATATTTGACCGGAAAACCATCTCTGTAAGCTGCTCTAACTTCGGCACCAGGTAATGCCAAAAATATTAGAAGAAAGAAGATGAAAATCTTTTTACTCATCTTTTTCCAGCCTCCCGATTATATTCACCGGTTTGGATGTCACTTTTTTCAATAAATCAGCTGATGGTGCTGCTACTGCTACAATCAGAACTGTTGCCGGACCACAGCTTTTATCGAGTGGAATCTGGCATGATCCAGACTGCCTGAGTTTAAGACCTGACATATCTGCCAGAACTTTACTCTCATAATTAATTCCCTTTGAACCAACCGGAATAACCTCATGTACACCTGTACAGGAATTTATTCTGCGCAGTGATTTTATATCTGCAATATCATCCAGTGACTCCATTACTTCATTCCCTACCCTGGGCAGCCCTACTGCTACAATTAAATCTCCCTGTTTTGCATTACCACTTCTAATCTTATCTTTAGAAATTATACCAATTACAGTAAGACCGGCTCCTGTTTGTGAGGTGGGTATATTTTCTTCTGTACTGCCGTTTAAAAAAATATCATTTTCTAAATCAGCTTCTCTGAGTTCTTTTTTTATTCCTTCTAAAATTCTGCGGCCTACAGGTTCATTAGCTACAGAAAGTGTATCAATAAGTCCAATCGGCTTTGCTCCAACTGACATTATTTCCATAAGAGGAACTCTTGCCAGAAATCTTCCCACAATTTCTCCGGGAACATTAATGTGGTCATTCTTAAGTGGGCCTATACCCCCAGATGAATCACAGGCAACTACAAGCACCTGTCCTGAAGGAAGGGAAATCAATGAAATATCTCTGGAGTTAATTTTTTTATCATTAGAAATAATCAGCAAATTTTCCTCTTCACTCATCTAATAATCTCCTCTCGCACAGGTACAGGAACAGGTTTAACTTTATGTGCATTCTTCTGGGCCAGAGATTCAATTTTTTTCTTTACATCAGCTTCTGCTTCACCTGTTAATATATAATGGTCCAGCTGTTCATAGCTAAATCCCATTTCCCCTTCATCTGTCTGGCCCTGCCACAGACCTGCAGATGGCTTTTTCTCAATAATTTTTTTTGGAATACCGAGGTGTTCTGCAAGCTCTCTAACCTCTGTTTTAACCAGCATACCGAGGGGAGCAAGATCAATACCTCCATCACCATATTTAGTGAAATATCCAATTTTAAGCTCACTTCTATTATCTGTTCCCACCACCAGATAGTTCAGTGATGCTGCATAATAATAAAGTGCTGTCATTCTCAATCTGGGTTTAATATTAGCAGCTGCAAGTTCATCACCTTTTATACCCGATTTTTTCAGCTTTTCATAAAATTGATCAAAAACATTAGAAAGATCTGTTTCAATATACTCAATAGAAAATTCAGATGTCAGGTGGTGAGCATCTTCTCTATCCTGACGGCTGCTGTGGCAGGGCATAACAACCCCCAGTACATTATCTCCGAAAGCTTTCTTTAATAATACTGCAGTCACAGCAGAATCTATCCCACCACTTAATCCTACAACTGCACCTTCAGCACCTGCTTCTTTAACCTTTCTTTTCATCCATTTTACTATATTTTTTTCAACAGTGTTATAATCAATATTCACAATCTTTCACTCCTCCCAGCGATGATTTCCGGCAGTTATATCTTTCAGGCTTCCTTCTATCGTCACTATTTCCCAGCTGCTATTTTCTCTTTCTACAGATATTTTATCATTCATTTCAACACTATGATAATTATCATCTCTAAAAAATTCAAAATTGTATTTAACCCTATAGATAACTTCATCACTTTTCCGCATAATTTCCTCTATCTGCAAATTTTTAAGGTTATAAACAGAATTTATACTGCTTTTTTCTGCAGATTTATTATAAGCTGACTGCATTTTTTCAACTACATGTGATTCAACAACCATACGCTCCAGATCTCCAATATCAGCTGTACTTGTCTCTTCAATTAACTGAATATTTTTTTCGGCTATACCTTTATAAAAAAGATTCAGCACCTGTTCTGGAGAAGTTCCTTTATCTACAACAGCAGAAGGCCCTCCTGAAATACCGAAAAAAACTCCTGCTCCAATCAATAGGAAAAACAACACCAGCTTCCAGTTTCTGCGAAAATAAAGTTTTATATTTTCCTTTGTTCTCTGCAGCTTTATTTTTCTTTCTAGTGAATTGGTATTATTATGATCTATCTCAAAATCACAGCTCAAATCAGCTTTAATCCTTTTAAGTCTGGAAATAGCTTCAGTAAAGCAGGGCCTTTCTTCACTATTTTTGCTCAGCATGTCAGAAAAAAGACTGTTTAAATTGTGATCAATATCTGAGTTGAAATATTTAATTTCTATAATTTTTTCGGACTGAATTTTTTCTAAAACTACAGCTTCATCTTTATCGGAAAAGATTGTTCTCCCAGTAAAAAAATAGTAAAATAAAGCTGCGGTATTAAAAACAAATCCTTTTTCTGCCCATTTTTTTCTGGAAATTATCTCCGGTGGAATAAAGTAATATCCTTTAGGTGTTATCTCTTCAATTTCAGAATATTTTTTTTGCAGATCCAGATAGTTCTCAGCAAAAAGATATAATTCTCCCTCGGCAGATAAATACAGATTTTCTGTCTTTATTCCCTGAGGAAAAACTATTTCATTTTGAAAAAAATTACTGTTAAGAGTTTCTAAGATATTAATAAAATAATCCAGCAGATTACCTGCATGTATAATGTTTTTCTTAAAATGCAGTTTGAAAGGAGTCAAATTGTTAGGGCCATTTCTATATATATAATAATCTCCTTTTTCTCTTACTATCTTCTGATATGTTATTATCTGTGCAGGAAGTTCAGAAGTCCTGTTTTTTATATCATTTTTTATATCATTAACAATATCCAGCTGCACCCGGGAACGGGGCAGCTGTCTGGAAAATAATTTTTCTTTCTGTAAATTATTAGACCTAGGCATGTTTTTAACTCTCCTCAGGGCTGACCTGTACAATTCAGTGGTCCGGCCTAATATTTTAATCGTTCATTATATTATAAAATTAGATTATCATCATGTTCTGGAGCCTGATTGAATTCCTGCTCCTTTTCTTTATAACCATCTCTGCCAAAAATTCCATAAGTATAATTTTTCCCAAGTTCTACCCCGGGCTGATTGAATGCATTGATGTTAAAAAGTTCACCAACTACAGCTGTTTGATATTCGTAAAAGTAGAAAAGCTGTCCTAAAGTGAATTCATTAACTTCAGGCACTTTAATTGTCTGATTAAGACGTCCCCGCTTTGTTAAAGCCAGTTCAGTAGCTTTTTTTTCTGTAGTTATAAGTTCTGCAAAGGTATGGCCGCCCAAATAACCCAATCCCTGCAGATCTTCGTATCTTTTCGGTATTTCAATATCTTTACCAAAATCTTCTACTTCCAGAAACGTAACTATTTTATCAAAAGGGCCTTCTGTATATAACTGAACCTGTGAATGCTGGTCTGTTGCACCTAAAGCTTTTATCGGAGTTGGCCCTACATTTATTTTATTACCATTTCTGTCATTTTCTTTGCCCAGTGATTCTGCCCACAGCTGTCTGTACCAGTCAGCAAAATCTTTAAGCTTATCGGAATAAGGCATCATCACAGACATAACTTTACCCTGTTTAAACGCCAGATAATGCAGTACAGAATTAAGCAGTACAGGATTATCCCAAAAATCTTTCTCATGTATAATCTCATCCATATATGCTGCACCTGCTAATAGCTTTTCCAGATCAACTCCAGTAAATGCAGCTGAAAGTAACCCAACCGGAGTTAGAACAGAAAATCTACCACCAACATTATCAGGAATATAGAATTTCTTCATTCCTTCTCTGGCCGCAATCTCAATTAAATAGCCTGAGTCTCTACTGGTCGTGGCGATAAAATGTTCACCAACTTTATCTTCACCAACTGCTTTAGCAACCATTTTTCTAGCCAAAAGAAACTGACTCATTGTTTCTGCAGTGCTTCCAGATTTAGATATTACATTAAATAGCGTTTTTTCTGGATCCAATTTATTTAAGAGAGAGCTAACACCGGATGGATCTACATTATCAGATACAAATAGTCTCGGATAGCCGTCCCTGGCTTGAGGAAAAAGATTATAATATCTGTCGTTTATCGCCGTCTGTAAAGCAATATTTCCCAGTGCAGAACCACCGATTCCCAGCACAACAAAATTTTCGAACTTATCTTTTAGCTGTTCTGCAGTCTCTTTTAATTCTCTGATAACATCTTTTTGACTGTAAGGAAGTTCCATAAAGCCCATTTTCCCGTCTTTTTTTGCTTTAATAATATTTTCTCTGCTTTTTAGTGCTTTATCTTTATATGCATCAATTTCTTCTCTGCTGAAACCTTCTTCTCCCACCTGGTCTGAAAACATATTATTTATATCCAGTTTGATCTTCATATCTTCCATCCAATTTTCATTAATATTTGCAGTCAATTTTATCAGCCTCCTTATCCTTAATCCTACAACAAGTATATATTCTTACCAGATCATTTGCAAGATTCGTACTCAGTCTGAATACAGTTAAAAAATATATTTCCGTTCAATATAATTACCACTTTGATTATTTATTATATCACTTAATTGTAAAAATGAAAAATTTACGTATATATGTAAACTGTTTAACTTTAAATTTACTGTAATAAACATATGATAATTAATAAGATACCCATAAGGGGTATAAAGGAGGCTGAAAAATGTACACATTATATTATATTGCTCTGGCAGCAGCCGGTATATCATTTATTGCTGATAGAGAAAAAACAATTAAAGGAATGAAAATAGGATGGAAGAAATTTAATAAAATACTTGGCACTTACTTAAAACTTCTAATTATACTGTCTTTTATACTGCTTATTTCGGATAAATTTATAGTAAATTACCTGAGCGGTCAAACTCCTCTAATAGGTTTAATACTTGGGCTGATCATTGGATCAATTACAATGATGCCTGGATTTATTGCCTATCCACTGGCAGGAATACTGGTATCGAAGGGTGTAGATTATATGGTAGTAGCTGCATTTATTACAACTTTAATGCTGGTTGGAATTGCAACTTATCCTGTAGAAAAGGAATATTTCGGTATTAAAGCTACAATCTGGCGAAATATTGCTGGCTTTATTATTGCAGCACTTATTGCCGTCTCAGCTGGATTTTTTTATGGAGAGGTGTTTTAAATGAAAAACAATAAAAAAAAGAAAAAAAGAAGGACAAATTATTATATATTTATTTTATTTATTTCTTTTCTTGTCATCTCAAGTTTATTTGATTTTGAACTGGGAAATAGAATGGGCAAAAACTTTATGATATTTGCTAAAGACATGATAAAAATTCTGCCACCTGCATTTGTACTGATAGGTCTATTTGATGTTTGGGTAAGCAGAGAAACAATAGAAAAAAATTTTGGCAGCAGCTCTGGTTTTAAAAAGTACATTTACGCTATACTTCTTGCCGCCACTACAGTGGGAGGAACTTTTGTAGCATTTCCCGTTGCAAACACTCTTTACCATAAGGGAGCTAACTATTCTTCTATATTTACCTATGTTACTGCAGCTTCCCTTGTTATGATACCGATGAGCATTATGGAAGCTTCTATTCTCGGTATTAAGTTTACAGCAGTCCGAATAATTGTTTCACTACCTCTGGTAATTATCAGTTCAATTATCCTGGGCAAATTTTTCAACAAAATCAATTATGAAATTCCAGAAGTAGAATAAAAACAAAGTGCCGGCCAACTATATTTTTATAGATGGCTGACACTTTTTTTATTTTATATTTTATTTTCTGCAAAAGCAGCCGCTATTCTGGCTCCCACTTCCGCATTATTTCTGACCAGTGCAATATTTGTTTCTAAACTTCTGCCGTCAGTTATTTCTTTTATTCTATCAAGCAGGAACGGTGTCAGCTCTTTACCACTAATATCCCTGTCTTCAGCCTCAGCTAAAGCCTGTTCAATTTTTTTATTAATCACCGAATACTCTATTTCTTCTTTTTCTGGCACTGGATTGGCTATCAAAACTCCGCCTTCCAGATTGAGATCCCATTTCGCCCTGAGAATATCTGCTGTGTGTTCAGGGTTTTCTACTCTGTAGTCACATTTATACCCACTGTGTCGGCTGTAAAAGGCAGGCAGTTCTTCAGTCTGATATCCAAGCACAGGTACTCCAAAAGTTTCCAGCTTTTCCAGAGTTAATCCCAGGTCAAGAATAGACTTAGCACCGGCAGCAATAACAGCAACAGATGTCATTTTGAGTTCTTCTAAATCAGCAGAAATATCAAAACTTTTTTCTGCTCCACGGTGCACTCCACCGATTCCCCCGGTCACAAAAATTTTAATTCCGGCTAAATCAGCTGCAATCATAGTTCCGGCAACAGTAGTAGCTCCGTGCTTCTTTTCGGCTAGAACTACCGGTAAATCGCGGCGGCTGACTTTAACAACTTCATTAGATTCACCTAGAAATTTAACTTCATCTTCAGTTAGACCAACCTTTATTTTCCCATCAATAATTCCGATTGTTGCAGGCACTGCACCATTTTCTCTAATTATATCTTCAATTTCTAATGCTGTCTCTATATTCTGAGGATAGGGCATTCCATGTGCTATAATCGTTGATTCCAGTGCTACTACAGCTTTTCCTTCCTGCAGAGCCTGTTTCACATCATCTTTAATTTCCAGATACTTTTCTAAATTTTTCATTATCTTACCTCCCTTTTATAATTTCATTCCGTCAAATAAAATAGTTTTTTAAACATTAATGTTTTTGACCCTCCTCAGGGCAAGCCCACAAGGTTTGCTAGCAGACTATAATTTCTATCACACTTTATCTGCTCTTAATATGATTTTATTTATATTAATTTTGCAAGAGCAGGGCTGCATGTAAGTTCTGTTTTTACTGTTAGAGCTGATGCATTAATTCCCAATTCTATTGCACTTTCAACAGAATACTTATTCATAAGTCCGGCTGCAAAACCTGCTGTAAGGGCATCTCCTGCACCAGTAGTTTCCACAATATCTTCACTCTTTATTACAGCAGCTTTAAAGTGCTTCAGAACTGTTTTTTCGCCGGTACCACTTAAATAGTAAGCACCATTTTTACCTGAACTGATAATCATTTCTGGTAAGTTCTTATGTTCAGCATAATATTTTTTTATCCTTTCCATTCTTTCCTCGACAGTTAATTTATGTGCTTCTTCGGATTCTTCCATTTTTACAATGCCGAGTACAACTTCAACCTCATCTAAATTTCCGCGCAGATAATCAAGTGTCTCTACCTGTCCTTTAAGTTTTAGGGCTTTTTCCACTGAAACTGTATCGGCTATTTTTATCATCTTTTTCTCTTTAATCAAATTAAGAAGATATTTAAGAGGACCTTCCCTCAGATTTGTGTCAAATATCAGCATAGATGAATTTTCTATAATCTTTCTTTTTTCATTCAAATAATCACTGTTAATTTCATCTAAAATTCTCATATCATTTACAGCTCCAATCAGATCCCCCTTCTGATCAAGATGAGCAATATATAATCCTGTTTTGTATGATTGAGATGAAGTGGTTTTAATATGTGATATATCCACTCCTGCATATTCTGTTTCTTCTTTTATTTTTTCGCCAAAATGATCACTGCTCACTGCTGTCAGCAGAACTATATCCTGCCCTAAAAGAGCCAGATCTTCTGCTATATTGCGCCCCACTCCTCCGGAACTTTCTTTTACCCAACCAGGACTGGAACTACCTTTAATATAATTCGGACTATATCCCTTAATATCCAGATTAGCTCCACCAACAACTACAACTTTTTTCTCGGGAGCAGTTATATAACCTCTGCCCAAAAGATATCCTTTTGTACTCAAATGATGAATATAGGTACCTACAGCTGATTCGGAAATTGAAAGTTTATCTGCAATTTCTTCTCTACTTATTGTCACATCATTTTTGATTATTTCCAGAACATCTTTTTCGCGTTCAGTTAGTTTTTCTATTGCCAGCACCTCCATTTTTTAAATATTTATTTAGATAGTTAAATTTTTATTTAATTTTATTATAGCAGATTTAATTATTTTTGTAAACACTTTTTGCAGAAATTTTAATTTTTATATTTCACTCAAAATATTCTTCACAGCAGAGCACAAAATTTATCTGAAATAAAAAAAGCCGCCCACAAGGGCGGCAGTTAAATACTTATTTTTATATGAAATTTATTACTTACTCTACAACTTTAATTGACTTTGAACCTTCCCAGTGACCATGAAGATTACAGAAAACATATACATTTAAATCACATGATTCTTCTAATTTAAGATTTAGTGTAGCTTCTGCTTTCATGTCAGGAGTAAAATCTACTCGAGCCAGGCTTGCATAATTTGCATAGAGATCAAAATACTGAATATAGTGATCTGGTCCCATTGGATGAGTGATTTCCTTACCAAAAGTAACCTTTACTTCAAAATACTCACCTTTTTTAACTTCATCCGGACATTGAATATAAGGAACATGCTTTTTCTCCAGTGCAGTCTTATCTTCCCCAGTGTTTTCCAGCTTTTTGAGATCATAATAACCCATCTTCTAAATTCCTCCTTTTAGATTATATTTAACTATAGAAAAGATTTGATCTTTTCTATAATTTAAACTATATTAAAATTCATCATTACTAAATTTATTTACTTTGTAAATTTACGGAATTTTTCTGTAGGTTCACCACATACCGGACATTTTTCAGGTATACCATCCACAACAGTGTGGCCGCATACCTCACAGATTGAAACATATTCAAGATCAATATCTTGACCATTATCTACAGATTCTTTTGCATCTCTAAAAAGCTTTGCATGAATCTGCTCGGCCTCAAGTGAATAATGAAAAGAACGAACTGCAGCATTTTCGCCCTGTTCTTTTGCTACAAGGCTGTATGTAGGGTACATCTGTACTATTTCGAATTCTTCTCCTGCAATTGCGCCTTCAAGATTTTCCGAAGTTGTACCTAAACCAAATTCTCCACCAGATGCAACTAAAAAGTCCCCTTCAACATTATCATGTGCCTCAAAATGATTGCCTGCATGAACTTCTTCAGCATAAGCTACTGCATCAAATAAAAGTGCTACATTTTCAAAACCTTCTTCTGCAGCTTTTCGCCCCCATACTTTATAGCGCTGATAGGCCATACTTTCTCCACCAAAAGCAGAACGAAGATTTTGAGCTGTCATATCATTTTTTACCAAAAAAATTACCTCCTTATTTTCTTGTTAATAATAATTATTACTTGCAATAAAATTATAGCATCAGCAGAACTACTATGTCAAGTTTATAACTTTAAGTTAACTCTAATAATACTCTTTCTTTTTAATTAAATTCTATATTAAAATCTAAAATCCTTCTTGAAAAGTTAACAATAATTTTGAACTGCTGAAATAATAGATATTTTGATGTTATCATTCTAACAATAATCTGTTATACTTTAAGATAAGGCAGGTGAATATATTTGAGAAAATATTTTGAAGTTGATAAGTGGAATATTATTGAAAATGGATTTGATAAAAAATATAATCGAACAGCAGAAAGTGTTATGAGTCTTGCTAATGGTCATATGGGTATTCGCGGTAATTTTGCAGAAAAATATAGTGGTGACAGCCTTCAGGGAACCTATGTTGCCGGTGTTTATTATCCTGACAAAACTGTTGTCGGCTGGTGGAAAAATGGATATCCAGAATATTTTGCTAAAATCGCCAATGCAGCTAATTTTATAGGTATTGATGTATCGATAAATGATCAACAAGTTGATTTAAACAAATGCAGATTTACAGATTTCTGCAGAATTCTTAAAATGAAAGAAGGTTTATTAAAGAGAGAATTTACATTAATACTGCCTGATGACAGCAGAGTAGAAATAGTTGAAAAAAGATTTTTACATCAAAAAGAAAAAGAACTTGCTGTTATTTCATATCAAATTAAATCACTGGATAGTGGGATAAAAATTCAGCTGACACCATATTTGGATGGTAATGTGAAAAATGAAGATGCTAATTACGGTGATGTTTTCTGGAGGAATATTGAACAGGAAATCACAAATAAATCAGCTTATTTGAACATGGAAACAAAAAAATCCAATTTTCTTGTTTCTACCTCTATGAACTGGGAAATCAATAGTGAAACCTATTCTATGGATATAGTTGAGAAAGAAAAATTTGTCGGAAATAAAATTACATTAACTGCTGACAGAAATAAAAAAATAATATTAAATAAATACATTGCTGTCTGTACAAGCCGTGACTATCAAAAAAATAAAGTTAGAGAAAAGGCAGTAAAATTATCTGCTGAAGCACTTCAAAAAGGATATAACAAACTTTTTGCTGAACACAAAAGAAGCTGGGCAGATATCTGGCAGGAAAGTGATATTGAGATCAATGGAGATTCAGAAGCACAGCAGGGAATTCGATTTAATATTTTTCAGCTCAATCAAACATATACAGGTCATGATCCACGCCTAAATATCGGTCCTAAAGGTTTTACAGGTGAAAAATATGGTGGATTAACCTACTGGGATACAGAAGCATACTGTCTGCCTTTCTACCTTGCAACTCACAGCAGTAGTGTCAGTAAAAATCTTCTCCTCTACCGCTTCCAGCATTTAGATAAAGCTGTAGAAAATGCTAATAAACTCGCCCTTAAAGGAGCCCTTTATCCTATGGTAACCATTAATGGAGAGGAGTGCCACAATGAATGGGAAATTACATTTGAAGAAATCCACCGCAATGGTGCTGTTGCACATGCAGTAAAAGATTACATAGATTATACAGGTGATAGAGAATATTTAAAAGATTTTGGGTTTCCAGTGCTGATAGAAATATCCAGATTCTGGGCAGATAGAGTAAATTATAATCCCAGAAAAGACAGTTATATGATTCTCGGTGTTACAGGCCCAAACGAATATGAAAACAATATAAACAATAACTGGTATACAAATAAAATAGCTGTCTGGACTTTAAAATATACGCTTGAAGCAAAAGATTTTATAAAAAATAAATATCCTGAGAAATACAGAGAATGGGTAAATAAACTGGAAATTGAAAAAAATGAATTTATTAAGTGGAAAGATATTATAAAAAAGATGTATTATCCCTTTCTGGAAGAATATAATATTTATGCCCAGCAGGATGGTTATCTGGATAAAGAACAAAAAACTACAGAAGAGCTGAAAGATAAAGATCTCCCACTGTATAAAAACTGGTCCTGGGATCGAATTTTGCGATCTCCATATATTAAACAGGCAGATGTTCTGCAGGGAATATATTATTTTAAAGATGAATTTGATACTAAAAGTATTAAAAAACATTTTGATTTTTATGAACCGAGAACTGTCCACGAATCATCACTCTCTCCCTGTATCTATTCTATCATTGCAGCAGAAATCGGAAATAGGGAAAAAGCCTATCAGCTTTATCTAAGGACCTCCAGACTGGATCTTGATAATTACAATTATGATACTGATGAAGGACTGCATATAACCAGTATGGCCGGCACCTGGATGTCAATTGTAAAAGGCTTTGCAGGTTTTGAAGTGAAAAATAATAAAATCCACTTCAGACCATTTTTGCCGGAAAAATGGCATTCTTTTAATTTTAAAATTATGTTTAGAAACAGAAGAATTAAAGTTCACATTGGAAAAAAAGAACTTAAATTCTTACTTGAAAAAGGAAAGGCATTAGAAATATTTATTTATGGGGAAAGTAAACTGGTAAAACAAAATAAGAATATTACCTTAAAAGCCAGATAATGCTCCTGTGTTCAATATAAAACAGCCGCATTTTTCTGCAGCGGCAAAAAATAAAGTCAGTTTTTTATTCAGCAGAATCATAAAAAACAGAAAAAACAATTCAGAGGTTAATTCTCTCTGTCATAATTTATAATAACGGCAGAAGAATTAACCTTTTAATTTAAAATTTTTCTAACAAAGGCAGAAAATCAGTCTCATCTATTAAAATCTCTACAAATTTCTCAAGATATTCTCTATCAATTTCATTAAACCGTCCTGTAATAGGACTGTCAATATCGAGTACGGCAATAACTTCTCCTGCAACTATCACAGGTACAACAATTTCCGACTGTGAAGCAGCATCACAGGCAATATGTCCGGGAAATTTGTGTACATCGTCAACTACAATACTTTCCTTTTCTTGATAAGCAGTACCACACACTCCTCTTCCTGCTTCTATGCGCACACAGGCTGGTTTCCCCTGAAATGGACCTAAAACAAGTTCACCATTTTTCCAGATATAATAACCGGCCCAATTTATATTATCCAGAAATTGAAAAAGCAGTGCTGAACTGTTGGCAAGATTTGCAAGCCAGTCACCTTCAACTTCTATCAGAGATTTTAAAGTATCGTTTAATTCCTGCATTTCTTTTCTTTTTTTATCACTCATATTTGTCCTCCTTAGACAGCCAATATTTTTAGGTAAATTATACATTCATAAAAATATTACAGTTTGAGATCAGTTCAATTTGATATTAAAATTAAAAATAAATATTTTATTTATTTATCAAAAATGGAACAAGTACAGGTACAAGTGCTGTCAAAACGACTCCACTTATAAAAGCAGGAATAACAACAGCCTCTCCACCTGACTGCTTTACAAGCGGCAGTGTTACGTCCATAGTAGTCGCTCCACCAGGAGCAATTGTAGCCATTCTGCCAAAATATTTTGCAACAAAAGGAAGAATCAAAACCGTAAGCAGTTCCCTAAATACATTGGACAAAAAAGCCACAGATCCAAGCTGTGCACTGTGCAGCTCAGAAAGCAGTACACCTGACAGGCTGTACCATCCAAAACCTGCACCAACAGCTGCTGCCTGATTGCCGGGATAGCCCATAATCATACCAGTTAACAGTGTTCCTGCAAGGCTGCCCACAGCTATAATAACAGGTATTAGCAGGATCTGCCATCCCATCAATCTAAGATCATTTAAAACTTCTCGACTGGCACCTATATTAATCCCCACTCCAAAAAGAAGAACAGCCAGAGAATAATTTGTAATCGGTTCAACAAAAATATAAAATGATTCCGGCAGCCAGAAATATCCAGCTAGAATCCCAATTATAACTGAAGAAAAAATCATTCCAGTCATACTGCCTTCAGAAGTTTCCTCAACAGTTTCTTCTTTTCCAGTCAGTAAAAAATTATCAAAATTTAATTTTTTGCTGAATAAAATAAGAAAACCAAGGCTGAAGCCAATACTGGCTGCTGCAAATATAAATGACTGTAAACCTATTTTCCCCAACTGATGAACTATTTCATCACTGCTGCCCAGATTTGTTCCCATAGAGGTAAGCAGTACAATAAGTCCAAAATTACTTATTTTATCAGAAATATTTATCAAAAAATTTTCCTCACCGGCTTTAAATCCAATAAATATTCCACTTAACAGAAAAACAAGAATTAAATAAAAATCCAAATCTCTCACCCTTCAATATAATTTTTTTCCACATATTTTGAAGTCATTGCTCTCAGAACAGCACTATAATTCATTTTAAAAGAAACCCTGTCTCCAATATTAAATTCTTTTTCTGCATCTGTCAAATCAAGAATAAGATGATCACTGCTGGCTCCCAGAACTTCAACCCCCGGATATTCGGGATATAAACCTTTATAATCAATATCCTGTTTTCCTACCGCAGCAATTGCTCTGCGGCGAATTCCTCTGTCTTCAAATTCTTTTTCTCTACCTGAAGAGTCTCTTCCTGTATCTCCTTCTGGGAGTGAAGGTTTATTTTTGATTTCTATAATTTCTGCCTGAAGTCTGAAATTGTAGTGGTGCATTGATCTCAGCAGGCGTTGATTTGTTATATCTGTGCCGAGCAATATTCCTTCTCCAATACGCAAATTATTTATTTCAGTAAATAAATAATTTTCCTCAAACAGTTTAGTTGTGGCAGTATTACCGGCAGATATTCTATTGAACTTTATATCAAGCTCTTTTTCTGCTTTGTTTTTCAAATAAATTAATTTTTTAGTATTTATTACATCAGGTAAAACTCCGGAAAAACAGCCTAAATTTGTACCCAGTCCTTCTATGTAAATACCTTTTAGTTTTTTTATTTTTTTGAGAAAATGAATTAATTCATCAGGCATTATTCCTTCTCTTCTGTCACCAAGATCAACCATCACTATAACACCAATTGTTTTGCCTTTTTTTAAAGCCCTGTCAGATAGTCTGCGGCAGATATCTATCTCACTAATTAGAGTGTGATCAGCATATTTTATCAGCTGATCAAGTTCTGACAGCATGGGAATTCTAAGCAGTACTGCTTCACCTTTATAGCCAATTTCTCTAATTTTTTTAATATTTTGCAGTCGCGAATCTGCTATACTGTCTATATCTATTTTTAATAATGATCTAAAAATATAATCATCTCCAGAAAAAGCTTTTATGACAGCTGTTAGCTTTATGTCTTTTTCAGCACACATTTTTTTCATATTAAAATAATTTTCTTTTATACGATCTAAATATATATCTAATTTTGGATATGACAAAATAACACCTCCCACTAAAAAGAATTTCTGCAATAACTAACTATTTCCTGCAAATATATTTTGGTAAATCTAAATAAAAAAATTAGCCCAGCATATAAGCCGGGCAGTGATACAATCTCGAGATTGTTATTTGTGCGGTATTTTTACAAAATTACTACAAACTATTCGATATCTATTGTGCGGGATTTAACTGGAGTTTTTTCTTTTTTAGGCAGATGAACTTTCAGAATCCCATCATCATATTCAGCTTTTATTTCATCTTCATTTACATTGTCCAGATAAAAGCTGCGGGAATAAGTTCCTTTTCTTCTTTCTCGACGGATGTAATTATCTCCCTTTTCTTCTCTGCTTTCCTCATTTTTTGCAGTGATCGTCAGATAATCTTCATTTATTTCCAGATTAATATTTTCCTTTTTCATTCCTGGCATTTCTGCTTCGATTAAAAATTCATCATCCTTTTCCTTAATATCTGCTCTAAATCCCCGATCTGCAAAATCCATCACATCACCAAAAAAGTCAGACACAAAACGATTAAATGGATCTTCCTCGCGATCGATTAAATCTCTCCGATTGCGGTTTCTAAAAGGTACAAGATCAAACATAAAACCACCTCCGAAATTTTCTTTTATTTTCTATTATTATTATAGTCTAATAGTCAGAGAAGGTCAAATAATTAAAGTCATTTAAATGAACTGTTATTTGCTTTTAATTAATATTAGCTCTAATTTGCTCTGTTTTTCTCATAAATTCTTATCCTTTTGAAGTTAAACAGCTTTACCGC
>JBNJGL010000002.1:0-48585 GCA_051747745.1 Bacillota bacterium | reverse complement strand
TTGAAGTTAAACAGCTTTACCGCGAATAAATGTTTTTAGAATTTCAAATTTATCATTTAGCAGAATCATATCTGCAAAATAATTTTTTTCTATTCTGCCAATCTGATGATCCAACCCTAATTTTCTGGCTGGATTTAAAGTCACCATTCTAAAAATTTCAGGAATATCCAGATCTACAATGTCCATCACATTTCTCACAGCCTTATCCAGTGTAAGCACACTGCCGGCCAGCTGACCATTTTCCAGCCTGGCAGCACCTTTTTTTACAACAACTTTTTGTCCTCCCAGTCTATATTCTCCATCTTCTAAACCAGCTGCTTCCATAGAATCAGAAACCAGAATAACCCTATCAGCTCCTTTAGATTTTATGGTAAATCTGTCTACTGCTGCATGATGATGGATCAGGTCAACTATTAATTCTACTGTCAAATTGGAATCCAGAGCTGCCCCTACAAGTCCCGGTCTGCGGTGGTGCAGTCCTGACATAGCATTGTATAAATGGGTAAAGTGATCCATACCTGCCTCTCTGGCCTCCTGAAATTCTTCATAATCTGCAGCAGAATGACCTGCTGCAGCAGTAATATTGTTTTTCTTTAATTCTTTTATTAATTTTAATGCTCCCTTTTTTTCTGGAGCAAGTGTAACTATTTTTATGATATCATAATATTCTTTTAGAAGTTCAGAATCCGGATCATTAATATAACGGCTGTTCTGAGCACCAATATATTTTTCACTTATAAAAGGACCCTCTACATGGGAACCAGCTATCTCCGCACCATCAGTTCCTTTCTCTGCTGCCTCTCTAACAGCAGACAGTGTTTTTTTTATCTGAACGGAATTCATCGTCATTGTTGTCGGCAGAAATGTAGTGACTCCATATTTGGCAAGTGCTTTACTGATAGAATTAAGTGCATTGTAATCAGCTTCCATAGTATCATGGCCGCAGGCACCATGTGTGTGTATATCTATAAATCCTGCCGAAAGATAAGCACCTCTGCCATCAATAACTTCCAATCCACTACTATCGTTTAAAATGTACGGAGCAATTTTTTCTATTTTTTCTCCAAAAATTATTGAGCCACCATAAATAATTTTATCATTCATTATTATATTTATATTTTTAATCAACTTTTTCTGCATTTTTTCAGCTCCTAAAGTTACTCTTCTACATCGTCTTCAATTTCTGCATATTCTTTTAATACTTCCTTTACCTTTTGATGGACTTTTTCTGCAGATGTATCAAGCATTATTTCTAATGCCTGATCGATCTCTTCAATACTGTAGAGATGAAATTGATCATTTTTTACTGCATCTAAAACTTCATCATTTAACATCAAGTTATCTATATTTCTCTCAGGAATTACAACTCCCTGACTTCCGGTTAAGCCCTTTGCCTTACATACTGCAAAAAATCCTTCTATCTTTTCATTAACCCCACCTATTGGCTGTACAATTCCCTTCTGATTCATAGATCCTGTGATAGCAATATCCTGTCTGACTGCAATATCAGACAGAGAAGAAAGTAAAGCAACACCTTCTGCACAGGTGGCACTGTCACCATCAACTCCTCCATAACTCTGTTCAAATGCTATTGAAGCAGTTAAACTCAGTGGATCCTCCTGAGCATACTGACCACCAAGATAACCGGTCAAAATAAGTACACCCTTGCTGTGTATCTGTCCGCTCATCTTGACTTCACGCTCTATATTTATAACACCTTCTTTGCCAAGATATGTTCTGGCAGTTATTCTGGAAGGCCGTCCAAAGGCATAATTTCCAGCCTGATAGACAGATAAACCATTTATTTGGCCAACTTCTTTTTCACTTACATCTACTAACAGTATATCTCTATCTATTCTTTCCTGAACTTTTTCTTCAAGCAGATTGGAACGCTTTTCTTTTTCTTCTATTGCTTTTGTTACATACTTCTCTGTAACGTCTTCAGAATCTCCACTGTCCGCCCAGGCATCTGCTTCATAAAGTATATCTATTAACTCAGTAAATCTGGTCGATAATTTCTTTCTATCCCCTGTCAGCCGAGAACTAAAATCAACCATTTTTGCAACTGCTGATGCTGTAAATGGTCTTAAGTCATCTCTTTCAACAATAGTTGAAATAAAAGTGGAAAATCTATCTATATTTTCTGAATCTCTTTCCATCTCTGTATCAAAATCTGCTTTTATTTTAAATAGCTCTGAAAATTCTTCGTCATAATTATATAATAAGTAGTAAATATATGGTGACCCAATCATTATAATTTTCAAATCCAGTTCAACAGCCTCCGGTTTGAGGGTTATAATAGGAACACTTCTGTACTGTTCACCAATATTTTCTACTGTTATTTCACCATTAATAAGACTTCTTTTTAAAGTTTCCCAGGTAAAGGGATTTGTCAGCAGATCCAGAGCATGTACAATAAGAAAGCCTCCATTAGCTCTGTGCAGTGATCCACATTTAATCATTGTAAAATCAGTTGTAATAGTGCCAAACTGGCTTTTCCCTTCTATTTTACCAAACAAATTATAATAAGTTGGATTTGTTTCATAAACTACAGGAGCACCCTCTGTATCACTGTGATTAACAAATAAATTTATCTGATAGCGCTTAAAAAAACTGCCATCTTCGTCCATTTCAAATGGAAACATCTGTTTTTGGTTATCATCAGTACTGCGAAATCGGTTAATATTTTCTACAATATCATCCTGCACTTCCTGCAGATAATTAACAATTTCTGTAACATCGCCATATTTGTCCTGAAGATGACAGATAATAGGCTGTACCACAGAAATACCTATCTTTTTTTCCAAACTCCCCAGTTCTTCCTGTGCTTCTTCTTTAATAGACCTAACCTGCCTCATAATCTGAGAAATATCAGTTTGAATCTCCTGACTCTCTTCTCTGATTTCACTTTTTTCCTCTTCAGACATCTGCTGATAATCATCACGCGAAAGAGGTTCTCCCTCTTCATCTAAAGGAACAGGAACAAGTCCCTGTGGTGTATTCTGCAAAATAAAGCCTCGTTCTTTTACTTCTCTTTCAAATTCCTCCATCAGTTTATTGGATTTAGGCTGATACTGGTTTATTATTTCTTTTCTCTCTTCATCATATTCTTCACCTTCAAAAGCACGCGGTATCTCCTCTTTAAGCTCTTCTATTATTTTTTCCATATCGTTTTTTAAAGAAGACCCCATACCTGATGGAACATACATTACCCGGGGTTTTTCATGTTCTGAAAAATTGAAAACATAAAGAATATCTTTCGGGCAGTCCATCTGCTCTGATTTCTTCTCTGCCATTTTTTCGGCATATGTTGATTTCCCTGTACCGGACTGTCCTGTCATAAATATATTATACCCTGACTTTTTTACATGCATACCAAAATCAACTGCTCTGGCAGCTCTATCCTGCCCGATTATTTCCCCTTCAATTGAATCTAGCTCTCCAGTATTTTCAAAAGAAAAATTATTAGGATCATATTTAAACTGAAGCTTTTCATCTGCTATTTTATATTTATCCACACAATATTCCTCCTCCTGTTTATTTATTTTTTACCTGATTAAACATAGAGATAATTTTCATTCAAACTTTAAAATTTAAGTCTTAATTATTATTTCTGTAAATCTTCTCCTTATCCTGCTTGATAAAATGGTGATTATGATATAAAATGAAAGCAGAGATTGTTATTTTATTTACAAACTATTAATTAAGGAGAATATGTTATGGGAAAATCATCTGACAAAATACCCGACATAATTATAAGCAGACTGCCTTTATATTACAAACACCTTAAAAAGTTAAAAAATTCTAGCAAAGAATACATCTCATCCGAAGAGTTATCAAAACTAACAGGATTGAGCAGTTCTTTAATTAGAAAAGACTTAAGTTATTTTGGTACATTTGGACGTAAAAGTTATGGCTACGATATTTATTGTCTATTCCAACAGATAAGTATGATAATGGGCTTTAATTACACCAAAAAAATTATTATTGTTGGTGCAGGCCATCTTGGCCAGGCTCTTGCATACAACAGAGGTTATGAAGAAAGAGGTTACCAGTTAAAAGCAATCTTTGATAAAAATCCAAAATTAATTGATCTGTATGTTAATAATGTAAAGATACAGCCAATTGAAAATTTAGAAAAAGTTATTAAAGAAGAAAGTGTGACTATAGCAGCTCTTACTGTTCCAGAAGGTGCTGCACAAAAAATAGCCGACCGCCTTGTAGCGGCCGGGATTAAAGGTATCTGGGACTTTACTGAAACTCCCATCAAAGTACCTGAAGATGTATTTTTACAGGAACAGCATATTAATCAGGGACTCTGCAAATTATCCTGTTTTTTAAATCAGGAAATTAGTGATCCTCGCGAAAAAAATCTGAAGTGCTGGCAGAAATAAATTTTCCACTTCCTTTTTCCGCTTTATAATCTTCAGCAAATATTATCTGACCTCTTCTTATCGTCATATAGACCGATCCCTGTATTTCAAAATCTTTATATGGACTATAATCAGCTGCAGAATGAAGATTTTCTGCAGTTAATTTTATTTTATTATTTGGATCAAAAATAGTTATATCAGCATCTGTGCCTTCCTGCAGTGATCCCTTTTGTGGGTATAAGCCAAAAATTTTAGCAGGATTTGAAGAAATTATCTTTATCATCTCATTTAAAGAAATTCTTCCCTTTCTAACTCCAAATTGATATATAAGAGGAAGCATAGTTTCTGTACCCGGTATACCCGGTAATATATTTAAAGAGGATTCCTCACTCATTTTTTGAGAACGAGAAAATGAACAGTGATCTGTTGCAATTACCTGAAAATCACCTCCGGCAATCCCCTGCCACAATACATTATTATCATATTTTGTTCTTAAAGGAGGTGTCATCAAATAAAGCTGTGGTTCATCTTTACGCAGATATGATTGGTCTAAAAGCAGATAATGGGGAGTAGTTTCTGCCAGTATTTTTGCCCCTCTTTCTCTCAATTTCTTAATCTCACGTAATCCATATTCAGAAGAAACATGAACTATGTAAAGGGGAATATCGGCCCTTAATGCCTCATTACCCATATCCTTTACTGCCAGTCCTTCTGAAACTGCCGGTCTGATATTTGGATGCATATCTGCAGACACCAGGTTGTGTTTTAAATAAATTTTTTCTAAATCTTCAATAAGTTTATCTTCTTCAGCATGTACTGTGGGGAGCAGTTTTAATTCTCTCAGCCTTTTTAAAACCTCACCCCACCGCTCACGCTCGATCATATAACCTTCTTTTCTGTATGTTGTAAATAATTTTATACTTGCAATTCCAATTTCCTTTAAATCTTTTAATTTTTGAGATATTTCATCATTGAAATCTTCCAGAACCTGATGAAAATTATAATCTATTATAGAATCTGCCGCTTCCAGACATCTTTTTTCAAATGCAGCTTTAAAATCAGCATCTTCTGGAAAATCAATATAATCAATAACTGTTGTAACTCCACCCGCTGCAGCCGATATGCTTCCGGAATAAAAATCATCTGCTGTAACAGTATTTCTGGATTTCAAATAATAATGTGTATGTGCATCTATAATGCCTGGAAAAATATATTTGCCGCTCAGATCAATATTTTTTAAATTTTCGGAATTTTCTACTTCAGAAAAACTCCCGGGTTTACTTATGGAAGAAATTTTTTCTCCTTCGATCAGCATATCAGCTTTATAAATTCTTTTTTCATCCACAATCCGGGCATTTTTTAACAGTATTTTTTTCATAGAAGAACCACCTCTCTATTTATTAGTTCTTCACCACAAGCTTATAATCCTGCCCTGAACTGTAATAATTGTCACCACTGCTGTAGTGAAGACTTCTCACTGGGCCACTGTACTGAACAGATCCTTTTTTAAGTATGGTTACTTTTTCTGCAAGTCTACGAATCTGTTTTTTATCGTGTGTTACCATAACTACAGTCATTTCATCTGTCACCAGTTCATCAAAATGTGAATTGAAAAATTCTATGCTCTCTTCATCCAGACTGGTAGTTGGTTCATCTACAAAGAGAATTTTCGGCTCAGTTATCAGTGACCTTGCTATAGACACTTTCTGCTTTTCTCCACCTGATAGTGTTGCAGCAGATTGTTCAAGGAGATTCTCTATTTCCAATTTTTGTGCCATTTCTTCTGTTTTTTTGCGGTATTGATTTTTATTTACTCCCCGCAGCCTGAGGGGCATGCTGATATTGTAAAAAACACTTCCTCTGTAGAGATAAGGCTCCTGCCAGATAACAGAAAAATTACGCCTCAACTTCACTTTATCTGTTTCTTTTCCAATAATCTGATCATTATAAATTAGATCACCACTAAAATCTTCATCCACAAAACTCAATATATTTAATAATGTGGTTTTACCACTTCCATTAGGCCCAATAATAAAATTAAACTGTCCTGCATAAATATTTAAAGCTTCCAGATCCAGTATCTTTTTTCCTCTTATATCTTTTTTTATATTAAAAGCTTTTAAGATTATTTTATCGCTGCTCATATTCTTCCCCCTCCTGCAGAAAATAAACGCCAAAATTGACTATAAAAGCCAGCAAAAGTAATATCAGCCCCAGTGCAAGACCAAATCCAAAACGACCTTTGTTTGTTTCCAAAGCCATTGCAGTAGTAATGGTTCTTGTAACCCCTTTGATATTTCCACCCAGCATCATGGAAATTCCTACCTCTCCCAGTACACGTCCAAAAGCTGTAATGACAGCCCCCATAATCCCATAACGTGCTTCCAGAATGAGAAGCTTAAACTGCTGAATTTTTGTTGCCCCTAGAGATCGGGCTGTTTTGTAAAGTCTTTCATCAAGAGAATAAATAGCATTCCTTATTAAAGCAGTCATCAGTGGAACAATAAGAATCACCTGTCCAATAATAATACCTCTAAAAGAAAATAAAAGCTCATATTCTCCCAGAACTCCCCTTCTGGAAATAAGAGAATAAACAAATATACCTACAACTACAGTGGGTAGTCCAAGCAGTGTGTTCAATATTATATTTACTATTTTTCTGCCTCCAAAATCTGTCCTGCTGATAAATATTCCGGCAGGAATTCCTATTACAGAGGCAAAGATAGTCGATGTAATAGAAAGTCTTAAAGATGTTGAAACAACATTGAAAAGTTCTCTGTCAAAACTAATTATCAATTTCCATGCTTCCTGCAGTGCTTCTAATATATAATTCAACTATCTTCACCTCTATATGTATTTTGTTAGCTAATAACTTTCAGGACTAAACTTTTTTGCTGCAAATAAAACATTGTGCGTATTTAAATATATATTCACTTTAAAGTTAAGTCATTGTATTATTTATTGGATTAGAAGATATTTTAATTAAAGTTTTCTGGTTTTACTGCAGATGGATTAAACAGCCTTTCACCATATTTAGTGTAATTATAAATCATCTGCTGCCCTGCCTGAGAAGTTATATATCCCACTAAGGCCATTGCTTTTTGATAATTAACATGAGAATGATAGGCAGGGTTTACAGGAATTATCCCATATGGATTAAATAAAAGCGGATCCCCACTTACCAGCACTTCTAGCTCTATATCCCCACTATAGGCAAGAAATGTACCTCTATCAGCCAGAATATATCCTTCTTTTTCACTGGCTACATTTATACTAGCACCCATACCCTGTCCTGTTTCCATGTACCAGCTTCCGGAAGGTTCAACTGCAGATTTTTGCCACAGGCTCAGTTCTTTTTTGTGTGTGCCTGAATCATCACCTCTGGAGATAAAATTATTCTCTGAATCAGCAATTTTTTCCAGTGCCGATACAGCTGATTTCGCACCTTT
This sequence comes from Bacillota bacterium, assembly GCA_051747745.1. GTDB lineage: Bacteria > Bacillota > Halanaerobiia > Halanaerobiales > Halanaerobiaceae > QPJE01. The sequence continues at coordinate 40,763 of JBNJGL010000002.1, read as the reverse complement.
AACACCGGCCGGATCATCTGCCGGTCCAAGAACAACGAAATCATTGTACATAACATCTCTTCTATTAACACCATATCCAGCTTCTACAAAAGCATCTTCTGCCTCACGTGCATGTACCAGTATGATATCTGCATCTCCATTTTCAGCAAGGCTGATCGCCTTACCTGTACCAACTGCAACAACATCCACTCTAACATCAAATTTTTCTTCAAATACAGGTAAAATTTCTTCAAGTAGACCTGAATTATCTGTACTTGTTGTAGTAGCCAGAATTAGCCTTTCCTCTGCCAGAGCCATACCACCAAAAACAGTTACAGCTATTAAAACAATTAACAAAATTGATATTTTCTTATTCATAACCAACCCCCTGTATATATAAATTACTGTCATATACATCAGTATTCCTGACAATAAAAAAAACTTCCGGGCAACTTATTTACCGGAAGGTAGAAGGTGGGTCAGCACCAATAAATCTAAACATAAATATCTCTCCTTTCCAATCCGGGAGGCTAAGTAGTTTCCTGCTTAACCCTATCGGTATCTTCTCCATAGATGCATCCGTAGGACAAAAATACTCGGAGTTATGTGATTTTTATTACATAATTATTTTACCTAATTTTTTATATAATGTCAAATGAAAAACCGGAGCATTACAGCTCCGGTAAACAAAACTTCATTTTACAATAGATTCTTTTTTAATATCCACCATTCATGTAATAATCAACTAATGCTTTACTCTTGAGATTATCATATCCTCCGGCGTCAACATTTTTTGTCTTAATATCATTTTGATTTTGCTTGTGCTTAAAAATTGTCATTTTAAATGCCCCTCCCTTTAATTTTGGATTTTGGTAAGGGAACATTCTCGCTGCACGTCTACTTTGTTCCTTTTTAGTAAACAAACCGACCTCGAAAACGAACTTATCTACTCATTTTGTCGGTTCAAGTTCATTTTACTATACTATTTTTGTATTAACAAGAAAATAAATTGAAATTTTTTATGAAAAATAAGCTCTTTTTAGTATAATTTACACAATTTTTTTACATTAATTATTTAGTGTATTAAACTGCTGAACTATATTTTATTTAATTTAATTCGAATTTTTTTAAAATTATGATATACTTGAAAATATAGTAATTATAAATAAAAAAGCAGGTGAAAGTTGATATGAAAAAGAAAAGTTTTATAAATTATATAAATGCAGCTGCTCTTATATTAACAGTTGCCGTCAATTTTCTGGCAAATTATCTGCCTATCAACAATATAACGACTGGCGGGGTTTCTCAATTATATCAGAATCCTTTTACACCGGCTGGATATACTTTTTCTATCTGGGGGATTATCTACTTACTCTTAACAGCCTTTGTAATATTTCAATTTCGCTCAAAAGAAAAAATTAATGACTATTTTTCCACAGGGCCATATTTTCTGCTCGCATCAGCAGCCAATATCTGCTGGATATTTGCCTGGCATTACCAAAAGATATATTTTTCATTATTTTTTATTCTTATTCTGCTGCTCACACTTTTTAAACTATTTACTCGTACTTATAAATATAAAAACTACTCTGCAATGGAATATTTCTCAATCAGACTTCCCTTCAGCGTTTATACAGCCTGGGCCAGCATTGCCTCGATTGCAAATTTCATGGTGATGCTCAAATATATAAACAGCAGCTGGCCGAACAGCTTTTTTCTATTCTCAGCACTGGCAGGAATTCTGGCAGGACTATATATTACAATCAGAATAATGGAAAAATATCATGATATAGCCTTTTCCCTTGTTGTAATCTGGGCATATGCCGGCATTATTTCCGCACAGATTAAATTAAATAGCCCTGCTGTAATTATCATAATAACTGCATCAATATCAATTATAGTGATAAGCTTTATGTTAATCAAAAATATTATTTTTTCCTGACAATTCCACTTCCATCAACCTGAAAATATTCTGCTTCTGCGCACAGTCTGCATAAAATTCTGCTGTCATCTTTTACCGATTTTGCAGCCATAATTTTTTCTCCACATTTTTCGCAAAACTGGTCATCAAAAATCGGAGCATACTCTGGAATATCTATATCTGTATCCTGATATATATTAAATATATCTTCAGCATCCTTTTTGATAATCTCAAAAGCTATATTTTTCCACATTTTTTTGAGTTTTTCTTTTTCAGCATTTGTTCCTTCTCTCTGTGCAATAACTTTATTAAACAGCCTTTTTGCTTCCGGATAATTATCTTTTATAAAATCTTTTTCATCTTTTAAAATATACCTGATATTACCACCATTTCTTTTCACAAATGTGACGGCAGTTTTGCCAAGATCTCTATAAATAAGCCCATTATTTCCAAAAGTAGAGCCACTAATATACTGTATGCCATCACTAAAACAGCTGTTAGTCTCAACAACTGCCAGCATCTCTTCCATTCCATCATCTTTTATATTTAGTTTGCGCACCGCATTAACAGCTGCCAGCACACCTAAAGCAAGGTATGGACAAAAATGTCCGTGAAACTCCCCGGCTTTTAGAAGAAGTTCATCCATATTTTTATACTTAATCATTTTATCAATTTCATAGCGGGGGTTTTCTTTCTGCATTGATAATGCCGGTGTATCCATAAATGGTGTATAAGGTTTTATATCTATTACAGGTGTCATATCTACTGCATCAAGACCATAAACATGTATTTTATTATCCTTTATTTTTAATACTTCCACCGTTGTCATTCCTATTGGGTTGGGTCTGCGCGGACTTCGAGAAGCAAACACACCTCTTTTCGGTCCCATTCTGCGTCTGCTTATTAGATCAAACCCTTCTGAATGATGTAGATAAAACAAAACCTGAATATAATCATATTCATCCAGCTTATCAAGTCCCTGCTGATATTCTTTTTTTATTTCAATTACACTTCTGCTTTTTTTCATCTCATCAGGTCCAATAGGTTTTTTATATTTGCTTTTTACATATCCTATTTCTTTAAATTCCACTATAATCACATCCTTCATAAGTATTAATATCATATCCTACAATGTCTGTCCAATATATACTGCCGCATTTCTGAGAGATTTATATAAAATCATCTTCAAACATATTAATAATTTATTTCAAACACATACTGTATCCTCAGGTATTATAATCATATTACCATTATGTCTTCTTAAGCTAACCTGAACCCCATATACTTCTCTAATATTGGCTTCTGTTAAAATATCTTTTCCTCCAGAAGCAAATACTTTTCCTTCTCTGAGCATAATTATTTTGTCACTATATCGGCTGACAAGTGATAAGTCATGCATTGTAATCACTGCTGAAATTCCTTTTTCAGTCTGCTCTTCTACCAGCTTGAAAATTTCCAGCTGGTGTCTTAAATCAAGATTATTTGTCGGTTCATCCAGAAGTATGATCTCAGGTTTTTGCGCCATCATCCTGGCTATAAAAACTTTCTGCTGCTGTCCGCCGCTTAAATTATTGATATTTTTAAAGGCAATCTTTTCAAGACCAAGTTCTGAAATTAGAGCAGCAGTTATTTTTTTGTCTTCTTCTTTAATTTTCCATCTGCTGTGGGGTTTTCTACCCATCAATACAGTTTCAAAAACATTTAAAGGAAAATTATAACTATCTTTTTGGGGAAGATAGGCTATAATCCGGGCCAGCTCTTCTCTACTGTAAGAATTAATTTCTTTATCAAAAAGTTCAACGGTCCCTTTTTTTGCCTTTAGATAACTATTAATACACTTTAGTATTGTACTTTTACCAGATCCATTGGGCCCAATTAAAGTAAGAAGTTCCCCTTTTTTTAGTTCAAAATTTATGTCTTTTAATATTTCTTCTTTATCATAGCTAAAATGAAGCTGTTTTACATTTAAAATCACCAGTACTGCCTCCCTTTAACAACGAGATATATAAAAAGCGGTGCACCTAAAAATGAGGTTAGAACTCCTACAGGTAAAATTACTGGAGCAAATAATGTTCTGGAAAGATTATCTGCCAGAATTAGCAGCAGTCCTCCTGCAAGGGCAGAGTTAATAAGATGAAATCTCTCGCTCGATTTAGATATCTTCCTGATTATATGTGGTGTTACAAGGCCTATAAATCCAATTATACCTACAAATGATATAATAATTGCTGTAAGTAAAGAAGCCGAAAACATACCATAAAGTCTTATCTTCTCAGTGTTTATACCCAGGCTTACCGCCAGTTCATCGCCAGCATTTAGTATACTGTAATTCCAGGCCTGATAGATAAAATATAAAAATATAAGAAAAAAAGCCAGTGCTATGATCAAAATCTGCGTCCAGCTGGCTCTACCTGGGTCGCCAAAAGTCCAGTAAACAACCGAAGCCAGTTCCAGATCATCAGCAAAAAACTGAAGGACTGTTGTTCCGGCAGTAAAAAGTGAGGAAAGTGCTATTCCTGCCAGCACCATCGTTTCTGGTGAAGAAGATTTTTTTCTGGCTAAAAAAATTACAATAAAAATAGCAATCTGAGAAAAAACAAATGCCGATATGGCCGGTATATACACATTACCCAGGACCTGATCAACAAGACTACCTCCCAGATCGAGAATAATTATTGCAAAGGCAGCTCCAAATGCAGCAGCATGAGAAATACCAAGTGTAAAAGGAGAGCCCAGTGGATTCTTTAAAATGCTCTGCATAACTGCTCCAGAAACAGCCAGACCCATTCCAGCCAGAACTGCAGTTAAAATCCGCGGCAGACGTATATTCCAGATAATATTATATATCATTCCTTCTTTCTGAATAACTGCTCTAATTAGTTCTCCTATATCTATGTCAGCAGCACCAGAAATAAGGCTGTGAAAAGCAGATATAAGTATTAAAACTAAAAGTACAGCTGTAAGTAAGTATACTTTTTTATTCTTTTTTTCGTAGTCTTCTATAATTTTATGATTATTTTTCATTAATTAGCCTCTTCACTAAAAATTTACCCTGCCGAAACCGCCAAATATCTCTGCCATATCTCCATAAACTTCTTCTCCAACAAAAAAATTATAAATTTCATCTGCTTTTTGAGAAGGCTCAATATCCTTAAAATTATCTGGATAAACTATTTTCCCTATATAATAAGCATCAGCAAGGAGAGTTGCAAAATTAGTCGTATAGTGATTATAAGGGAGAAGTGCAAATAAATCATCATTTTTTACAGCACTTAAATACTGAATTTCAGGTCTTTTTAAATCTTTTTTAACCAGATTAATACCTCCCTGATCTACAAAAATAACCTCAGGATCCCACAGCAGAAGCTGTTCTCTGCTGATCATTATATTACCTCCACCTTTTTGAGAAGCTGCATTTTCTATGTTAAGATATCTAAAAGGAAGATAATCTGTTTCAGTAGATGTAATTCCCTGAGCTCCTTTAAATCCTATCCCACCTATGTATATTTTTTTAGAAGGTTCAGCTTTAGATAGCTTCACTCTTCTTTTTAAATCTGATTTATAATCCAAATATTTTTCTTTCATTTCAGCAGCTCTTTCTTTTTTATCCAGTATATCAGCGAGAAATTCTACAGCTGCAATCATTTCATTTTCTGCCATAGACCCGGCTGAACCATCATTGATTAAAACAACCGGGATACCTGTTTTTTCAGTCATTTTATCTGCTTCCGATGCAGGTATATAGGACATAATGATAAGGTCAGGATTAACCGAAGCAATTAGTTCTGCATCTCCACCAAATTGAGGACCTATAACAGGCAGTTGAGTTAGCTCATTTTTTGCCAGGATATACGGCCTCTGCTGATTTCTCTTTTCAAACTCCTCAACTCCTGCCACTAAATTGTCTGCCTGCAGATATACTATAATTCTTAAACTACCCGGGCCAGCAGCAGCAATTTTATCCACTTCCTCGGGTATTTCAACAGTTCTACCGGCCAGGTCAGTTATTTCTCGAGCAGCAGCAAAATTACCAAAAACAAATATAACAATTAAAACAAATAATACAATCTTACCAGTACCTCTCTCTATCATACTGCTTATCCTCCATATCTTTTATATTAGCAACTGTAAGTTCTCCATGTTTAACTCCCTTCAGTGCAATGAGTCTTCTTGTGACCTCATTCAGTTTTTTCATCTTACCTTCAACTACTATCACTTCCAGACAGTAGTCATGGTTCAAATGCAGATGAAGGTTGGACTTAAACATACAGTGATAGTCATGCTGCAGTTTATTCATTTTATCAGTTAAACCGGATTTGTGGTGGTCATAAATAAGTGTTAAAGTCCCTACCACAATCGATTCATCTGTTTTATTTTCTTCTGCTATTATTTTTTCTCTAATCAAATCCCTTATTGCTTCAGAACGGTTATTATAAACTCCTTCATTAATCTTATCAAAACGTTTCAAAAGTTCTTCATCTATTGAAACTCCAAAACGCTTTAAGCTGGACACAAAAACACCTCCTCTATTATATAGTAGCACGAAAATAAAATTCGTGCTACTATATAATACTATTCTGTATTTAATTAAAAAAACCTCTTTTAAAAAGAAAAAAGTGCCTGGTAGATGAAAAAACCAGGCACTCAGCACTTATTTTCTTTTTATATGCTTTTTATTTGTTAAAAACATTATTCAAAGCTTCTTTTTTAATAAGATCATAAACATTTTTAAGAGGTAAATCATTTTCCCGGGCCAGTTTTCTGCAGTCTTCATATTCTGGAGCAAATTTAATCTCTTCGCCATCCATATAGGCTGCCTTAATTCTCACTTCCCCGAGAGAAGATTTAAATGTGAAATTTTTTCGCTCAAGACAGCTTCGTTCAACCTGATATCTCCTGATACCCAGTGTTGTAGTTTCTGTAAAAATTAATTTTTCTATCTGTTCTCTTTTTTCTTCTAAACACAGAACGCTGAGTTTTTGAGCAGGACGATTTTTTTTCATAAATATATTTGTTAAATAAACGTCCAGTGCTCCTTCGGCAAATAATTCTGGAAAAAGATAAGAATATATTTCTCCGCTCATATCATCTATATTTGTTTCTAGAATCAGCAGCTCTTCAGTTTTTTTTTAGTCTTTTGGGCCAGATAAAGCCTCAACATGTTTGTAACTTCCAGATCTTTTTTTCCGGCTCCATAGGCAATTTTTTCAATCTCAACTTCCGGCAGTGGGCAGAACTCTTCTGCCAGTGTTTTGATAATAGCAGCTCCGGTGGGTGTTACAAGTTCACTTTTTACTCCAGAAGCATATACAGGTACATCCTTAAGTATTTCTATAGTTGCCGGAGCAGGTACTGGTATATTACCATGGGCCACATTTACAAAACCAGAACCAATTGGAACTGCTGAAGAATAAATATGATCAACATTCAGCATGTCTATCAGTACTGCAGTGCCAACAATATCTACAATAGAGTCAACTGCACCGACCTCGTGAAAATGAACTTCGTTTAAAGGCTTATTGTGTACTTTTGCCTCTGCTTCAGCTACATAGCTAAAAATCTTTTTGCTTAATTTTTTAATATTATCGTTCAGTCCACTCTCATCGATCAATTTCTCTATATCACCTAAATTTCGGTGGTGATGTTCTCCGTCACCTGAATGATTATGTGCCTCTTTTTCTTTATGATCATGGCTGTGTTCATCATGGTGGTGATGATGACTGTCTGAGTAATGTTGATTATCTGAGTCATGATTGTGATCGTGTTGATTGTCTGAGTCATGATTGTGATGATTGTGATCATTACTTTGATTGTGAGTGTGACCATCACCTCCGTGTTCATGAAGGTGATCCGGGTGTGCTGTATTTTCCAGAACCACTTTAAAATCAGTCCCTGTAATACCATTTTTTTGTGTTTTCTTTATCTCTATTTCATAACCTGATAAGTTAAGTTTTTTAAGTTTTTCCAAAAATTCTTCCTGATCTAAACCCAGATCCAGCAGAGCAGCAATTGTCATATCTCCACTGATTCCTGAATTACATTCAAAATAAAGTATTTTCTCCATGTTATTTTCCCTCTTTTCTGGCATTTTCTATCTGCATATTTATTGTAGCTGCCAGATAGGCAGCTCCAAATCCATTGTCAATGTTAACAACACCTACTCCACTTGCACAGCTGTTAAGCATGGTCAGCAGAGCTGAAACACCGCCAAAGTTGGCCCCATAACCTACACTTGTGGGGACAGCAATTACCGGTTTATCAACCAGTCCACCAACCACACTTGCAAGTGCTCCTTCCATTCCAGCAGCAGTTATAATTACACTGGCTTCATTCAGTTTATCTAAATTTAATAAAAGTCGATGAATACCGGCAACTCCAACATCGTATAGCCTCTCTACAGTATTTCCAAGTACTTCGGCTGTAATTGCAGCTTCTTCAGCAACTGCAATATCTGAGGTTCCACCGGTAACTACAATAATTTTGCTCTCTGTTTTTTTTAGCTCTCTTTTTTTAATAAAAATAATTTTTGCTCTCTCATAAAATTCTGCTTCAGGTTCAATTTCTTTTATTCTGCTGTAAACTTCTCTGCTGGCCCTGGTTGCCAGAATATTGTTCTCTTTTTTTATCATTTCTCTTACAATACCTTCTATTTCATCAAGGGATTTCCCCTCACAATAAATAACTTCCGGATATCCATTGCGCAGGCTTCTGTGGTTATCAACTTTAGCATAACCAAGGTCCTTAAAAGGAAGATCTTTAAGTTTATCCATTGCAGCATCTATTTCAACATCTCCACTCTTAACTTTTTCCAAAATAAATTTTATATCTTCTTTATTCATTTGTTCCTCCTTCAAGCAGGCGATTCATACTTCCGGATTTATATCCTGCCAGGTCAAAAGTAACATAATCAAATCCCAGTTCCTTAAAATAGGTGTCAGCAGCATTTATTAAATCTATATCCATAAATTTTTCTCTTTCCTCAGCACCTACTTCAATTCTGGCCAGGTTATCATGATCGCGAACTCTAAACTGTTTAAAACCTCTCTGACGCAAAAATTTTTCTGCCTTTTCTACTTTTCTTAATTTTTCTTCAGAAATTTTTTGCCCATAGGTAATTCTGGTTGCAAGACAGGAAAGTGACGGTTTATCCCAGGTAGGAAGATCCATCCTGTAAGATAATTCTCTAATCTCCTTTTTGCTTAGATCTGATTCTAAAAGAGGGCTCCTTATTTTCAATTCACTTAAAGCTTTCATACCCGGCCGATAATCGCCTGTATCATCAGCATTGGAACCTTCAACAATTACTCTGCCGCCAGCAAATTTTTTTATTTCTCCAAATATTTTTTTCTTGCAGTAATAGCACCGCTCAGGTGGATTTGCCGCAGCTTTTCCCAGATCAACTAATTTCAACTCGATTTCTCTGTGTTTTAATGAAAATTTATCAGCAAGTTTTTCAACTTCTTCAATTTCCTTTTTTGGAACAAAAGGTGTTTTTACTGTAACTGCAGTAAAATTAGACCCAACCTCCAGTGCGGCGGCTGCAAGAAAAGTACTGTCCACACCGCCAGAAAAAGCGACTACAAAATCATCAAGTTCTCTTAAAATATCATTTAATTTTTCATATTTTTTTTCAAGACTCATAAATACACTCCTGTACTCAAAATTTTATATAACTTTTGACAGTTTTCATTATTCAACAACGGATTTTAAAATCCTTTAATATTTATCAGCGATAAGAAAATATCATTACTTTTAAACAAGATCTTTCTGAAAATTCATTAGGATTTACAAATTCTATTCTGGTTTTATCAGGGCTTTTTTGTTATAACCGATCAGATCTTCCCTGCCCGCTCTTTTTAAAGCTTTTTTTACAGTCTTATAATTGCTCTTTTTATTGTACTGCAGTAGTGCTCTCTGCATTTTTTTCTCCTTCTGACTTTTTGCCACATATATTTTTTCCATTGTTCTGGGGTCATAACCACTGTGATACATCGCTGTTGACATTGTACCAGGAGTGGGATAAAAATCCTGAACCTGATCTGGATGATGATTTATATCCCGCAGATACTCCGCCAGTTTGACAGCATCTTCCAGCCTGCTGCCCGGATGACTCGAAATAAAGTAGGGGATAATATACTGCTCCTTATTTATCTCATCATTTATCTCATAAAACTTTTTTCTAAACTTATCAAATACCTCAATTTCAGGTTTCCCCATCCTGTAGAGAACTTCCTTTGAAACATGTTCTGGAGCAGCTTTAAGCTGTCCGCTGACATGATGTCTGCACAATTCTCTAAAAAATTCTTCATTTTTATCTTCCAGCAGATAGTCAAATCTGATTCCCGATCTTATAAAAACTTTTTTTACACCTTTTATATTTCTCAGAGTTTTTAAAATTTCAAGATATTCTGAGTGGTCAATCTCCAATTCACTGCAGGGTTCAGGAAACATGCATTCTCTATTTTTACACATTCCCCGTGAAAGCTGTGAAGTACAGGAAGGCTGTCTGAAATTCGCTGTTGGACCTCCTACATCATGAATATAACCTTTAAAATCCGGCATTTCAGTTAATTTTTTCGCTTCTTCTACGAGAGATTCTCTGCTGCGTGAGGTTACCATTTTACCCTGATGAAATGCAAGTGCACAAAATGAGCAGGCACCAAAACATCCCCGGGAGCTGACAAGACTGAACTTAACCTCTTTAATAGCCGGAACACCACCCAGATCTTCGTATTTAGGATGGTAATTTCTCTGATAGGGAAGTGAATATATATGATCCAGTTCGTCTCTATTTAAGGGTTTTGTCGGTGGGTTCTGCACAAGGTATTTATCTTTATGCTGCTGAACCAGAACTTCTCCCCTAATCGGATCCTGTTCTTCATACTGTAATTTAAAAGAATAGGCATATTTCTTTTTATCTGTCCGTACTTCATCATAAGAAGGCAGTAGTTTATAGCTGTAGAGATTATCCAGGCTGTCTGTAACAAAAGCAGTCCCGGGAATATGGGTAATATATTTAATATCGAGTCCTGAAGCCATGTTTTCCGCAATTTCCAGTATCTGATGTTCTCCCATACCATAAACAAGCAGATCTGCCCGACTGTCAAATAATATCGATCTCCTCACATTATCATCCCAGTAATCATAATATGCAAATCTGCGCAGGCTGGCTTCAATTCCCCCAATTATCACCGGAATACTGCCATATGCTTCTCTTATTTTATTTGTATAAACAATTACGGCTCTATCAGGCCGCAAACCACTTTTACCACCTGGTGAATAATTATCATAACTGCGCCTGTGCCGGCTGACAGTATAATGATTTACCATTGAATCCATATTTCCTGATGTAACTAAAAAACCATATTCTGGCTTTCCCAGTTTTTCAAAATCCGATAAGTCCCGCCAGTCAGGTTGAGCAATAATTCCAACTTTAAAACCTGCATCTTCCAGAACTCTGGCAATAATTGCAGTACCAAAAGAGGGATGATCTATATAGGCATCACCGCTCACTATTATATAATCCAGTTTTTCCCATTCCCTTTTTTCCATATCATCTCTGCATGTCACCATAAACTGATTTCTTGGATTTTCACTTTTATGCTCACTATCTTTATTTAAATCCTGTTTTTTATTTTTCATTTAAATTATCAGTAACTCCTTTATTTTTATACTGTCTTCAAATCGTCTAATATTATCTTTTAAAATCAAAACTTGACCCTCCTTGGGGCAAGCCCACGAGGTTTGCTAGCAGACTATAACTTCTATCACAGTTTCCAAAAATTATCCACAGTTATTTTTAGCACTGCAAAATGAAAAAGTTCTTAATAAATTTTAAACTGAGTAATCTACTCATTATTATAGCAGAAAAACCTCTCTAAATCGAATCTAAAGACAAATCATTGTTTTCACAGCTGTTATATCCTAAAAATCCCCTGCTCATCTCAGCATAAATTTTAGTTCTGCTGAAATTTGCAGGGGTAGATCATGATAAAGAAATACATCAGATTTTGATTGATAAAAAATAATAATAGCTAAAGAAAACAGTTTAACAGAGAATTTATTGGACACTTTTCTGCATTCTCCTTTTAAGAGGCCAGATTTGCAAAAAGAAAAATACTCGTCATATAAATAAGATAAAATGCGGCAGCAGCAGTTGCAATCTTATTGAAAGTCTTTATTTGACTGCCCGTACTATTGCCAGCTTTTATCTCTTCTACAGTTGGCATCACTTCTGGCAGACCTTTTCTTCTGGCATCATATTTATTCAGCATAACTGACACAGCTATTGTCAGCACAAAGGCAGTGATGAGTAAAAACACTACAGAATCTATTCCTAAAGCATATAATACTAATGTCACAACTGTGACTCCAGCTGCTGTTAATGCATAGGGAATCTGTGAAGTTACATGATCAATATGATCAGAACCTGCAAAAATGGAAGACATTACAGTAGTATCAGAAATAGGAGATACATGATCACCAAAAATAGCCCCTCCAAATAAAATTCCCATCAGTACAGGTACAATACTGAATCCAACCAGTTCATAACCGGTGGAAACAGCAATTGGAGTTAAAATTGCCATTGTTCCCCAGGAAGTTCCGGTAGTAAATGAAATAAACATGGCAGCCAGAAAAACAATTATAGGTAGAGCTCTACCCGGCAGTCCTATATTCATTAAAATACTTACTACATACTCTGCGGTACCTACCTGATCAGTTGCATGACCTATTGTCCAGGCCAGAATAATAATTGCCGCTGCAATTATCATCGTTTTAAAACCATCTATAACAGCATCACTGGCCTCACTTAAAGACATTGTTTTATAGCCCAGTGATCCGATAAATGCAAAAAGAACAAAGGCAAATGAACCATAGAGCAGTGCCAGAGCAATATCGGTTTCCTGAAAAGACTGTGCTACACTTACTCCAGACTGATATCCTCCACCAAGCCACCACATGGAAAAAACACTTACAATCAGCAGAGAAAAAATAGGCAAAAAGAAGTTGACCAATTTGGGATTCTTTTTACTCTGTTCTCCCACATCAGTACTTATATCTGACAGAGCTTCTGCTCCATCTTTCATTAATTTTCCTTCTTTGCGAGAACGCCACTCTGCATCCAGCATTGGTCCATAATATCTCTGGGTTATCGCAATAAATCCAACCATAAAAAAGGCAAGCAGACAGTAAAAATTCCAGGGAATTGAACGCAAAAATACTGCATAAGGAGTTACTCCAATTTGTTCAGCGGTTATCCCGGCCGCAGTAAATCCGGCGGCAATCATCGATACCTGATACCCTATCCAGTTTGAAACAGGGCCAAAAGTTGTAACAGGAGCAGTTGTAGAATCTAAAATATAGGAATGTGCCTCACGAGATGTTTTGTTTTTTATGCTGACATCTCTGGTTGCATTTCCAGTTACAATTGTACTTGTATAGGAATCAATAAAAATAAACATTCCTATCATCCAGGTTAAAATCTGTGAATCTCTTGAGGTCTTTACTGTATTACCCATCCATTTTTCCAAAGCCAGAACACTTCCTGATTTGTATATCAGAGCTGCTCCAGCCCCCATCAGCATAATAAGAATTAAAAATTTAGCATTCCAGGGATCATTAACAGTATTAACAATCCAGCGCAGGGATAGTGAAGTCGCAGAAATTGGATTCCAGCGGCTGATTATTAATGCAGCAGACCAGACTCCTGCAAATAAAGAAATAAGAACTTCTCTTGTATACATGGCAAGTAAAATAGCCAGTATTGGTGGTATAATAGATAAAAATCCAACAGTTTCTCCAGTAATTTTAATTACCTCCTTTTAATACTTTACTTTAATAAATTATATATTAATTTTATACAATCATTTTTGTATTGTAAAGATTTATCTAAAATATCTAAACAAAACTCCATCTAGATCCTATATTTAGTGAAAAAAAATTTAGTGAAAAAAATTCAACAAAATAGTACCGAAACAAGGCCCCCTGTTTAATACAGAGGGCCTGAGATATTCATATTATTTTTGCACTGCCTAAAATCTGAGCATTATCAATGAACTTAAAAAATTACTCAGCTATTATTCTACCTTCCAGTTCTGGTGCTACCGGTGATCTGTTTTCTAAATATTCCATAACAACTTCTTCCAATCCACCGGCTTCTTTTACTATTGGAGCACCTTTAAACATGGTGTACCCATCACCACCAGCAGCCATAAAATCGTTTGTGGCTACAACATAATTTCTGTCTGGATCCAGTTCTTTTCCTTTAACCCAAACCTTCTTAATTCTTTCTCCAGCTGCTTTTTCAGGATCAAAAGTGAATTTAATTCCAGATACCTGTGGGAAAAGACCTTCTTCGGCAGGATATTCAGAAATACCGTGTTCTAAAGCAGCTCTTAAATCAGAACCCTTAACTCGAACAGCCATAGCTGTGTTTCCAAAAGGAAGTACTGTAATTACCTCTCCTTTTGTTATTTCTCCTTTATTTATTGAAGCTCTGATACCACCGCCATTTGTAATAGCAGCATCTGCATCCAGCTTTATCCTAATTGCATCAGCAATCAGATTACCAAGATTACTTTCTCCAGTACGCACAACTGCACGGTCACCCTCAAGTTCTACCAGAGCAGTTCCGACGACCTGAGATGTAATTTTCTCATTGGCTGCATTCATGCTGTCAACTACCATGGAAATTATTTTATCTGGCTTTACATCTTCTGCCATTTCTTTGCTTATTAAGGATGCTTTTTTGGATCTGACAGCATTATCTTCAACTGTAAGATCAATCACACCCAGATTCTTATCATATTCACCTGCCATTGTAATAAGTGTGTCATTAACCATCATACCATTTTCCAGTGTATGGTGGCTGTGTCCGTCAACTATTACATCTATACCATCAACCTGTTCTGCTACCATTTTACTTGTATATTTGCTACCTTCACTTAAACCTAAATGGAAAAGTCCTATCACTACGTCTGTTTTTCCCTCTAATTCTTCAACCATTTCTCTGGCCGATTCTACTGGATCTGCAAAAATAAGTCCTTCTACATTTTTTGGATGAGTTTTATAAGCTGTTTCTGGTGTTGCCAGGCCAAATATTCCAACTCTGACACCATCATATTCTTTAATTATATAATTGTCGGCAAGTGGTGAATCTTTCCCATCTTTTTCTTTTAAATTAGCAGCCAGCAGTGGAAAATCACTTATTTCTTTCAGCTCTTTAAGCCGTTCCTGTCCATAATTAAAATCATGATTCCCAAGTGCCAGAGCATCAAGATCCATGATATTAAATATATAGGCTATTGCTTCTCCTTCATTAACATTGGCTATTACCTGACCGTGAAATGCATCACCGGCATCAAGATAAAGTACATTATCCATTTCTCTTCTACCCTCTTTAACCAGAGTAGCAATTTTGGCAAACCCCATACCTGCATAGCTGCCTTCTTCCACCCTTGCATGTGTGTCATTGTGGTGATATATACGGATATTAACTTCTTCAGCAGCGGCCGCCACAGCAATTCCCATTACCAGCACTAAAATCAGAAAACCAGTAAATAATCTTTTAGCTTTCAAAAAACCCACCTCCATATTTTTATCCTTATCTTTAACCTTATATATTAAATATTAAATATTTATCATTATTTTCCTTCATATCGTCCAAAAATATTTGCTCTGATTTTTATCGGTTGACTTATTTTATAGCAGAAAAATTCTTTACAGGAAGGAGTTAAGAACTTTAAAAAGAAATTAGTTATAACAAAGTTTAAATGATAACCTAAAAAATCTTCAATTATAAACTCAAACTGGGGGTAAATAATATGAATAATGATCTTACAGATGTAAGTGGAATAAAAGTGGGAAATGCACAAAATCTGGATGCTGGAACCGGCTGTACTGTTGTAATTTGTGAGGGTAAATTTACTGCAGGAGCTGATGTTAGAGGTGGTGCACCAGGCACACGCGAAAACGCTCTTCTGTCCTCTAAAGCAGGAATGCAGAACATTAATGCAGTTTTACTAACAGGAGGAAGTGCTTTTGGTCTGGATGCTGCAGCCGGTGTTATGGATTATCTTGAAGAACAGGGCACAGGTTTTCAGACCGGTGGTGGAATTGTCCCAATTGTTCCTGCAGCAGTTATATATGATTTAGAATACAAATCTTCTAAAATTAGACCTGACAAAAACATGGCCTATCAGGCCTGCAAAAATGCCTCTACCTCTCCTCTCAAAAACAGAAGTATTGGTGTAGCGGCAGGATCAACCTGTGGCAAGATAAATGGTATGAAATATTCTCATAAAACAAAATTAGGGCATACAGCTTTAAAAACAGGAGACCTAATAGTTGCCGCACTGGTAGTAGTAAATGCATTTGGAGATATAAAGGACTATCAAAGTGGTAAAATAATTGCAGGTGCAAAAGACGAAAAAGGGAATTTTGTTGACACAGAATCTATATTTTTAAATCAGCCCGACCTCACTACCGATTTTAAAAGAGAAAACACAACCTTAGCTCTAATTGCAACAAATGCCAGGTTGAGCAAAAGTGATGCAAACCGTGTATCATTAATGGCACAGGATGGACTGGCACGCACCATTTATCCTGTCCATACAATGCTCGATGGAGATACTGTCTTTACTCTTGCCTCAGGTAGAGTAAATGCTGATATAAATCAGGTGGGAACTATTGCAGCTGCTGTAACCGCAGAAGCTGTCTGTTCCACTGTTTAAAACAACAAAAGGTCAGTAGAAGTACTTTCTATCTCTTAAAAACTGATGGTCTATTGATCAGAATATTATAGAGTTGATGACATGGAGGCCTATTCTCAGCTAATTAAGGCCTGTGGATATTTTACTCATAAATATGGAAAAATTGATCGGATTGAATCTAATAATGAGTACTGGCTGGAGACAGATGCAAGATTAAGAACAGATTTTAATGTTGATGGTTTGAAAATTGATGAGATTGAAACTATGAATTATAAATCAAGATTGAATTTGAAGTTTTTGGTCATAAGGCTCGCAAAAAAATTAAAATAGCAAACAATTAAAGCCGATTTTTAACGGCCTTTTTGCTGCGATAATTTAATTAAACATGATTTAAGCTTAAAAATTTAAGCTAATTTTTTTATTATTTTCTCTAAATATTTTGATTTAAGCTGTTTACTGGCCATAACCTGTTTAATAGGAGGTAATTTTAAGATAGCTGAAACTACAGCTGCCATTGCCCTGTGGCTGCCAAAGGCCTGATTATCAAAAATAAGATTTGACAGTTTGCCTTTTTCAATTGCCATTAAAACTGTTCTGTGGACTGAGTTAACTGGGGTTATAATTTCTTCCTGGCGCCGCTGCAGACTGAGAGAACTATTGGGACAGGCTCTAACACAGACACCACAGCCCAGACAGACATCTTTATTTAGTACTATTTTTTCACCATCACTGGATATTGCATCAATTGGGCAGGCTTCAATACATCTGCCGCAATCAATACAGCTTTCATGATTAATCTGAGGCAGATAATGAGTGGTCTGAACAGGATGCAGATTCCCAAATTTTTTAGCAGCCAGCAGAGCCTCACAACAGCATCCACAGCAGTTGCAGATAAAGGTTGGACTCTCACGCACATTTTCTCCACACTGAACCAGTCCGTGGTCATAAGCCTGATAGAGTAGATCTAAACATTCAGAACTGTCCACCCGGCGTGCATGATCATGTCTGATCAGAGAATCAGCAGTATTATTAAAAGTCATACAGATATCTAATGGAGCATCACAGGCCTGATCAAGATGATGCATCTTATGCCGGCAGTAACAGGTGCTGATTCCTATATCCCCAGCACTTTCTATGATATGGCTTGCTTTTTCAAAATCAAGAATATGGACCATATTATCTTTAGAGAGAACTTCTTCATTAACATAAACCCGTCCCAGTTTGGTCTCACTGGCTAAAAATAGATCTTTAATAAAATCTTCTTCCACATTTAAATACTGATGATATAATTCTGCCAGCAGGTTTTGATTGATATCCTGCCGGGTTCTCATCATTGAAAACTCGAAAAATCCGGCCATAGGTGGTGGCAGGATATATTTTTTAACACCCTTATCCTTAGAATCAAGGAGTATCGCTCTTCCGGCCAGTTCATCCAGAATATTTTCTGTTTTTACTTTATCCATCTTTAAAATTCTGGCTGCTTTTTCAACAGTAAAAGGTTTAACCGGCAGCTGGGCCACTATTTCTGCTTCTTTTTCACTGAAAAGTATAGATAAAATTTTGTAGAGAGTTTTCGAAGGTGGTGCCCCCTGAGGAAACTGGTTTAATCTCTCTTCAAGATTTTTATATGCTGACTTTGCTGTTTGATGTGACAAAATATTCACCCACTTTTTTAATATATTAAACATTATTAAAATATTTCCTTTTTATTTTGCTGATATTTTTGAAAATCTAAACAACAAAAGGGCCATAGAAATGGCCCTTTTTGTCTTTTATAATTAAATTTTAATACTTAACTCTTTTCCCGGTGGCAAGGAAAATAGTCTCTTCTCCAATATTGGTAGCATGATCGCCAACTCTTTCCAGTGATTTGGCAAGATTTAAGTATTTAACAACCTGCTGAATATTTGCCTGTTTTTCATTCTGACTCAGCAGTTTTATACCTTTCTCATAAATCTGATCATACATATTATCTGCCTTTTCGTCCATTCTACAGGCTGCTTCTGCAAGATCTGCATTTTTGGTTGCAAATGACTCCAGTACAACATCCAGCATGTCGGTAACAATATCTGCAAGTTCCGGTATCATCACAATAGGAGTTAGTCTATCTTCATTTTTTAATTCAAGTAAAATCTCCGCAATATTAGTTGCATGGTCTCCGATTCTTTCGAGATCAGCAGCTATTTTTACCATTGCTATAGCAAACCATGTATCACTTGTTAACGGCTGTTCCAGGGTAAGTAAACGTGAAACTTCTTCTTCTATTGTTATTTTGTAATTATCAAGTACATCATCTCTGTTAATAATATCTCTGGCGGTATCTACATCCATTTTATCCAGGGCTCGAATAATTTTTTGAAGCATATCTTCTGCAACTTCACTCATGTCACTGAGATCATCAAGCAGCTGTTCACGTTTTTTTTCATACACTTGTTCCATTTGGTATTTCACTCTCCCCTTTTGATTTTAAACTCATATAAACTTATACTAAATTATTCTTGACAGAGTACTAAAATCCTGCCTTAATTTAAATTAAATTAAAATATTTGTGCTTCCACAGTCCAATTGGCCAGTCCAGTTATTGTCAGTTCTTCATATCCCGGCAGATATGTTTTTAATTTACCTGCAAATGGGTCGGTCCATTTCTCTGTTATTAATTCAGGATTCATAACACCCATAATTGAACCAACCTCACCAGCATTGCAGTCAACATCCAGACCACATCCGGCCAGTATTCTCAAAGCCCTATCAAAACTATTTTCAGAATAATACAGTGCTGTCACTACTGCCGCCATATTTGGGTATGTATGAATCCAGTTATATTTTTTGAATTCATCTTTAATATGATTCCAGCTCTCTGCAGCATTCTGGTGGTTTTCACAGGATTTTAAAACCAACTTAAAATAATGATTAAATTCACTTCCAGCAGGAATATAATCCTTCGCTCTGTAAACTATCTCTCTTGTATTATCATAGTTAAATGCAAGTGATGTCATCACAGCACTGTGAATACCGCCATAGATCCCGTTTTTCTCATGTGAAACACTGCTGTCTAAGTATGCATAATAAGCAGCTTTTAACGGATCACCAGGAGCAGTAAAGCCACAGATCATTGTCCTCATCTGAGCACCTATCCATTCAGAAAAAAAGTTATTAAAACTTCCGGATAATGGTGGATATAAGCCTCTCTTTAAATTTTCAAGTGCAAAATATTCAGCAGACCAGCCAAAAGGAATTAATTCCAGCCACTTATCTGCTATATGATCTGCTTCCAGTTTTGAACCATTTTCAGAAAGTGCTTTCAAAAAAGCAATTTGAAACGTAATATCATCATTATAGGTATCTGGTTCACTTACATAATAGTTAAGCTTATCCCCATAATATTCTTCCAGAGTTTCTCCTGTATAACCCTCCAGAGCAGTTCCATATGCTCCCCCGGCTATCTGGCCCTGCCATCCGGCAAGTATTTTCCTCTCCAGTTTTTCTTTCCCGGGCTTTATTTTTTCTGGATCATCTTCAGCATTCATGGCTGCGCGAATTCCATCCCAGTTGGTCGGATTTTCATAACGCCAGTAAGAATGATCATCATCGACAGGAGCTTCACGGAGTTCTTTCATAATTCTGGCAGAAATAATTTCCAGCTCTCTCATTCTTCCTTCAGCAAGTGCATCAAGACCTTCTTCAATATACTTTTCAGCTGTGGAAACATCATAACCTCTGTTGGACCAGGCCTGAATCATTTCTATAAAAAGTGCTTCTGGAGCCTTTGATCCGGGAACCTGACTCTGCCAGAACATTGCCAGAAGATTTTCTCTTTCCTCCATCATTTCTGCAAAACCGGACCACCCTTCTTCAGCATTAGATAATGGTACAGGTTCTGCATTTTTCCTTTTTTCAAGTTCATACTGCCATGCTTTCATTTTCACTTTCCCCCTTAGACTTCTTTTTTTCTCGTGAGTAAAAAAACAGTGCAGCCAGTGTTGCCAGATAGGGAACCATCTGAGTAAACTGTGAAGGAATAAAAGTATTCTGAAGTGCCAGACCTAAACCATCAAAAAATCCAAATAAAAGAGCCATAAATAGAAGGCCCACTGGTCTACCTCTGGTTAAAATAATAACCGCAAGTGAAATCCATCCTCTACCATTGGACATATTTTCTGCAAATAAATTAACATATCCTAAAGATAAAAATACTCCGGCCAGACCACAGTAAAAACCAGAAAGCATAATAGCTTTACTTTTTATTATATCAGATTTTATACCAACAGAATCAACTGCTGAATCATCTTCTCCTGTTGCTCTGAGCCTCAGCCCGAACTTTGTTTTAAAGATATGTATTTCAACAAGAATTGCTATTAAAAAAGTTATATATACCAGAAAAGGATAACCGCTTAATAGCTCACCTAAAATAGGAATATTTTTTATAACTGGTATATGCCAGTCAGGAAGTGGAACTATTTTTGAAGATGTAAAAGCCCCTTTAACAGAGAATATCTGCCGCAGAAAATAAGTGGTCCCTCCCAGTGCAAACAAATTGAGTGCAATTCCAGTTACAAATTCATCTGTTTTAAGATAAACAGCAAATACAGTAAAAATTAAAGCTGTAAACAGACCACCAGCTATACCACTCAAAATACCAATTACCCAGGAACCGCTAAAAAAACTTCCCAGAACGGCTGTAAATGCTCCAATAAGCATCATACCCTCCATAGCAATATTAAAGATATCAGCATAATAAGTATAAGTTCCTCCTAAACTGGCAAGTAAAATTGGTACTGCAGCAAGAAAGGTTGAACGAATTAACTCAATCATTAAGCTCATCTTCTTTTACTCCACCTCCTGATCTTATATTTTTCATTTTCAGCAGAATACTTAACCTGTTTAAAAGTAGGTGAGCAGATTTTCTGCTTGCTACAACAAAGAGAACTGTTATTGACTGCAGGATAAGCACAAATTCTGATGGAACAGAAGTTTCCAGCTCCATACCCATAGCTCCGGTCTGCAGTACGGCAAAAAATAGGCTGTAAAATGCAGTCCCGATTATACTGCTGTCAGCAACAACGGCAATCATTACTCCATCCCAGCCGTAATCTGCACCTATTCCTTTTAAAAAACGGTGTTGTACTCCTCCCATTACAAGCATTGCACCGGCCATTCCTGCCAGGGCACCACTAACCAGCATAATACGCAGATAATTTTTGTCTATATCTGCACCACCTGCTTCTGCAAAAGTGCTGTTGCTGCCCATAACCTTCCATTCATACCCGGCTTTAGTATGATGCCAGATAAAATAGATTACAATCAGCAAAATAGTACTTATAATAATTGTACTGTCCAGACCACCTAAAGCAGGAAGCCACCCATTTTCATTTATAGGTTGGGTCATAGGTGAAAACATATCTTTATCCAGCAGTGGACCACTAATAAGGTACAGTGTGAGATATTGAGCCACGAAATTCAACATCAGTGTTGTAATAAATTCATCCATATTAAATTTCAATCTCAACCAGGCAGCAATCCCCGAATACAGTGCCCCGGAAAAGAGAGCGATAAAAATGAGCAGTGGTATCATTATCACCGGAGGAAGATTAATATATAAACCTGCTATAGTTACACTCATACCACCTACTAAAAACTGTCCTACCTGACCCAGATTAACTGCATTACTGCCGAAAGCTACTGCAGCAGAAAGACCTGTTAAAATAAGTGGTGCTGCCTTAGCAAGTGTACTGAACATAGAAAATTTAGAAAAAAGACTGTAATTAAAAAGCTGATAATAACTTTCAAAAGCCGGATATCCCTGTACTGACATAATAATCAAGCCTATCAGCATAGCTGTTATAATTCCAAGTGCTGCTGTTAATATCTTTCTCTTCATCTATTATCACCAGCTTCTGCACCGAGCATATATGCACCAATTTCTTCTTTATTTGATTTTCCTGGATCTCTGTCAGCAGTGATTTTTCCACTGTGAATTACCACAATACGGTCAGACAGACTGAATAGTTCATCTAAATCAGCTGAAATCAGCAATACTGCTGCACCCTGATCACGCTTTTTTATAATCTCCAGCTGAATAAATTCTATAGAACCAACATCCAGACCTCTTGTGGGATTATCCAGTAAAATAAAATTATCTGACAGCATAAATTCCCGGCCCACAATGAGCCGCTGCTGATTACCACCAGATAGTGATTTGATAGGTTGATTTCTACTTCCAGAAATAACCTCAAATTTTTCTATAAGTTTATCTGTTAATTCTACAGCACCACTGCGCGATAAGATATATTCTTTTGAACCACTTAAATCTTCATTTATTCTGTGATGTGTCATAATACTGTTATCTATCAGGCTGAGTTCCTGTGCACTGCCAGTATTCTTTCTGTCCTGTGGTACATAGGCCATTTCTTTTCTTCTATCCAGAATATTCAATTTATCAATTCTTTTCCCATTAATATTTATTTCACCACTATCGGGAGTCAAAAGTCCGCTGATTGATCTTACAAGTTCGTACTGTCCATTTCCCTCTATTCCAGCAACTCCAACTATTTCTCCTGCTCTAACCTCCAGGTTTATATTGTCCAGTAATTTAATTCCCTGTTCATTTTTATAATTTAAATTAGAAACAGAAAAAACCACCTCTTTAGGTGATGCTTTTTCCTTTTCAACTGTGAATACAACATCCCGACCGACCATAGCTCTGGCTAAATTTGCTTTTGTCAAATCTTTATTTTCTAAAGTGGTTATCTTTTTACCCTTTCTCATTACCGTTATTATATCAGATAAATCAAGTACCTCATCAAGCTTATGACTGATAAAAATAATTGTTCTCCCTTCATCTCTCAGCTTTTTAAGACGAATAAATAAATCCTCTATCTCCTGTGGAGTCAATACAGCTGTCGGTTCATCCAAAATCAAAACATCAACATCTCTATACAGAAGTTTCAGTATTTCTACTTTCTGCTGAGCTGCAACAGATATTTCATTTATAGTTGAATCAAGCTGAAGATTCAAATTATATTCATCAATAAGCTTTTTTACTCTTTTTCTGGACTGCTCTGTTTTAAGTATATTAAATCTGCTCACCGGCTCGGTTCCCAGTATCACATTCTCATAAACAGTATAACTGGGAATTAACATAAATTCCTGATGAACCATTCCTATCCCAGCTTTTACCGCTTCCTGAGGAGTACTGAAATTAACTTTTTTATTATTTATATGTATTTGTCCATCAGTCTTTGGAGTTAGTCCATATATTACTTTCATTAAAGTTGATTTGCCGGCACCATTTTCCCCTATAACTGCATGAATTTGGCCAGAATTAATATCTAAATCAACTTTATCAACAGCCAGTGTTGCTGGTGGATATATTTTTACAAGAGATTTTATGGAAATGACTGGATCTACCAACAATGACACCTCTTTCCGTAAAATTTACAAAAGAGGAGAGGGATTTCCCCTCTCCTGAGTTTTTTCTTTAAAATCAGATAACTCTTAATTTAAAGTTAGACAATATTTTTACTGATATCTCTTAATAACAATATCACCTGAAGAAACTTTTTCATTAATAGATTTTATCTCTTCTATCTGTTCTGCAGATAGAATTTCCTCAGTATATTCATCAATTGCCAGACCTACTCCACCTTCTTTTAAGCCATACTCCAGAACAACACCCTGTTTAAACTCATCATTAACAATCGTTTCAAAGACAGAGTAAATTGCATCTCCGACATTTTTTAAATCAGATGTAACTACATGGCCAGGCTGAATACCATTTTGATTTGAATCTACACCTATAGCATATTTCCCACTTTCAGCTGCTGCTTCCAGCACTCCACTACCTGTTAAAGAAGCTATTTGAAAGACAATATCTGCACCCTGAGAATAAAGTTGATTGGCAGCCTGCTTACCTTTAACTGGATCTGTCCAGGTACCTGCATATACTGTTTTAACTTCTATTTCCTCATCAATATAGTGCGCTCCCTGCTCATAACCATAAATGAATGAATTTACAACTGGATCTTCATCTCCACCTACAGCTCCAATTATTTTTTCTTTATTTACTCCTTCTAATGAAGTATCTTTTGTTACAATTCCAGCAGTAACACCTGCCATAAATGCACCTTCCTCTTCAATAAAATCAACACTTGTAATCGTATTTTTATCATTTTTCACGACAGTATCAATATTAACAAAAATCTTGTCTGGATATCTGTCTGCATACTGTTTCAGCAGATCTTCGAATCCGTAAGAAATGATAAAAATTACATCTGCATTCCACTGTACTGCAGACTGCAGTGACTGCTGATATTTAGCGGTATCAAAATTACATTCTATTGTAGTGGTCTTGATTCCATATTCTTCTTCAATTCTATCAATACCTCTCTGTCCTGAATCATAAAAAGACTGGTCACCAAGTCCACCATTGATAATATAAGCCACTCTTTGAGGAGCTGCTGCTGCAGAAAAGGCCAGCAGTAAAACTAAACCGGCAGTTAAAAGTAAAATAAATCTTTTTTTCATGGAACTAAACCCTCCTAAATTTTATTTGTGCAGTCGGGGATCAAATGCATCTCTTAATCCATCCCCAACCAGATTGAAGCCAAGTACAAGCAGGGCAATCGCTACACCAGGAAAAGTCGCTATCCAGGGTGCATTACGTAAAAAGTCCTGGCCATTACTCAGCATGGCTCCCCATTCTGGTGTTGGCGGCTGTGCACCCAGACCGAGAAAGCTTAAACCTGCTGCATTAATTATTGCACGACCTATGCTCAGTGTAGTCTGAATAATAATTGGAGCCATTGAATTTAAAAGTACATGTTTTAATATAATTCTCGTATCATTTGCGCCTAATGCCCTTGCCGCCATTACATATTCTTTCTTCTTTACAGAAAGAACTGAACTGCGAACTATTCTGGCATACTGGGGTACATATACAATCCCAATAGCGATCATGGCATTATATATACCTGGCCCCAGAATAGACATTATCACCAGAGCCAGCAGAATATATGGAAATGACAGCATCAAATCCATAACTCTCATAATTCCCATATCAATCCAGCCACCATAATAACCTGCAATAAGACCTAAGGAAACTCCCACAATTAAAGATATAAACACAGCAATAAATCCAATCTGAAGTGATATTCTGGCCCCATAGATAATGCGGCTGAAAATATCCCTGCCAAATTCATCTGTTCCTAAAAAATGTTCAGATGAAGGTGCTCTAAATGATTTAATAAAATTCTGATTAAATGGATCATATGGTGCAATATAGGGAGCTAAAATAGCAATCAGTGCAAAAATCAAGATTATAATTATTCCTGCTATTGCAGTTTTATTTTTACGGAGTCTTTTAAAAGAAATACTCCACAAACTTTCACTTTTTACTTTATTTTTTTTCGGATCTTTTTCTAAATTATCCAAATGTTACACCTCCATTTTAAGAATAATGTATGCGTGGATCCAGATAGGAGTATAATATATCCACTACTAGATTAATAAATACAAAAAATGTAGCAATAAAAAGCACTGCTCCCTGTATAACGGGAAAATCGCGCCCTAATATACCATTAATTAACAAACGACCAACTCCTGCTCTGGCAAAAACAGTTTCTGTTAAAACTGCTCCACCAAGAAAACTTCCAAATTGAAGGCCAATAATTGTTACTACAGGAATAAGTGAATTTTTTAGAACATGTTTAAGTATAACAACTTTTTCGGGTAAACCTTTTGCACGGGCAGTTCTAATATAATCCTGATTTAAAACTTCAAGTGTGGTGGATCTTGTCATACGCGCAATCATAGCCACCGGTATTGTTGCAAGTGTAAGTGCCGGCAGAATAAGATGTGATATAGTACTTCTCAAAGCAGCCCAGTTCTGTGTAATTATACTGTCTATAACGTAAAAATTAGTTATTACGTTAAGATCTGCCATTCTGGATATTCGTCCTGAAATCGGCAGCCAGCCGAGTTCAGAAGCAAAAATCAACATCAGCATCATACCTACCCAGAATACAGGCATAGAAATACCAAGCAGGGCAGCTACCATAGTTGCATTATCTATTAAGGAATACTGTTTTATAGCAGATATAATTCCGGCTAGAACACCAATAACGCTGGCAATAATCATACTCAATGTCGTTAATTCAATTGTTGCTGGAAAAGAAGTCCCGATTTCATTAATAACCGGATTTCTGTTCCGAATAGATCTTCCCAAATCTCCTCTAAGCAGATTTGATAAAAATTTAAAATACTGTACATGTAGAGGTTTATCCAGTCCAAGTTCTGCTCGTAATCTGGCAGCATCTTCTGCTGTTCCTTTATCCCCAAGCATAATCTGTACAGGATCACCTGGTATTAAATGAATCATAAAAAAAACTACAATTGAAATTGCCAGTAATAATGGAATTAAAAATAGTAGTCTTCTAAGAATATAATTTAGCATATTTATTCACCTCAAAACATTTTAAGGGGGCGGTGATATACCACCCCCTGATTACTGTTTATATTACTGATCCAGCCATACTTTATGGAAATATTTGTTGTTAGTTGGATATAATACATAATTTTCTACATTACTTCTTACAGGAATCTGCATTTTCATATGATTTAGAAAGACAAATGGAGCATCATCAACAATAATTCCCTGTACCTGTTTATATATTCTTTCTCTTTTATCTTCATCAGTAATCTGCTGTGCCTGTTCTAATAAATCGTCTACTTTTGGATTGGTATAGAAAGCACGGTTTGTTGAACCCTGATTTGCAGAGTTAAAGAATACATTTAAGAAGTTATCCGGGTCACCATTATCAGCGATCCATCCGAAAAATGCAGCTGTGTGTTTACCAGCTTTACCTTCTTCTATATAGGTACCCCATTCAAGCTGTTCTATATTTGCCTTAATTCCTACTTCACTTAGATACTGCTGTACAGCTGTTGCCAGTCTTGAACCAACTGGATTATAGGCTCTTGGTGCAGAATAGGTGCGGAGAGTAAATTCAAATCCATCACCATAACCTGCTCCTTTCAGCAGACTCTTAGCTTTTTCGGGATTATAAGGATATCCTTCCAGAGTGTCATCATAAGACCAGATTGTTGGAGACAGAGGTCCTTTTGCAGGTGTTGCCTGACCACCCATCAGATATTTTGCAATTTCTTCTTTATTTATTGCATAATTCATTGCTTTTCTGACCATCTTGTTATCAAATGGTTCTTTTTCATTATGAAGAGCTATATAACCAATATTAAGTCCTGGAGCTTCCAGCAGATCCAGGTTATCACTTTCTACTACTCTTTCAACATCGGTAGGATTCAATCCTTCCATAACATGGATGTTTCCTTCTTCAAGTTCCAGTAAACGTGTCTGGTTGTTTGGGATTACAGTAAATATCAGCTCATCCAGATAAGGACGTCCATCCCAATAGTCTTCATTTGCTTTCAAAGTAATATGGTCATCTCTAACCCATTCAACAAACTCAAATGGTCCTGTTCCTACAGGATGCTTAAATATATCTTCACCATATTCTTTTACTGCCTCCGGGCTTGCTATCATAGTAGCAAACATAGCCAGATTTTTTAGAAATGGAGCATATGGATCTTCCAGAGTGAATTTAACAGTATATTCATCTACCTCTTCTACTTTCTCAATCATTCCAAGTGAAAATCCAGCATATGGATAGGCACCTTCCAGATAATATGGATGTTCTGGATCAAGCTGTCTTTCAATATCAAATACTACAGCTTCTGCATTAAATGGAGTACCATCGTGAAATTCTACTCCCTCACGCAGATGAAAAACATACTCTAAACCATCATCAGATACTTCCCAGTCTGTGGCAAGAGCAGGTTCAATTTCTGTAGTACCAGATTTGAAGCGAACCAGTCCATCAAACACATTGACTATTACATCTGCAGAGTTACCGAGAGTTGTCATATGTGGATCCAGTGCATCTGCATCTGCTCCCTGTGCATAGATAAGTGTACCACCATACTCAGGATCTTCGTTTTGAGCCAATACCGAACCAGCGGCCCCCAGAACCAATGTCATAACTAACAAAACTGTCAAAAATCTTCTCAACATTATCCCTCCTCTTATTTTGTTTCAAATACGCCTACAATTAAGTACACTCTTCTCAAAAAAACTCCTAATAGTGTACATAATTAGGGTACTATACTATAATATATTCTTGATAAAAGTCATAAATCCTGCCTTCTTTATATTATTGTTTGAATATTAAAGAAACATTTTTGAGGCGGTTTTTTCTATCGTTTTAACTGAATATCTAATCTGATCTCTGTCTACATCCAGATGAGTGACTGCTCTCAACATCCCTTCCAGCCTGCTGACTCGGACACCTTCTTCTAAAAGATTATCAGCAAATTCATCTGCTCTACCATCTGCCACAGAAAATAATACAATGTTTGTATCTACACCTTTCAGATCAATTTTCAGACCAGGCTGTGCATCGATGGTTTCCGCAAGCATTCTGGCATGTTCGTGATCCTCTGCCAGCCTTTCTACATTATTTTCCAGAGCATAAATGCCACCTGCTGCTATAATCCCTGCCTGCCTCATTGCTCCACCCAGACGCTGTTTCCAGAATCTTGCCTTTTCAATAAATTCTGCTGATCCAGCAAGCACTGAACCTACCGGTGCCCCCAGTCCTTTGCTCAGATCGATCCACAGTGAATCGAAATACTGACCATAATCAGCTGGTTCAACTCCTGCAGCTACTGCTGCATTAAGCATCCGAGCTCCATCCATATGCATTTTTATATTATTTTTTTCTGCAATTTCAGCAATTTCCTTAATTCTCTTTAAAGGCCACACTCTTCCCCCACCTAGATTAGTTGTCTGCTCTATTGATACTACACTGGTCTGAGGGCTGTGATAATCTCTATCTCGAATAGCATTTTCAAAATCTTCTGCAGTAAATATTCCACCTTCTCCATCCAGCATTTTTATAGATGCACCAGCAATCACTGCAGTGGCACCACTTTCAAAGTGAATAGGGTGAGCAGTTCTGTGCATCACAATTTCATCACCTTTTTGACAGTGTACTGCGTAAGAGATCTGATTTGCCATCAATCCCGATGGAAGATAAACTGCATCATCTTTATCCAGCATTTCTGCTGCCATCCTACAGAGGCGGTTAACACTCGGGTCTTCTCCTAACTGCTCGTCTCCTACTTCAGCCTCAGCCATAAATTTTCTCATTTCATCTGAAGGTCTTGTGCCTGTGTCACTAAAAAGATCAACTTTTAATTCCATTCTTTTTCACTCCTCATTTAATAATTCTTTTTAAATATCTAAATATCATAAAACTGTATACTGACTATCAACAAAAACTATATTATGGTTCTCCCACAAAAATATTATTTCTTAAAAAGAAAACTTTTGTAATTCAACGTGAATTTGCATTACAAGAGAATCTGCAAAATAAGATAAGAAAAAAATCCACCTATAACTGTAAGAAAAATATTTTTCGTTTTTACTGCAATAAGTATGGTCGGAAAAAGTGCAAGCAGAGAAATATTTTCTAGCGATAAAAACAATTCTCCATTTTTAAGTAAAATGCCGGGTGCCAGAAGTGCTGACAGTACAGCCACAGGTATATAGCCGAGCCAGCGCACAATTCCAGAAGGAAGATTTCTCTGGCTGAGAAGGGTTAGAGGTAAAAATCGCGGTAAATATGTAACAAAAACCATACCTGCTATTAAGATAATATATTCATTCGTCTCCATCCATATACACCCCCAGCAGAGCTGCAAGACCGGTAGCTATGATAATATTCCAGCTACCTCCGATAACTACGGCAAAAAACAGCGAAAGAACTGCCGCAGTAAAGGCAACAAAAAGATCTTTTCTGCCTGATAACTGTATTATAAGTAAAACCACAAACATAGCTGGAAGCACAAAATCCAGTGCTCCTGCAGACTCTATATTTATATATCCACTGAGAAAAGCACCAACTGCTGAACTTAAAACCCAGCCAAGGTAAGAAAATATACCCAGACCTAAATAATAAAACTTATTATCTTCTACTCTGTCGAATTTTGCTATGGCAACTGCAAATGCTTCATCAGTTATAAAAAAACCCAGGATAGGATACCAAAAAGACGGCAGATTTTTTAAATGAAGGCTCAGCGAAGCCGAAAGAAGGACATGACGCAGGTTAACCAAAAAAGTCATTACAATCACTGCAGAAATAGCAGCTTCTGCGGCTATCATTTCAAGAGCAACAAGCTGAGATGATCCTGCAAAAACAAAAACAGACATCATTACTGCAGAAATCGGTTTTATACCGCGATTTACTGCAAGCATTCCATATGCTGTACCAATTGGCAGATATCCTAAAATTATAGGAAAAGCATTTTTAGCACCAAATTTAAAATCCTCAATTCTACTATCTTCTCTATTAAAAAACATCAACATATCATCCTTTTCATAATTTAATCAAGCTGTCTTGGATCAAGTGCATCTCGAAGTGCATCTCCTAATAAATTAAAACTTAAAACCGTAATAATTATTGCCAGGCCCGGAAAAATAGACATCCATGGGGCCGGTACTAAATATTCCTGTCCTCTATTTAGCATTGTTCCCCAGCTTGCAGTTGGCGGCTGTATCCCCAGACCTAAAAAGCTGAGTCCTGCTACTACAAGAATGGAAACACCTATTCTGAGAGTACCAAGTACTATAAGTGATGAAATAGAGTTAGGCAGTATGTGTTTATAAAGTATTCTCAAATCCGAACCGCCCAGTGCTTTTGCAGCAGCAACATATTCCTTTTCTTTTATCTGCAGCACAATTGATCTTGTCAGGCGAGAAAAATTTATCAGTCCTGTTACTCCAACTGCGATAATTAAATTAAACATTCCCCTGCCAAGTGCAGAAATAATAGCAAGAGCCAAAAGTATAAAAGGAATGGAATTCCATATCTCTACCAGCCTCATTATAATCATATCTGTTTTCCCACCATAATAACCGGCAAAAAGACCCAGCGATACTCCCAGCAGCGCATTTAGAAAAACAGCGGAAAAGCCGATCCCCAGTGCTATTCTTGTCCCATAAAGTACACGAGAAAAAATATCTCTGCCAAAATCATCGGTTCCAAACCAGTGTTCAGCTGATGGTGGAGAATAATTCATATTGCTGTAATCTATTTCCAGAGGAGAATATGGTGCAATAAAGGGAGCCATAAATGCAGCATAAAATATCATCAATAAAATAACAGCAGCTATTTTCCCCCCCAGACTTTTTTTGAATTCCTTCCAGGTTTTATGAAAAATATCATTATCTGTAAGAAAAGAAAATATATCTGATTTAAATATTATCAATAAAAACAGTAATATTATAAATACAGAAAATAATGTTGCCGCTTTATTTTCCAGGCTGTTCCAGATATTATTTTTAACTATCCAGTTGTTATAATTTATATATAGCTGAAAAATCAGCAGAAAAACAGAAATAATCTTTTTTTTCAATTCCTACACCTCTATTCAGTAAACTCTTCCTTTATTTATATGTTATTCTCGGATTTATAAATCCATAAAGTAGGTCAACAAACAAATTTACCACCACATATATAAAAGAAAGTATTAAAATCGAACCAAATACCAGCGGCTGGTCTCTAAATTCCACTGCTTTTACAGCAAGTCTCCCTACTCCAGGCCAGGCAAAAACAGATTCAATTAAGATAGCTCCTCCAAACATCATGGCAAGCTGATTACCTATATTTGTTATGATTGGTATCAGAGCATTTCTGAAGGCGTGTTTTAAAATCACTATCTTTTCTTTTACCCCTTTGGATCGTGCTGTAACAAGATAATCCTCTTTCATTATATCAAGCATTGCGGAACGAGTTAAACGGCTGGTGCTTGCAATCATAACTGTGCTTAAAGCAAAAGCAGGTAAAATAAGGTGTGACAGCCCATCTGCTGTCCAGAATGGTCCTCCATATCCGGAAGAAGGGAAAATATTAAAATAAACTGAAAATAAGTAAATAAAAATAAGTCCAGTGAAAAATGCCGGTACCGAAATCCCAATCGTAGCAATAAACATACTTATCAAATCAAATATAGAGTTTTTCTTTACTGCTGCAATCACTCCGGTCGGGATAGCAATAACTACAGCTATTATAAGTGATAATGTCCCCAGCTCAATAGTTGCATAAAGCCTGCTTTGGATGATATTTATCACCTTATCTTTATAATAAATCGATTCTAATTCTCCGTTCAAAAAATTCTTCAACATCAAAAAATATCTGGTATGTACAGGTTTATTAAAACCGAATTTTTCATTTAAAGCTTCTAATGCTTCAGGAGTAACATTAGTGCCCAGCATTATAGCAGCAGGATCTCCAGGAACAAGCTGCATAATTCCAAATAAAATCAGTGAAACTCCTATTAGAACAGGAATTATCCAGAGCAGTCTTTTAATTATATATGCAAACAATAAATTCACCTTCTTTCTAAAAAGAGTATGCAAGCAGGAAAACTGCTTGCATACATCAATCTTATGTCAGTCTTGACTGAGATAATTGAAATTTATTTTTATTACAGCATAATAAAGTTTCATTTAAACATAGTCAAGTTTATTCTTTATAAACATTGGCATTTGGAGTCACAAGTGGTATCAGAAGTGAATTGCCAGGTTCAAGTTCTCTAACATTATCCTGCATAACATATATCTGATTTGAATGTGCAAAAGGATAGAAAACAACGTCTTCTGTCAGAACTTTTCTTAAAACATTTTTATAAAGCTCTTCTCTTTTTTCCTGGTCAGAAACTATTCTTGCTTCTTCTAACCATTTATCTACCTCTTCATCTTCATAAAAAGCTCTATTTAATGCACCATCAGATTTAAAGAATCTGTATAACCAGTAGTCCGGATCCGGGTCAGATACAAATCTCAGAAAGAACATACCAATTTCTCCTCTACCCAGCATATCCCACATAGTGCCAAATTCCATGGCATTAGTTTCTGCTTTTAGACCTGCCTGTTTTAATGCAGTAACCATTGCCTCAGCTGTTTTAACCTGAGAAGGACGGCTGTTCGATACATAAACTTCTGCTACAAAATCTTCAGGAATAACTCCACTTTCTTTTAGTTCAGAAAATTTATTTTTAGCTTCTTCTGGATTAAATTTAACTGCATTATCTTTTAGATATTCACTGTCATCAGGCCAGAGGTTTGGGGGCAGCATAGAATACGCATTCTGTCCCTGCATTCCAAATATCTGTGGCACCATTTCTTTAAATGGCACTGCCTGGATAACTGCTTTTCTAAATTCCAGATTACTGTATGGATTTATCGTAAAATTGAAACCCAAAAAGTTAATACCGGCTCCTGCGGCAGATTTAACTTTAAAATTATCATTATCAGCAAATGACTGCAGCTGCCCTACATCAATATTGACTGCAAAATCTATTCCTCCACTCCTGAGCTCCATTGCCTGAGTTGAAGATTCTGATATCGGTCTTATAATAACCTTTTTTAATTTCGGTATTTTATTCCAGTGTTCTTCAAATGCTGATAATTCCAGCTTATTTCCAGCTTCCCAGTTTTCCAGTTTAAATGGACCTGCGCCAACAGGGTTTCTGGATAATACATCTTCACCATTCTCTTTTACATAGTCTTCAGGAACTATTCCAAATGTCATCGCCAGCAGAAAAGGTGAATATGGTTCACTCAAAGTGAATTTGATTTTATAATCATTTAAAATCTCTATATTTTCAACACTCTCTATTTTGGATCTTAATCCGGATCCCGCTTCAGGATCGAGTATTCTTTCATAGGTAAACTTTACATCAGATGCTGTCAGCTCAGTGCCATTATGAAATTTAACATCATCTCGCAGATTGAATATATATTCTCTTCCATCTTCACTGACTGTCCAGTCTTCAGCAATACCGGGAACAATTCTATTGTTCTTCCCATATTCAACCAGCCCATCAAAAATAAGTGATGTTACTCTTTCATTTACCGATATAGTTGTAAATCCCGGATCTAAATCACTCACCTCATCTTCAATTCCCATTACAAAAGTATCTTTATCCTGTGCCTGTACTGACCCCAGCAGAGTAAAAAGCATAACTGAGATTAATATCGATATTAATAATTTTTTCTTCATTTTTTTCCTCCTCATCATATACTACCTTTACTACCTTTATTTAATATCATCCCGACAAAACTCAATAAAATTTTCGAATATTCTAAGCTGTTCCGGATCATTTCCTGCCATCATTTCCGGATGCCACTGTACACCAAAAAGGTATGGATAATTTCTATCCTCAACAGCTTCCACAACTCCGTCCGGGGCTGATGCACTAACGGTCAGCCCACTTCCTACTGTTTCTACAGCCTGATGGTGATAACTATTAACAGATATTTCTGTCCTGCCATTCATTATCTCAGATAGCTTTGTGTTTTCTTTAATTTCTATCTTATGTGTCTTATAATACTTGGGCACCATTAAAGCCATATGCGGTATTCTGCTGCCGGTATTATTTCCACAGACATCAACTTTCAAACTGCCTCCATAATATATATTGATAAGCTGAAATCCCCGACAAATTCCCAGAATCGGTTTTTTTAATTTTTTTGCTATTTCCAAAATTTTAAGTTCCCATCTATCTCTTTCGGGATAAATCTGGCCCAGGTTTTTCTGAGGATAAGAGTTATACAGAGCCGGATCAATATCACTTCCACCAGGAAGTATTACCCCATCAAAATCGGCAATAAAATTTTCAATATACTCCTGATCATCTTCCCTGGCTGCCAGATAAGGAAGAATATAAGGATATCCCCCGGCAGCACTTACAGAGTCAGAATAATCCTGTGTTAAAAGACTGAAATCTACTCCACCCAATCTATACTGTTCACCTAATTTTTCTGTCGGCATTTTAAATGATGCAATCAATATTTTAGGCCTCATATCTGCCCTCCAGCCATTCTAAAATTTTGTTAATTATATCAGAAAATATTCTCTGTGTCAAAGCTTACATAAATATGACATTGCTGTCAGATGGGCCAAAACTTTATATTAATTGAATAAAAATTTCTACATTCCCACCACATACCCATCCGATTCCCGCAGCTTCTTTTCTGCTCAAATTGATCTCTAATTTTCTGGAACTGCTTTCATTTTCAGCAAAAAGTTTTAGCGCTTCATCAACCACCAGCTTTTCATCTCTTCCTCCACCAATTGTACCGAAAGTATTTCCATCTGCAAGAATAAGCATTTCATTACCTGTATTTCTCGGTGATGAACTTTTAGAGTTTATTACAACAGCTCTCACAATTTTTTGGCTGTCTTCCTTCTGTTCGATTATTTTCTCTACAATAGATTTACGCACTCTTACCCCTCCTGACAGAAATTAATTCAGCAGCAATTGCAACCGCAATTTCTTCAGGTGTCTCACTATTTATTTTAATTCCAATTGGAGAATGAACTTTTTTAAATTCAGAATCAGAAATGCCATCTTTTTCTTTTAATTTTGTATAAACTTCTTTTATTTTTTTTGAACTTCCTATCATTCCGATATATTTCACGTCTGTTCTTATCACTTCTTTTAAAACTTCATAATCAAACTGATGACCTCTTGTAACAATTACTATATAATCATTTTTCTGTGCAGTAAAATCAGAAAAATAATCCCGATAAGGAAGACATCTTAACCTGTCGGCATTTGGAAAGTTATCATAATTCAAAAATTCATCTCTATCATCAATAACTGTTATTTCAAAATCTATAAGACTCGAAATTTTGACAAGTGGTGCAGCTATATGTCCTGCCCCAAAAACAAGCAGGCGGGGTTTATCCACTACCGGCTCTACAAATAATTCTATTTTTTCATCACTGCTGAGCTCAATATTTTTCAATTCTGATTTATCTGTATCTGTTAAATTGAGCAGTTCATTTTTTATTTCTTCTTCTATAATATATCTGCTGATTTCTGCCTCCATTTTTTCAGAAGAAAATTCAATTTCCCCTTTCTCATCTATTAACATCATTTCTCCCAGCAGGTTTTCATCCAAATTATCTGACTCAAATCCTGTCAGAACAGCCGTTATTACTTTATGAGAACTGCTAAACTGTTCTGAAATTTTCTTAAAAAAATCTTTCATTAATACCACTCCCCCACTTCTGTATTCTGTTCTTAATTTGCTGTTTTGTGTGAAAAAGCCTCTGAACAAAATTCAATTCTTGTTCCACCTTTGTTCAGTTTTATTTCTGTATCATAAGCTCTGCTCAAATTATCTTCTGTCATAACCTTTTTTACTCTTCCATCTGCAATCAGACTACCATCAGAAAGAATTAAAGCTTTTTGGCAGTAGCGGTAAGCAAGGTTGGGATCATGTATTGCTGTAATAATAGTTTTCCCTTCATATCTTAACTGCTGCATAATTTCCATCAATAAATGCTGGTTTTTAAAATCAAGATGTGCATTTGGCTCATCCAACAGCAAAATATTGGACTGCTGCATAAGAGCCCTTGCTATTAAAACAAGCTGTCTTTCACCACCAGAAATTTGATTAAATTTTTTCTCTGCCAGATATCTAATATTTAGCTTTTCAAGAATATTATATACTTTTAAATAATCTTTTTCTGTTGGTCCTTTAACAAAAGATATATACGGATTTGCTCCCATAACAGCTATTTCTTTAACTGTATAAGAAAAAACTGTCTGGTTTTCCTGTGGAACAACAGCAGTCAGTTCCGCAATTTGTCTGCGGCTTAAATTTTTTATATTTTTATTATTAATAAGTATTTGTCCACTATCTGTATTTAATAATCCATTTAAACATTTGAGAAGTGTTGTTTTACCAGAACCATTTGCTCCCAGAAGACAGATAAATTCCCCACTACCAGCCCTGAAATTAATATCATTGAGTATATTTTTACTAGAATAAGAAAAACAGAGATTTTCTACTTTAAGCACTAGTTCCACCCGCTTTCTTTTTTAGAAAGTAGAAGATATGCAAAAAATGGGGCTCCAA
This sequence comes from Bacillota bacterium, assembly GCA_051747745.1. Taxonomy (GTDB): domain Bacteria; phylum Bacillota; class Halanaerobiia; order Halanaerobiales; family Halanaerobiaceae; genus QPJE01. The sequence continues at coordinate 3,145 of JBNJGL010000002.1, read as the reverse complement.
TTAGAGCTGTTATTATACTGATGGGAATTTCAGCTCCACTTACTGTCCGTGCAAGATTATCCATAATTAGGAGCATCAGTGACCCACACAAGGCAGCTGTGGGAAGAAAATAGCGATAATTTGTACCAACTATATATCGAGCTATATGTGGAACTACAAGCCCAATCCAGGTAATCTGACCTGCTGCAGCCACCGAAGCAGCTACCATTATGGTGCTGAAAAAAATAATTATAACCCTGATCCTGAAAATATTTATACCAAGTGAAGAAGCTTCTTCTTCTCCCAGCGAAAAAATATTCAGCTGCCACCGAAAAAGCAGAAGAACAGCTGATCCAATGACAAAAATTGGTATTAAATAGTAAACTTCCCGCCAGCCAATCCTGCTGAATCCTCCCATTAAATAAAAAACTATACCTGGCAGTTTTTCCATAGGATCAGCCAAATATTTTAACAGAGATAGTAAGGCATTAGATAATGAAGCTATTATAATCCCTGCCAGAACCATTAATATAGAACTGTTCCTGTGTGCGGTCATACTAATTAAATATGTCAGTCCAACAGCAGCCGTGCCAAAAATAAACGCAGATATGTATACATAAACCATTGACCCACTTGTGTACAGCAGTCCAACCGCCACTCCAAGACCGGCACCTGCAGAAACTCCCAGAATATCAGGTGACACCAGTGGATTTCTAAAAATATTTTGATATGCAGCACCTGTTATAGACAGCGAAGAGCCAACCATCATTACAGCTATTATCCTCGGCAGCCTTATATGATAAAAAACAGACCAGTCCAGACTTTCTGTTATTTGAGAATTTATGCTGAATATAAGATAGTTAAATATTTGACTGTAGTTTTTTGGAGATATTTTATAATTTCCCATAAAAAGCGAAATTATTATAATGATTAAAAGCAGTACTGTCAGCAGCATTATCTTTATAACCGGAGAAATTGATTTATTATTCATAAAATACTCCTTTTTTGTTTAAAACTCTCCACCTATTTTTTCAAAGCTCATCCCATAAAGAGTTTTATAAAATTCATTTACTGTTTTTTTATAATCAAGATCTTTGAATTTTTCCGGATAGGCTGTTTTTGCAAGCCATATGACTGCTATATATGATGATGGTGATGGGAAATCCCATGGTTCTAGAGATGATGGGAACCTGTATATTTCATCTTCCTTAAAAGCACTAATATGTTTGAATCTGCTGTCTTCCAAAAGTGAGTTGATATCTTCTCTGTAAAACTGTGATACAACAGCAAGATCAGGATTCCACTCTATAATATTTTCAGCAGAAGCCTTAATAAAACCAGCTTTCAAATCAGCAGCAGGATTGATTCCTCCGGCATGTTCTATAACAGCTGTCTGCAGCATCTCTGCACCAACAGTATCGGTAAACTCCGAGTTTCCAAAATAGATAACTTTTTTCTCCTTTTGGGGAAGTTCGGCCGTATGTTTAACCGACTCCAGTATACTGTCATATGCCCCGATAATATTATCTGCCTGTTCTTTCTGATCAAGTACTTCCCCCAGAAGTCGCGTTGTTTCTCTAATTAATCCCAAACTCTCAGGATTTATTATTAGAGAAGCCACACCGTGTTCCTTTAGCTTCCCGGCTATTTCTGGCCCATCTCCATACGGAAAAAGTATTACAAGATCCGGATCTGTCTCCAAAATCGTTTCCAGATTAAGGCCTTTTCTTTTGGAACCAACCTCGGGAAGAGAAGATATATTAGGCTGCAAGGCCGTAAAAAGAGGCTGCTGAGCTGATTTTACAGACACTCCTGTCAGCCTATCTCCTGCTCTGAGAGCCAGCACAAATTGAGTTGCTGACTTATATGTGGTCACTATTTTTTTTACATCATCTGGAACTACAACTTTTCTGCCTACCATATCTGTTACAGTATTTTCTGCACTAACAGCAGGAGAAAAAATGACTGCTGTGGCAATAAATATCAACAAGGCTTTTTTTATATATTTTCTTAAAGCAAAACTGAACATCTAATCCCTCCATAGGACTCATTTTTTATTGTTTTTAAATATTAGCGTTATATGTAACCTCATATAACCCTGATATTATATCAGTAACTTCTGCTTAAAACACAGCTTCTCAGCTCAAACTAAAAATACAGTCCATCTATTTTATAAAATATTATTCATCTGATAAATCATTTAATCTTTTGAAAAATTTTTTTGAGAAATGCTTGTCCTCTAAACTGGAAAGTTCTCTTTGAGCTTCACGGCGAAATGCTGAAAAAGTTTCTGTAAGCAGCCGGCCTTTTTCTGTCAGTTCAGAACCTCCACCTCTTTTTCCACCTGCTTTTTTTCTTAAAAGTTTAAACTCCAGTCTCTCCTCTAATTTTTTAATTAATTTCCATGCCTGACTGTAGGACATATTAATTTCTGCTGCGGCCTGGCGCAGAGAGCCCAATCTATCTATAAGCTGCATTATCTGACACGGGCCATCCCCAAACATCTTATCATCTTCTTCAAGCCAAAGTTTATAATTCAGCTGCATCTAATTTTCCTCCTCTGGCAGAAATGATCTATAATCTTCTTTAGTGTCAATATCTATTATTATTCTTTCATCACTGCAGTTATAGTAATATATTTTTTCCGGAACAAGAGAAAAAAATTCTCTAAGTCCTCCCTGTCCTGTAATTTCCTTAATTTGTGGCAAAAATTTTCTGTTTATAATTACAGGATGACCTTTTATTTTATTATAAACAGGTATAAGAATTTCCGCGTTTTTTTCTAAAAATTCATTTTTTATCTCTTTATAAATTGCAGGTTTTATCATCGGTTTATCAGCCAAAGTAAAAATTATATGTTCTGTGCTTTTATTTAAATTTTCAAGACCTTTTTTTACACTTGTCATCATACCTGATTTATAGTCTGAATTCTTTCTAATTTCCATAAAATTAGTTTCTATCAAATCACTACAGCAGGTATTTAAATAATTTTTCATTTTTTCTGCTTCAGCTCCGATAACAACAATCAATCTGTCATCTACAATATCTGCGGATACTAAATTTTCTATTACCGAGTTTAGCCGAGAAAGCCTCGCTTATGTCAATGGGCGGAGATGAATCGGCTAATTTATAGTTGGAAAAGCTTTATATTTGTTGAACGTTTGTT
>JBNJGL010000001.1:21283-90740 GCA_051747745.1 Bacillota bacterium | reverse complement strand
TTTAATGTACGCCCGGACAACAATGCGCTGACGATGGCAGATAAAGAAAAGGTGGACATTAGATTATATAGAGTAATTTACAAGGCTTTAGAAGATATAAAAGATGCTATGGCAGGACTTCTGGATCCAGAATTGAAAGAGGTTGTTAAAGGTCGGGCAGAAGTTAGAGCTACATTCAAAGTGCCTGGTGCTGGAATAATAGCAGGAGTATATATTACAGATGGACTTGTAAATAGAAATCATGAAGTAAGGCTCATTCGTGATGGTGTTGTAATTCATGAAGGAACAATTTCTTCTCTAAAGAGATTTGAAAACGATGTTAGAGAAGTTAAATCTGGATATGAATGTGGTGTCGGAATTGAAAACTACAATGATATAAAAGATGGAGATATATTAGAATTCTATACTTATAAGGAAATAAAAAGGTCCTTATAGAGGTGAAAAATTATGGCAAAAAATAGAGCTACTAGAGTTGGAGAACTTCTTAAAAAAGAAATAAGTCAGATAATTTTGCGGGAAATGAAAGATCCCAGAATTGGATTTGTTTCTGTTACAGATGTTGAAGTTACTGGAGACTTAAGACAGGCAAAAGTGTTTGTCAGTGTTTATGGTTCTGAAAAAGAAAAAGAAGAAACAATGGAAGGCCTTGATAAAGCAACCGGTTTTATTAGAAAACTTGTTGGAGAAAGAGTTACAATTTATCACACTCCTGAACTGCTTTTTAGATATGATAATTCTATAGAACATGGTGTTCATATTTCCAAAATTATCGATGACTTAAAAGAACAGGGAGAAATCAGGGAGCCCAATGATGAAAAATAAATGGAAAGAAATTGCAGAAAAAGTAAATGAAAATCAGAATTTTATTATTACCGGACATGTAGATCCTGATGGTGATAGTGTTGGATCTGTTGTTGCATTAACCAGAATTCTGAGAAAAAAGAACAAAAATGCCAGAGCTTTTCTCAATGATAAATCTCTGGCACCCTTTTCTTTTTTAGAAGTAGAAGAAAAAGAACTTTTCAGTGATGATTTTCTGAATGCTGATAATTTTACTGTAATTGCACTGGATTCTGGAACACTGGACAGGGTTGCATTAAAAGAAAAAATATTCAAAAAAGCTGATTTAACAATTAACATTGACCATCATGCAGATAACACAAATTTTGCAGATATAAATTTTGTTAATTCAGAAAAAGCAGCTGTCGGTGAAATGATATATGAGCTGGCAGAATTTATCAATGCAGAGGTAAAAAACACTGAAATAGGAAATGCGCTTGCTGCTGCAATTATTTCCGATACTGGATCTTTAAGATATGAAAACACCAGTTCAGATGTATTAAGAATACTGGCTGATTTGGTAGATAGTGGAGTTGATATCTACAGGATTAACAAAGAACTTTTTGGTTCTTATTCTTATGAATCTCTTCTGCTTAAAGGTCTCGCATTATCAACACTTACCCTTGCTGATAATGGCAAGATTGCCTGGCTGTATGTAGATCACTCGATGATTGCTGAAGCAGGAACAGATTACACAGAAGGTCTGGTTAACTATGCAAGAGATATTAAAGGGGTAGAAATAGGAATATTTTTTAGTGCAGAAAAGTCAAAAAGTACCAAGGTAAGTTTCCGTTCAAATTATTATGCTGAAGTAAACAAACTTGCGGCAGAATTTAATGGTGGTGGCCATGCCCGTGCTGCTGGTGCTGAAATTAACAGCCCACTTGAAATTGCCATTAATAAAGTAATCAAAGCAGCTGAAAAATATGTCTAAAAGCAGTGGAGTATTAAATATTTTGAAACCACCTGGAATGACTTCTTTTTCAGTAATACGAATTATAAAAAAATCATTTAATCAGAGGAAAGTCGGCCACACGGGAACTCTGGATCCAGCAGCAGCCGGTGTGCTCGGTGTTTGTCTGGGGAAAGCAACTAAAATAATTCCATATCTTGATGACAGCAGAAAAACTTATATTTGTGAAATGGAGCTCGGTTATCAGACTGATTCTCTGGATCTGGAAGGAAAAGTAATAAAGGAAGATTTGAAATGGAATCATTTAAGCAGAGCAGAAGTTGAAGAATTTTTTGCCGGACTAATAGGAGAACACGAACAGATTCCACCAATGTTTTCTGCAGTTCACCATAATGGACAGAGATTATATCATCTGGCCAGAAAAGGTATCAATGTAAATAGGAAATCAAGAAAAATTGAAATTTTTGATATAGAAATTATTAATCTTTCATTACCAATTATTCGCTTTAAAGTAGAAGTTTCCAGAGGCTGTTACATTAGATCACTTGTCAGGGATATAGGAAAGAGTTTAAACACATCTGCAACAATGACTTTTCTTTTGAGAACACAATCAGGTAAATTTAATATTTCAGATTCTCATATAATATCTGAACTAAATAAAACAAATAATGTTTTAGAACCTATTTATTCTCCTCTTGATTTTCCCAGAGCAATTATTGACCACTCAGTTTACAGTAAAGCTGTAAATGGAAATTATTTATGCAGTGGAGATTTTTTAAAACTGCCTGCAGACTTAGAAATTGATGACTACCTGCTGGTTTTTTCTTCTGCTGGTGAATTTATATCTATCAGCAAAAAAATTTATAAGGATGATATGTTAATCTATCAACCAGAAAAAGTATTTGTATAAAGATAAATTTTATAGTTACTTTTGGAGGATATTCAATGAAAGTTATTACCAATCATAATTTTGAAAATTATAATAAAAAAAATACATGTCTGGCTATAGGTGCTTTTGATGGACTTCACAAAGGCCATCAATTGATCATTAAAAAAACTGTCGAAAATGCGAAATTGATCAGTGGTGTTTCAGGTGTTCTTTCGTTTTATCCTCATCCCCTGAAAATAATTGCCGGCCAAAAGACACCCCCTGCTATAATTTCTAGAGAACAAAAAATAACTGTTCTAAAAAAATTGAATGTAGACTATTATTTTGAACAGAAATTTACACCTGAGTTTGCACAGATGGAAGTTAAAGATTTTATAGAAGAAATTTTAGTTAATAAATTAAATGTTTCCTGTGTTGTTGTCGGCGATGATTTTCGTTTCGGTCATCAGAACAGAGGAAATGTTGAAGTCTTAAAAAAAATGGGTGAAATATATAATTTTAAAACAAAGATAATATCTCAGCTTAATGCCAATGATGATAGAATCTCCAGCACTAGAATAAGAAAATTAATCCAAAAAGGAAATTTAAAAGAAGCTGAAAATTTACTCGGCCGCTCTTATCAAATATGTGGAAAAGTAAAACACGGAAAAAAGAGAGGCAGAAAAATGGGAGTCCCAACTGCTAATATTTCTCTTGAAACAAATTATTCTCTTCCCCCGGCAGGTGTTTATGCAGTAAAGGTTTATTTAAATGACAATACTTATGTAGGAGCTGCAAATTTAGGATTTAATCCAACATTTGATGATAAAAAGATAAATTTTGAAATAAATATTATTGATTTTAATGATACAATTTATGAAAAAAGAATCTGTGCTGATTTTGTGGAATTTATCAGGCCCGAAATTAAATTTGATTCTCAGGAAGATTTAATTAAACAGATGAAAAGGGATATTCTTTACACAATAAATCTTTTGTGTTAAAATAGTAAAGAAAGTTTAATTTACCGTTTGCTAGGTATACGTACCTCCAACGTATTTCTTGGCTTATGGTTTATAAATAATTCAGGAGGTGAATTTTTAATGTTAAGTAAAGAAGAAAAACAGTCTGTTATTGAAGAGTATCAGAGAGAAGAAGGTGACACTGGTTCACCGGAAGTTCAGGTTGCACTGCTTACAAAAAGGATTTTTCAACTAACCGATCATTTGAAAGAACATAAAAGTGATTTTCACTCTCGCCGAGGTCTTTTGAAAATGGTTGGAAAGAGAAGGAAATTATTAAGATATCTTCAGAATAATGATATAGAACGTTATCGTAATTTAATTGAAAAACTTGGTATTCGTAGATAATAACGAATTTTTAAAGAGCGGGGGACTCCCGCTCTTTAATTTAATAGAGATAATTTTATTTAGCAAAATAAGGAGGCAAAAATATGAAAGAATGGACAATGGATTTTGCCGGAGATAAGTTTAATTTTTCAACCGGTAAACTGGCTAAACAGGCCAATGGTTCAGTAGTAGTTCGCTGTGGAGATACTCAGGTTTTAGTTACAGCAACTATGGATGATCCAAGACCAGGAATGAATTATTTCCCACTAATGGTTAACTATGAGGAAAGAGTTTATGCGATCGGACAAATTCCTGGTGGTGTTTTAAGAAGAGAAGGTAGACCAAGAGATGAGGCAACACTTGCTGCCAGAGTTATTGACAGATCAATAAGACCACTGTTTCCAGATGGTTACAGACAGGATGTACAGATAGTTGCTACAATTTTATCTGTTGATGATGATCATGATCCTGAAGTAGCTGCCTTAAATGGTGCTTCTGCAGCATTAACTTTATCTGACATTCCTTTCGCCGGTCCAATCGGTGGAGTTAAAGTAGGAATAATAGATGGAGAAATCATCATAAATCCAGATGAAGAAGAAAGAGAAAATAGTGATCTTGATCTGGTAGTTGCTGGAAGTAAAGATGCAATTATGATGGTTGAAGCCAGTGCTAATGAAGTAAGTGAAGCTAAAATTTTAGAGGCGATGAAAATTGCTCATGCTGAAATTAAAAAGATTATTGCTCTTCAGGAAGAAATGAGAGTAGAAGCTGGAAAAGAAAAAGTTCCTTTTGAATCTCCAACTGTAGATCAGGAAATTCAGGAACAGGTAGATGAAATCCTTGAAGGTGTAATGAAAGAGGCAATTCAAATTCAGGATAAGCAGTCTCGTAATAAACGTTTAGATGAGCTTAAAGCTGAATTGAAAGAAAAAATAAATCCAGAAGAAGACGAAGATATTCAGGGGCAGCTTGGACTGGCATTTGAAAAAATGCTCAAAAAATCTGTTAAGAGTTTAATCATTGAAGATGGTATTCGTCCTGATGGTAGAGATTATGATGAGGTTAGACCTATCTGGGCAGAAGTTGATTTTGTACCTAGAGCTCATGGATCAGGAATTTTTACCAGAGGTGAAACTCAGGCATTAAGTGTTTTAACTTTAGGCTCTGCCAGAGATGAGCAGATTTTATTTGGTCTGGGAGAAAAGGAAACTAAGCGTTATATGCACCACTATAATTTCCCATCTTTCTGTGTTGGTGAAACTTCTCCAATGCGTTCACCGGGTAGAAGAGAAATTGGACATGGTACACTGGGAGAAAAAGCCCTATTACCTGTTATTCCACCTGAAGAAGATTTTCCATATACAATTAGAATTGTATCTGAAGTCTTAGAATCAAATGGTTCTTCTTCTCAGGCAAGTATCTGTGGTAGTAGTTTAGCATTAATGGCTGCTGGAGTACCAATTAAAGCACCAGTTGCAGGTATAGCTATGGGTCTAATGAAAAAAGATGATGAGATAGTTGTTTTATCTGATATTCAGGGTTTTGAAGATTTCCATGGTGATATGGACTTTAAAGTTGCTGGTACCAAAGATGGTGTTACAGCTCTGCAGATGGATATGAAGCTTAAAGGTCTATCATATGATGTTTTAGAAGAGGCATTAAATAAAGCCAAAAAAGGTAGAATGCATATTATGGATAAAATGCTGGAGGTTATTCCTGAACCTCGTCCAGAGTTATCCGCAAATGCACCTGCAATTATAACAATGAACATCGATCCAGAAAAAATAAGATTTGTTATTGGTCCTGGTGGTAAGATGATCAATAAGATTATTGATGAAACTGGAGCCGATATAGATATCGAAGATGACGGTCTGGTTAAGATTATGACTGATGATCAGGAAGGTGGACAAAGAGCAAAAGAAATGATTGAGCGCCTAACTGAAGAGGTAGAAGTTGGCAAAATCTATCAGGGTAAGGTAAAAAGAATTATGAACTTTGGTGCTTTTGTAGAAATTCTGCCAAACAAAGAAGGATTAGTTCACATTTCTAAATTAGCTGATCACCATGTTAAAGAGGTTGGCGATATTCTTTCTGTAGGAGATGAAATTCCTGTAAAAGTTATTGAAATAGATAATCAGGACAGAATCAATTTATCTCTTAAAGATGCAAAAAAAGAATTAGAAGATAAATAATCAAGCTGAAATAAAATATACTGCAAATAACTGGAGATGAGTTTTAAATGATTATTGGTAAGCATGTATCCATTGCAGGTGGACTGGATAAATCCATAAAAAGAGCCCTGGATATAGGCTGTAATTCAATGCAGATATTTGTTAAAAGTCCCAGGAGCTGGAAAGCAAGAGAATTAAGTGAAGATGAAATTACTAAATTTAAAGATAACAGGGAAAAATACAGTATATCTCCTGTTGTAGTTCACGCAACTTATCTGATTAATACTGCTTCTCCAAAAAAGGATTTATGGGAAAAATCTGTAGATGGACTTATTACTGATTATAAAAGATCAGCTAAAATAGGTGCAGATTATCTGGTCTTTCATCCAGGAAGCCATACCGGAGACGGACTTAAGAATGGAATTGATAGAATAATAAAAGCATTAAATATTGTACTGAATGAAGTAAATAATGAAACTTTACTGCTGCTGGAAAATGTTGCCGGTGCAGGCAGCAGTATTGGTTCAAGTTTTGAAGTGTTACAGCAAATTATTGAAAATGTTGATAAAAATGAAAAACTGGGTGTCTGTATTGATACATGTCATGCATTTGCTGCAGAATATAATCTTGCACAGGAAGATGGACTGGAAAAAATGATAAGTGATATTGAAAATAGCTTTGGGTTAGATAGGCTTAAAGTTATACATGTTAATGATTCCAAATATAAATTTGGAGAGAAAAAAGATGAACATGCTCATATTGGAGAAGGAGAAATAGGAAAAAAAGGATTCGCAAATATTATTAATCATTCAAAATTAAAAGATATTCCATTTATTCTAGAAACTCCATGGTTTAATGATGGACCTGATGAAGATGTAATTCTTCTCAAAGAACTCAAAATTAGTCAGGAGGAATAAAGGTGGAGGCCAGCTCTGAACTTTTAATCAATGTCAAAGAACAAATAAAAAATGAAATTGATAATGCTTCTGGAAATGAAATATTCATTAGAGCAAAATTATCTGAAAAAAACGATATAATAAAAGATTTTGAAGTGCTGGCACGTGGTAATAGTCATTCTGCTCCAGCAGTAATTAATAATTTAATGGCTGGAGAAATGATTATTCATAACCATCCTTCTGGAGATTTAACACCTTCAGCTGCTGATATCAGGCTTGCTTCGCGAATGGCCCAGCGAGAAGTTGGATTTGCTATTATCAACAACAGAGCTGATGAAATATATGTTGTTGTTGAAGCAGGTACATCAAAAACAACAAAAAAGATTGATTCAGAAGAGATTCTTTCCTATTTTAAAGAAAATAGTAAACTTTCTGCTAATCTGGACAATTTTTCCGAAAGAAAACAGCAGTTAAGGACAGCGGCTGAAATTATTGAATCCTTTAATAATAACAAATATTCTTTTATAGAAGCAGGTACAGGAACAGGTAAGTCTTTTGCCTATCTTATTCCTGCTCTTTTTTGGAATAATATAAATAGCGCCAGGGTTGTTATATCAACAAATACAATAAATCTACAGGAACAGCTAATAAACAAAGACCTTGTTCTGCTGAACAGGGTTCTTCCTTTTTCATTTAAATCAGTTTTGGTAAAAGGAAGAAGCAATTATTTATGTTTAAGAAAATTTAAAAATTTTGAAAATGAATTTAATAAAAATAAAGACGATAGTTCGGCTGATGAAAAAATATTTAATAAACTTTTACAGTGGAAGGAAACTACCAAGAGTGGAGAAAGATCTGAAATTAGATTTCCACTTCCAGCAGATGTCTGGATGGATATTGCTTCAGAAAGTGATCTCTGTTTAAAAAGCAAATGTCCATTTTTCAGCAAATGTTTTTTTATGAATGCTCGCAAAGAAGTTTTTACAGCAGATATTTTAATTGTAAATCATCATCTGCTGCTTTCTGATGCAAGATTAAAACAGGAAACCGGTTCAGTGGATAGAGGAATACTTCCCAACTACAACAATTTAATTGTAGATGAAGCTCATAATATTGAAGAAATCGCAACAGATCACCTCGGATATAGTGTATATTCAGCTCTCATTGAGAAGTGGTTAAACAGATTGAGTGGAGAAAAAAATTCTCTGCTGGCAGTTATAAGAGAAGATATTAATTTTTTTGGAATTGAAGAGGAAAAAGATCAATTGCGGAATATGCTCGATCAAAAAATAATTCCATTAACACAAAAAGTTAGGGATATTTATCCACAATATTTTAATTTACTTTCAGAGCTGATTGAAGATAAAAATGAAAAACTTACTGTTAATGAAAAATTGAAAAACAATTCAAAGTGGAAAGAAATATTTGAAAGTGGAGAAAGACTTTCTGGATTTATAAAAAATATATCAGGATATCTGCAGCTAATTTATGACAAACTTTATTTGAATCTAGAAGACAATCTTGATGAAAATGAAATGAAACTCACATCTATAATTGCACGTTCTCAGGACCTGGTAAATCGAATTGATTTTAATTTAGAAAGTGATGATAAAGATTATGTCTTTTGGATAGAATCCGGATATTTCAGAGGAAAAAGTCAGCTTGTCCAAAAATCTGCTCCAATAGAAGTGGGTAAATTTTTACCTGATTTACTGTGGAAAAAAATGAACAGTATTATTTTTACATCAGCAACTCTAACAGTAGCTGATTCTTTTGATCATATCAAAAATAATACAGGTATAAAAGACTGCAGTGAACTGCAGGTTGATTCACCATTTGATTATTCAAGTCAGGCTGAATTAATAATACCGAAAAATCATCCGGAACCTGGAAAAAGCGATTTCCTCAATACAGTAAAAAATAATTTATCAAAATTAATTTTGAAAAGCAGAGGCTCAACTCTTGTTTTATTTACTTCTTATAAAATGCTGGATTACTGTTATAAAAATTTAAAAGAAGATTTCAATGATAAAGGAATTAGAATTCTACCACAGTCAGAATTGAGCAGAAAATTTATAATTGAAGAATTTAGATCTTCTTTTAATACTGTTATTTTTGGAACTTCAAGTTTCTGGGAAGGAGTGGATCTACCTGGTGATCTGCTCAAATATTTAATCATGGTTAAATTACCGTTTCCTGTCCCGGGAGAACCGTTATATAAAGCTAAAGAAAAACGGCTCAGAGAAAAAGGACAAAATCCATTTTATAATTTATCTTTACCCAAAGCAGTAATAAGATTTAGACAGGGATTTGGTAGACTAATAAGATCAAAAAATGATACAGGTCTAATAATTTTATTTGACAGACGCATAATGAGTAGAAAATACGGCAGAGTTTTTCTGCAGTCTCTTCCTGCAGGATGTCCTGTAAATGAACTATCAATTGATAAAATATGTGATAAAATAGAGAGAAATGGAGTAAAGTCAGATGAAATATAAATATATAAATATATTATTTTTGGCATTTATTTTTTTATTCTTTATTAGCTCAAACTTTACATCTGCTTCTAATTTTAAGCTTGTATATGTAGTTCAGGATGGTGACACACTTTCTGAAATTGCAGAAGATTTTTCTATTACTATTAGTAAACTCAAAAATTTTAATAATATAAGTTTTGGCACTGTTATAAAAGTTGGTGATGAACTTACAATTCCAGAAATTGAAAAAGAAGAAACCAGCTGGAATTATAAGCTTTTTTCTAATAAAAAATCTGCTAAAGAAAAACTAGCTTTTAAAACAAACAGTCATTTTGCTGTTCGGGTCGATCCTGGATTTAAACTTCCAGAAATAGATATTCCCGCTGATAAAATAATCGATTATTATGTTGGTTATGGAGATACTCTTTATGATCTGGCCAGAGATTTCAGCACCAGTATTGGAGTTATTATGGCATTAAATGACATGAAGCAGAGCAGTCTAAGTGTTGGAGAAAAAATTAAATTACCTGTTCATAATCTTACTCCACACCAGGTTTTAGGAAAAACTGTCAGCAAACAGGAACTGAATTTGCTGGCAAGAGCTATTTATGGTGAAGCAAGAGGAGAACCGTTTATTGGCCAGGTTGCAGTCGGAGCAGTAATTATTAATAGAATTTTAAGCAGACAGTTTCCCAACACATTTGCAGAAGTGATTTATCAAAATGGTCAATTTTCCTGTGTATATGATGGACAGATCAATTTAAAGCCCAACAATACCGCTTTTAGAGCAGCCAGAGAAGCTTTAAATGGTAAAGACCCTACAAATGGTGCCCTGTATTTTTACAACCCAAAAACAGCTGCAAATAAAGCCTGGTTTAGTAACAGAAGAGTGATTGTAGATATCGGAGAACATGTTTTTACTGAATAGAGGTGAATTTTTTGTCAAAAAAATATTATATTATAGTTAAAACTGCAGTATTATTATTAATTATTGTTCTTTTTACAGCAGGTAACAGCAGTGCTTCTGATACTGATTTAAACAGCAGGTTTTCAGGTGATTATACTTCAGAAAGATTGGTGCCGGTTTATAGAGTGGATACAGATAAAAATATTATCAGTATAACTGTTGATGGTGCCTGGGGAAGCAGCAAAACAGAAGCATTACTTAAAGTCTTTTCTAAATATAATGTTAAAGTTACCTTCTTTTTTGCTGGAATCTGGCTTGAAGAAAATCAGGCTCTGGTAGATAAAATTATCAGTTCAGGTCACAGAGTAGAAAATCACTCGTACACACACAGACATATTGTTGAACTTGAAAAAAAGGAAATTATAAAAGAGATTGAACAGACAGACACTCTAATAAAAAAATTGACAGGTCAAAAACCAAAATTTTTTCGCCCACCCTATGGTGAATATAATAACATATTAATTGAAATTGCCCGGAAAAATGATTATCAGGTTATTCAGTGGAGCATAGATACTCATGACTGGATGAATCCAGGTATAGAATATGTTATCAGTCGAATTGAAAACAACATAAAGAGTGGAGATATTTTATTATTTCATAATAATGCAGAAAATATAGTTAAAATAATGGATATAATTATCCCAAAATTGAAAGAAAATTATCAGATAGTTCCCCTGTCTGAACTTATATTAAAAAAAGATTATAAAATACGATCTTTTGACGGACTTCAGTATAACAATACAGGAGTGGATAACAAATGAAAATAAAGATTCAGAAGGTTAATAAAGATGTTAAACTACCAAAATATCAGCATTATGGAGAAGACTGTGGGCTTGATCTTCATTCAGCAGAAAATACTGTTATTTCTCCAGGTGAATATAAAATAGTAAAAACAGGAATTAAAATTGCTGTACCACGTGGATATGGTGCTTTTGTTTATCCACGAAGTGGTCTTGCCCTAAAACATGGAATTACGGTGTTAAATGCTGATGGAGTAATAGACCCGGGATATCGTGGAGAAATTGGAATTATACTTATAAATCACGGAAAAGAAGATTTTAAAATTAACTTTAATGATAGAATAGCCCAGCTTATTATTCACCGAACTTTTGATATCGAATGGAATGTAGTAGATGACCTCTCCACAACAGAAAGAGGAGAAGGTGGGTTTGGTCATACTGGCTATAAAAATGATTGATTCTGAAAACAGATTTTGGGTTTTCCCATTTTTAATTTCAGGTATTATAAAAATTAATTGTTAAAAATTTTAAACACTTCTGATTAAATTCACTTTCTGCAGTAGAATATAAATAATGAAAAAATCCAATTCTGCCGTAAGTTGACATAATTTTCTTAATTACATATAATTGAATTATAATAAAAAAATACTATAAGAGGTGAAATTATGAGATATAAAACTATTGAATTTAAAGAAAACAAATTAATTTTATTAGATCAGAGAAAACTGCCAACAGAGGTTGAATTTTTCGAATGCAGTAATTATAAAGACGTTGAGTTTGCTATATCTGATATGGTTGTTCGGGGAGCACCGGCAATAGGTGCAGTTGGAGCTTATGGTTATTATCTGGCTGCAAAAGAATTTTCCGACTTAAATAAAAATAAATTTAAAAAAGAATTAAATAAAGCAGCTGATATACTTGTTGATGCAAGACCAACAGCTGTAAATTTAAGCTGGGCGGTTAATTTAATGCATAAATTAACCAGAGAAAATGACGATAAAAATGTAAAAGAAATTGTAGATCTTCTTTATAAAAAAGCCCAAAAAATAGCTGAAGAAGATATTGAAATCAATAAACAGATGGCTGAAGTAGGAAATGAAATTGTTCCAGAAGGTGCTGTAATTTTAACACACTGCAATACAGGAGCTCTGGCTACTGTGGATTATGGAACCGCTCTAGGTGTTATTCGTGAAGCTCACTTTACCGGCAAAAATATAAAAGTTTATGCTGATGAAACAAGGCCTCGCCTGCAGGGAGCAAGGCTGACAGCCTTTGAACTTGTAGAAGAAGGTATACCAGCTACTTTAATTGCTGACAGTGCTGCAGCAACACTGATACGGGATGGAAAAATTGATCTTATTCTAACAGGTGCCGATAGAGTAGCTGCTAATGGAGATAGTGCAAATAAAATTGGAACCTATATGCTGTCGGAAATTGCCAGTAAATTCGATGTTCCCTTTTATATTGTCGCACCACTTTCTACAATTGATAGAAATATCAGCAGTGGTAAAGATATAGAAATTGAAGAAAGATCTGATAAGGAAATAAGTCATATAGAGGGTATTCAAATAGCCCCAGAAGGAATTGATATTTATAATCCAGCCTTTGATGTCACCCCTGCAGAAAATATTAGTGGTATCATTACAGAAAAAGGTATAGCCAGAAAACCATTTAAAAAGAATATTGATTCACTTTTCGAAAAATAATAGCAGGATACAAAAATTTCACTGGCATCCCAGGCCATGAATGAGTTGACAGTTGTAGGTTCCAGATGTGGTCCTTTTGAAGCTGCTATTCGACTACTTTCGCGACATGATTTGAAGTTGGATAAACTTGTCGAAAAAACCTTTGCTTTTGACAGAGCACTGGAAGCTTTTAAATATGCAGAAGAAAAAAGACCTCTAAAAATAATACTGGAATTTTAGCTAATACAAATTTTTGTTTTTTAGGCATTTCAACTTAAAAAGGGGGATTTTTATGAAGAATACTGCAAGATTTTTAATGCTGTTTTTACTGTTTTCTCTTTTAATTCCTGCTCAATTATCTGCTCAGCTGTCACCGATAGATCAAAATAGAATTAAATTAGCTGATGATCTGAATCTTTTAAGTGAAGCTTTATTTTATAAAAATGACATTATTAAGGAAAGCACCTATCAGGACTGGATAATTAAAACCTTTGATAAAAAATATGATTTTGATGCTGTTTTAAATGATGAAAATACAGTTCTGGAATACAGAGAAATGGCTGCATATTTAGTCACAGCACTTGATCAGAAGGAATTTGCAGAAACATATGAGATGTCTCCTGAGCTTAATTACTGGAGGGCAGCAGAAGTTTTAGAACTGTTTTCTGATATAGATGAAAATATTAGCTTAGACGATCAGGTAAACATGCTGAATGCCCTGAGAGGACTTTTCACTGCTCTTAACAGGGCAAATATTCACAATCAGCCGCTGGGAAATCTTAATGACAGTCAAATCTACACTTTAATGGAAGATAATATTTCTGATTTCTACAGTCAAAATCTTTTAGAAACAGATGCAGAAGAACTTTTTGCATTAGGTAATTATGGTCTTGTTAATATTCCAGGAGGTATTTTTACAGGCTATACAATTAAAAATCCGATTGAAAGACCGTTATTAAATTTCAATAAAACAATTCGATATGGTCATGCTTCATTATCACATTTAAGACAGATGCTTTCTATTTTGAGAAGAGAAAACTTCAAAGCTAGAATAGCGGTTGAATCCAGAACATCTTCTTATGTCCACCTAATCGATGAATGGGGCACACCAGCTTCAGATGTCAATCATACACCAATAAATGAATCCAAAACTGTTGTTCATGCTGATGAATATGATCTCCTTATTGAATTTGACCAGAAAGAAGAAATGCATGAATTTGCTTCTATTATAGAAGAATATGCTAAAAAAGAAGAGAGCGGGCAGCCCGGCCTGATAAAAGATTCCTGGTTTGTTCCATTATTCACTTCAGAAGTAGAACTGCCTGGATATGTGCCGGTAAGTGAAGTAAGAGTTGAAAACAAAGGCTATGCGCTAATCTCCTATGCACTGCCAGAAAATGCAGAAACTATTGTAGATTATTTTGAAAATTACAAAGATCAGTTTAAGATAGAAACAAATAAAGTCTGGATTAACAGAAGCTTTTTATCATATTTAGAAGTAAATACAGATTAGTAACCGGAGAAAATATAATTTATAAAAGCAGGGGATTTAAATCCTCTGCTTTTACTTTCAAAAAAATATATACTCTAAATGATAAAGGATATTGTCCAGGATTTATTATTATCAAATTTTTGTGGGAAAACCATTTTTTAATTTTTTTAAACCCAAAAAAGTATTTAATAACCTAAAAAGTTTAAAATCTATTCCAAACTTAAAATATATCTGGTTGACATGCAGTTTAATTATAGATATTATAATAATAATTAATTATCAGTTTTTAAACATAATTTTGCTGTCAGCAATAAATTATTTTGATACCAAATTTTACTTGAAAGGAAAATATTATGATAGAATTTAAAATCCCTGCAACTTCCGCAAATTTGGGTCCTGGTTTTGATACTTTAGGACTTGCCTTAAATTTGTTTAATATATTTGAAGTTAACCGCAGAAACGACGGACAAATAAATATATCAGTTATCTCTGAAAATAACAGAGTATCTTTTGAAAAATCAGATAACCTGATTTTAAAATCTTATTTAAGATATTATGAATATATTAATAAAAAAGCAGATGGTATTGATATAACAGAAAAGATGAATTCACCACTTGCAAGGGGGATGGGAAGCAGTGCTTCCGCAATTGTAGGTGGTATGCTTTCTGCTGCCTATAACTCAAAAATATTGATCTCTGAAAAAGAATTTGCTGAACTGGCAGTTGATATTGAAGGCCATCCAGATAATGTAATACCTGCTGTTTTTGGTGGTTTAAATATCAATTATAAAACAAATGATCAATTTTCCTATTATAAAATTCATATTCCAGAAGAATTAAAATTTATTGTAATCATACCTGATTTTGAGCTTAAAACTTCTGAAACAAGGAAAATTCTACCTGATAAACTGGATTATTCATCTGCTGTTTATAATCTCGGCAGAATAAGCCTCCTTATTACTGCTTTTTTGGAAAAAAATTATTCTCTTCTGGCAGATGCTATGGAAGATAAACTACATCAGCCATTTAGATCAGAATTAATCCCGGGATTTGATAGTGTAATTCAGGCTGCTAAAAATGGAGGAGCATTTGGTGCATCTTTAAGTGGAGCCGGTCCAACAGTAATTGCAGCTGCAGAGTCAGGCGAAAATATTATTGCAGACAATATGATTTCTGCTTTTTCCGATTACAATGTCAGTGCAAAAAGATATATTCTCAAAGGATATAATTCAAGTTTATATCAAATTTTTAAAGATATGATATCAAATTCTTAATTTATGGAAGGAGGTAATAAAAAATGATCAATGTCGCTCTACTTGGCTTTGGTACGGTGGGAAGCGGTTTTTATGAAATTTTACAAAAGGAAAAAAATAAAATATATAATAAAATTGGTGAAGAGATAAATGTTAAGTATATATTAGTCAGTGATCTGACAAAAGATAGAACTAATATTTCTCATAATACTGTGTTAACTGATAGCTTTAATGAAATTATATCTGATGAAAGCCTGGATATAATTATAGAATTAATTGGAGGCAGCACACCTGCATTAGAGTATATTAAACAGTCTTTAAAGACAAAAAAGATCGTTATAACCGCAAATAAATTGGTTGTTGCCAATAATTTTAAAGAATTGATAAAACTTGCTGAAAAAAATAAAACACATATTTTTTTCGAAGCAAGTACTGCCGGAGGAATACCAGTTATCAATACGATAAATGACTATTTGTCAGCAGATGAAATAAAAGAAATATATGGTATTTTAAATGGGACTACAAATTACATACTTTCTGTTATGGAAAAAGATACTGTAAGTATGCCGGAAACTATAAAAAAGGCTCAAAATCTGGGTTATGCAGAACAGGATCCAAGTTCTGATCTGGAAGGATTGGATGCACTTTATAAAATTGTAATTCTGGCAAATCTAGCTTTTTCCTGTTCAATTGATCCAGATGATATTTACTGTAAAGGTATTAAAGGTATAACAAGTTATGACATTATGTATGCGGAGGAACTTGGATATAAGATTAAACTTATTGCATCTGCTAAAATGGAAAAAAATGGATTAAGAATTTCTGTTAGTCCTTTTTTAATTGAAAAAGAAGATGATCTGGCTT
Organism: Bacillota bacterium; assembly: GCA_051747745.1. GTDB lineage: Bacteria > Bacillota > Halanaerobiia > Halanaerobiales > Halanaerobiaceae > QPJE01. Next base: position 74,228 of record JBNJGL010000001.1, on the reverse strand, counting down.
CTGTAACTGGTGCAGATAATTCTATTGAAATAATATCCAAAAATATGCAGCATCTTTTTTTGAAAGGACCCGGTGCCGGCAAATTTCCAACTGGAAATGCAGTAATCTCTGATTTAATTAAAGCATCCAGATTTTTAAATTCAGATTATAAAACAAACTACAGCAAACAATATAATAAAATAAAGATTAATAGAGAACCTGATTTTAAACAGTCTTTTTATATAAGGGTTCAGGTTGAAAAAGATGAAACAGTAATAGATAAGATTAAAAATATTTTTGATGAAAGTAATCTTGCCGATATGATACTTAAAGACGGCAGTTCAGATACTCCACTACTGCCTCTGGTAATTTTGACCAGAAAAATTTCTATTAATAAAATAGAAAAATTTATGGAAAATATTGAAGATATAAATGGTGTTTTAACTGTCAACAATATTATTCCATTAAAGGAATAGCTGAAATAAAATTACATAATATTGCTGTATTATAGAGTAATAAAGAATGGTGCTGTTCCTGCTGATAATATACTTATTTTAAATATGATAGAAGTTTAAGGAAGGTGTTTTGATTGTCACTTATAGTGCAAAAATATGGAGGAAGTTCTGTAGCCAATACAGATCTAATAAAAAATGTAGCAGAAAGAATTGTAAAAAATTATAGAGCAGGAAATAAAATGATTGTGGTAGTTTCAGCAATGGGAAATACTACAGATCATTTGATAGGTCTTATGAATGAAATAAGCAGTGATCCTGACCCTCGAGAAGTCGATATGCTGCTTACCACCGGGGAACAGGTATCAATTGCCTTACTTACAATGGCTGTTCAGTCACTTGGCTGTCCTGCAATATCATTAACAGGAAGTCAGATAGAAATAAAAACTGATGAAAAACACAATAGAGCAATGATAAAAGAAATAAACACCAGAAGAATATTGAAAGAGCTAAATCAGAATAAAATTATTATTGTTGCGGGATTTCAGGGAATAAATGAAAACCACGATTTTACTACACTCGGCAGAGGTGGTTCAGATACCACTACAGTTGCTGTTGCAGCTTCTATGGAAGCAGATAGATGTGAAATTTATTCCGATGTTGATGGTATATACACGACAGATCCTCGAAAAGTAAATGATGCCAGTAAACTTAATTATATTTCTTATGATGAAATGCTTGAGCTGGCCAATCTTGGAGCTAATGTTCTGCACCCGCGGGCTGTAGAGCTTGCTAAAATATATGATGTAGAATTATATATTGCCTCCAGTTTTAACAATAAAAGGGGAACAGTAGTTAGAGGAGTTGAAAATATGGAAGGTAAACAAAATGTAGTGGGAGTAACCTGTGATCTTGAAGATATTAAAATAACAGTTGAAAAGGTGCCTGATCAACCCGGTATTGCCGGTTTTTTATTCTCTTCTCTTGCTGATGAAGGAGTAAATGTAGATATGATTATTCAGAACCTTCAGCGTGATAATTTAAATGATATAACTTTTACTATTAAAAAAAATAATGTAAATAAAGCAGAAAAGATTTTAGGTCAAATTAAAAAACATCTTAAATTTGAAAATTTAAAAATAGATATGGATGTTGCCAAAATTTCTATCGTTGGTGCAGGTATGAAATCAACACCGGGAATTGCTGCCAGGATGTTTAAAATACTCGGTAAAAATAATATAAACATTGAAATGATAACTACATCAGAAATAAAAATCTCCTGTCTGATTGAAAGAAAAATGGTAGATGAAGCTCTAAATGTACTGCATAAAGAATTTGAATTAGATAAAATAAACGATTGATAAAATTTTGCAAAAATTTACTTTTTAGATTATAATAAAATTAAAAATAAAAGGGGGAATATTTGATGGCTGTTAAAAAGATCGGTGAAGTTTACAAATGTGAAGTATGTGGAAATGTTGTTGAAGTAAAAGAAGTTGGTGGGGGAGAGCTTGTCTGCTGTGGTCAACCAATGAAACTTCAAGAAAATTAAAAAGCCAACCTGCCCGGGGAAAAACTCCGGGTTTTTGCTCTTATCTATACAGTAATTTTTTTTGTCAAATTATAAATTTTATCAAATATAATACAAATAATATAAGATAAATTTCTTATATAAAAAAGGAATTATCTTTTCTTACGAGAATAAAATATATTACGAGAATAAAATATACAAAAGAGAAAACAGGAGGGTTTTTTGTGGATTATTATTCTAAAACAAAAATTAAAGATATACTAACAGAAAATATCGAAGATTATAATGACATAACCGTTATGGGATGGGTTAGAACAAAAAGAGTTTCAAAAAATATAGCTTTTATAGAAATTAATGATGGGAGCAGTCTGGAAAATTTACAGATTGTTATTCTGGACCCAGAAAAATTTCCCCTTGAAGATATAAATACAGGTGCAAGTATTAAAATAAATGGTTATGTTGACAGAGTTGAAGGCAGAGAGCAAAATGTAGAAATGAAGGCAGAAGAAATAAACTTAATTGGTGAGGCTCCGTCGGACTATATACTTCAGAAAAAAAGACACAGCTTTGAATTCCTCCGAGAAATAGCTCATCTTCGTGCCAGAACAAACACTTTTGGTGTTATAAATAGATTCAGGAGCAAGATGTCATTTGCTGTCCACAAATTTTTTAAGGAAAGAGATTTTTATTATATTCATTCTCCTATAATTACATCTGGAGATGCTGAAGGTGCCGGTGAAATATTTAAAGTCACTACACTGGATTTAGATAATATCCCAAAGAAAGAAAATGGAACTATTAATTTTGAAGAAGACTTTTTTGGAGAAGAAACCGGATTAACAGTTAGTGGTCAGCTTGAAGCTGAACTCATGGCTTCTGCTTTAGGTGATGTTTATACCTTTGGTCCTACATTTAGAGCAGAAAATTCCAATACATCAAGACATGCTTCCGAATTCTGGATGATCGAGCCGGAAATGGCATTCTGTAATTTAGAAGAAATGACAGTACTTATAGAGGATTTTATTAAATACCTGTTTAAATATGCTGTTGAAGAAACAGAAGAGGAAATGAATTTTTTCAATAAATGGATAGATAAGGGAAGAAGAGATAAAATTGCTGATATAATAGAAGCAGATTTCGGCCACATAACTTATACTGAAGCAGTAGATATTCTGGAAAAAGCAGACAAAGATTTTGAATATCCTGTTTACTGGGGAGTCGATCTTCAGTCTGAACATGAAAGATATCTAACTGAAGAATATTTTCAGAAACCTATTATGGTCACTGATTATCCTAAAGAAATTAAGGCTTTTTACATGAGGCAGAATGATGATCAAAAAACAGTTGCTGCAGTTGACTGTTTAGTTCCAGGTGTAGGTGAAATAATAGGTGGAAGTCAGCGTGAAGAACGCTATGATGTTCTAAAAAACAGAATGGAAGAATTAAACATGGATCTAGAAAAATATCAGTGGTTTTTAGATATAAGAAAATACGGTTCTGTACCACATTCAGGTTTTGGTCTGGGGTTTGAAAGACTTTTAATGTACTTATCTGGAATGCAGAATATAAGAGACGTTATTCCATTCCCCCGCACCCCTGGTAATGCAAAATTTTAGTCAGGAGAAGTTCATATTAATGAAAAAAAATATATACTACAATTTGTTGATTACAGCAATATTAATATTATCGATTTTAATGTCAGCTGCACCAGTTTTAGCAGATGGAAATTTCATTAATTCCGATGTTTTAATTTTCGGAGGAGAACCGGAAGGAATTGCTGCCGCCTGTGCCTCCGCCCGTGCTGGTGTGGATACAGTACTAGTTATGGAAAGAGAAAACCCGGGTGGTTTAATGACATATGGTGGATTAAACTTTTTGGATTTAAACTATGATAAAAATGGTAATAATATTAATAAAGGAATCTTTCTTGAATGGCATAAAATGGTTGGGGAAGAAATTTCTTTTGATCCTGAAAAAGCAGAAAAAGCTTTCTGGCAGCTGTTAAATAAAGAAAATAACATTACAGTTTTAACTGATTCAGAATTAGAAGAAGTAATACTGAAAGATAATAAAATCGTATCTTTAACAATAAACAAAAATGGCTTTAAAAAAGAATTGAACGCTGAGATTATTATCGATGCTTCTCAGGATGGTAATTTGGCTTACAAAGCAGGTAATCCTTATTTTTATGGTCAGGAAGATATTAATGTACCAAATAGAGTCATGGCCTCTACACAGATACTTAAATTTAAAAATATAAATTATTATAAGCTATATAACAGTATTAAAAACAAAAAATTTTCCAGTACTTATATCAATGGAAATCATGCCTGGGGATTTTCTGATTTTGGCAAAAAATATAATCCTACAAATGACAAATTAAAATTACGAGGACTAAATATTGTATTTACAGAAAACAAAAAGACAGCATATATAAACGCCCTTCTGCTTTTCAATGTTGATCCTTTAGATCCTGCATCTGTTGAGAATGCTAAAAATGCTGCCGTTAATGAGGCAGACAGTATTTTAAAGTATTTAAACAAAAATTTACCTGGATTTTCGGATGCTGTTCTGGCTGATTTTCCAGCAGAACTTTACAGAAGAGAAAGCAGACATTTTTTGAGCAGATATCAGCTGGGTGTTAAAGATCAGTTTATGCAGCGGATTTTTAGAGATACAGTTACCCTTGCTTCTTATCCACTTGATTATCAGGCTTCTGGCACTCAATATCCAGGCTTTGTTCTTTTTAATCCGGGATATTATGCTGTACCACTCAGGTCGTTATTATCTATCAATATAGATAATCTGATGATAGTTGGCAGAAGCAGTGGTTTTAGCTCACTTGCCGCTTCCAGTGCAAGGGTGCTTCCTGTGGGAATGAATACTGGAGAAGCAGCAGGAATTGCTGCTGCTGAAGCATTAAAAAACAATTTGGATCTAATTGATGTGATTTACGAAAAACAAATTTTACAAAAAATCAGAACTAATTTAGATATTAATATAGAAAAATATCCTAAAACAAATGCTCTTATTGATGATTCAGAAGTACTTCCATATTTGACAGAATTATTATCCTGGGGAATCAGTATTGGTGGATATAACAATAATTTTAAAATTGAAGATAAAATCAATGAAAAAACCTTTGTTGCTATGATTCTTAAAGGAATGCAGAGAAAAGAAACAGAGTTATTATATGAATGGGTGCCGGGTAGTCTTGAAACTCTGAGTGAAAATAAAAATTTAACATCTCAAAATGCCTTAAAACTATTATTAGCAGCCATGAGCAGGCCTGTGCTTAAAATAAATACAGCCGATTACTTTGCTCTTGCCGATGAATTAGAAATTATCCCCGCAGAAATTAGAGATGTCTTGAAAGAAAATTCTGTGCTTAAAGGTCGAGAAGCAGTAATTCTTGCTGGTCATTTTATAAATCAATTTGAAACTCCAGAAAGACTAAAGCATATCAGGGGTGAATATTTTGACTGATTCAAATTATATTACATATTATCCTTCACCATTAGGACTGCTAAAAATAAAGTTTAATATTTATGGGCTTGTAGGTATTGATTTTGATGAAAAAATTAAAGAAATTAAAAGTAACTGTAAAGCTAACTTTTATCAGGATAAAAGACTTCTTCACAATTATAATTTAATTTTTGATCAGCTTAATGAATATTTTACAGGTAAAAGACATGTTTTTAATCTACCACTTATGTTAGATGGTTCAGAATTTGAGATGAAAGTCTGGAATTATTTAATAAAGATACCCTATGGAGAAACAGCAGCATATAGTGAAGTTGCCAGTTCAATTGGTCATCCTAAAGCTGCAAGAGCAGTAGGTAATGCCAATAAAAAAAATCCGATTGCTATTGTAATACCCTGCCATAGAGTCATCGGTGCAGATGGTAATCTTCACGGGTATGCCAGTGGAGTATGGCGGAAGAAGTGGCTTTTGAAACATGAATTAAAAAATAGTATCAAACTAGAAAGGAAGAACTGTCTTGTCTAAAGAACTACCAGATAGAAAAGAAATTTCTGAAATACATAAATGGAATTTAAAAGATATTTTTAAAACTGATAAACAATGGGAAGAAGAATTTGATAAACTCCAGCAGGAAATTAAAGAAATAATTGAAATAAAGGAAAACCTTATATCAAATGCTGAAAATCTTTTGCATGGTCTAGAAAAAATTTTCAATATTGAAAAACGAGTTTCCAGGCTCTATACATATGCACATATGAAATATGATCAGAATACAAAAAAAGAACAGTACCAGAATTATAATAACCGGGCCATGATGCTTTATAATCAACTTTCTAATTCTATATCCTTTTTGATTCCTAAAATACTTGAATTAGGAGAAAAAAAGTTAAAGAAATTTAAAACTGAAAAGGAAGACCTGCAGTTATATGATCACTTTTTCGACAATATTTTGAGGCAGAAAAAGCATTATCTTTCCGAAGAAGAAGAAAAAATAATTGCGCTGGCAGGTGATTTAACTCAATCTCCTGAAAATATTTTCAGTATGTTAAATAATGCGGATTTGAAATTTCCGCTGATTGAAGATGAAAATGGAGAAGAAAGTCGTCTTACTCACGGCCGTTATATCGATTTTTTAAAAAAACAGGATAGAAATGTGCGCAAAAATGCATTTAAATCAATGCATCAGGAATACAAAAAACTGGAAAATACATTTGCTGCAGTATTAAATTCATCTGTAAAGTCAGATATTTTTTATGCTAAAGCAAGAAAATACAGCAGTTCACTTGCTGCATCTCTTGACAGTGATAATATCGATGTTAAAGTTTATAACAATCTTCTCAAAACAGTAAAAAATAATCTGTCTCCCCTCCATGAATATATGGAATTAAAAAAAGAGATTTTAAATCTGGATGAACTGCACATATATGATACCTATACACCACTTATCTCCAGTATTAATCTTCAGTATAAATATGAAGAAGCAAAAAAAGTATTTAAAAAAAGTATTTCTCCACTGGGGAAAAATTATTTAAACATAGTTGAAGAAGGGTTGAGCAGTGGCTGGATCGATGTTTACGAAAATGAAGGAAAACGATCTGGAGCATATTCCGGTGGCTGTTATGGAGTACATCCCTATATTTTATTAAATTATACAGAAGATATAAGCAATTTATTTACACTTGCACATGAAATGGGTCATGCCGTACACACTTATTATTCTAATGAAAATCAGCCATATGTTTATTCCAATTACAAAATATTTGTTGCTGAAGTTGCTTCAACTTTAAACGAAAATCTTCTGGTGGATTACCTTCTTGATAATGCTAAAACAAAAGAAGAAAAACTTTACCTGTTAAATCATTTTTTAGAAGGATATAGAGGAACTGTATACAGACAGACTATGTTTGCAGAATTCGAAAAAACAATACATGAGATGGTTGAAAATTCGGTGCCTTTAACTGCAGAAAGTCTGAAAAATTTGTATGAAGATCTTAATAAAAGATATTTTGGAAATATATTAACAGTTGATAAAGAACTCAAAATGGAATGGGCCAGAATACCTCACTTTTATTACAACTTTTATGTTTATAAGTATGCTACGGGATATTCTGCTGCAGCCGCACTTGCAGAAAAAATAACAGAAGGTGGACAAAAAGAAGCAAAAAAATATCTTAACTTTTTAAAAGCAGGTGGAAGTGATTATCCCCTAAATATTTTAAAAAGAGCTGGTGTTGATATGACTGTACCAGATCCTATTGAAAAATCTGTAAAACGGTTTGAATATTATCTTGAAATGCTGAAAGATTTGATTTAAAATAAACTGTACTGTCTCGCCTGGTCTGATTCTATTCAGCCAGGCTTTTTGAAAATTTTTTAATGGTCGTTACTTTTTTAATATTTGTAAGAATAACAACTAATATTATAGAGGAGTGATTTTTGTGAAAGAAGAAATTTTAACAAAAGCTGAATACTTTCGTGAAGATATTATCTCTACAGTCCAGGATTGGATTAAAATTCCGAGTGTAGAAGGTGCAGCGGCTGATGACATGCCCTTCGGTAGAGATGTCCATAAAGCCCTTACAGCTGCCTTAAAAAAAGGAGAAGATCTTGGATTTACAGTAAAAAATATTGATAATTATGCCGGCCATATCGAAATAGGTGAAGGAGACGATATACTCGCTGTTCTCTGCCATCTGGATGTAGTTCCAGAAGGAAGCAACTGGACTTATCCACCTTTTGCAGCTGAAATACATGAAGGTAAAATATATGGACGGGGGACAATAGATGATAAAGGACCTGCTGTAGCAGCATTATATGCATTAAAGATTGTCGATGAACTAGAAGTAAAATTAAATAAAAAAGTCAGACTTATACTCGGCACAAACGAAGAATCTGGCATGAAAGGTATCGATTACTATTTAAAAAAAGAAAAAATGCCTGATCTTGCTTTTAGTCCTGATGCAACCTTCCCTGCTATTCATGCTGAAAAGGGAATACTTGATCTGGAATTCAGTTATCCACTGAAAAAAAGCAGTTCAAATGTACAACTGCTTTCTATAGAGGGTGGAAATGCCAGAAACATGGTTCCTGATTACTGTGAAGCAAAACTAAAAGGAATTGATAAAAATAAAGCAGAAAAACTTCTGTCAGATTTTGATTATGATAAAAATGCTGTAAATATATTTGAAGACGATTCAATTTTAAATATAAGTTATAAGGGAGTCTCTGCACATGGAAGTACTCCTCAGGAAGGAGATAATGCAGTTTCCAGATTATTGATCCTGCTGGAAGAATTAATTGACAGTAATAGTTCTGCCGGAAAATTTATTGAATTTTATAATAAAAAAATCGGTTTAGAAACTGATGGAAAATCTATTGGCTGTGCAGACAGTGATGAAGTATCCGGTGATCTAACCTTCAATGTGGGAGTTATTGATACTGATGAAGCCCAGGCTGAATTTTATGTAAATATCAGATATCCTGTTAGATCTGATGGAGAAAAAGTTATTGATGATATTAAAGCAAATATCCCGGAAAAAGTAAAGGTGAAAAAATTTCGGGAAGCAAAACCGCTTTTTGTTAAAAAAGATGATCCTTTTATTGTAACTTTAATGAATGCCTATAGAGAGTTTACAGGTGATGACAGAGATCCTATTGCTATCGGTGGAGGAACATATGCCAGAAAAATGAAAAAAGGAGTGGCATTTGGACCACTATTCCCAGGAGAAAAGGAACTGGCCCATCAAAAAGATGAATATATCTCTATTGACAATTTAATTAAAAGTACTGCTATTTATGCAAAAACAATAATTGATATAGCTGGAGAGAAGTAGTCAGAGCAAAACCCCGATTGAATATATCGGGGTTTATTAAAAATTGAGGAGGATGAATTATGAAGCAGAAAAAAGAATATGCTGAAAGATTAATTTCTTTTTTAAATCAATCTCCAACTGCATATCATGCAGCTGCAAACGCAAAGAAAATGCTGAGTGAAGCTGGTTTTAAAGAACTGGATTTAAAATCAAACTGGAAACTAAAACCTGGAAACAGCTATTTTTTGAGCAGAAATGAATCAGCTTTAATTGCTTTTACTATCGGTGAAGATAAACTGGAAGATGGTATAAGAATGATTTCCGCTCATACCGACAGTCCAGCTTTAAAATTAAAACCAGAACCGATCTATCAGAGCAAAGACAATTATATCTTACTGAATACCGAAATTTATGGTGGTCCAATACTAAACACCTGGTTTGATAGACCATTATCTGCTGCCGGTAAAATAGTAACAAAAGGGAAATCAACTTTTACAGCTGAAGTTTCTCTTGTTGATTTTAAAAAACCCATTGCTGTAATTCCAAATCTGGCAATACACCTCAACAGAGATATTAATGATGGTATTAAAATAGATAAACAAAAGGATTTACGGGCTATTATTGATATAGCCAGCAAAAAAAATCCGGATACTTTGAAAGAAATTATCGCAGAAAAATTAAACAAAAAAATAGATAAAATACTTGATTTCGAATTATTTTTATACAGCAGCTCCAGAGGGTATTTTGCTGGTGTTAGTGATCAGTATATTTCTGCCGGAAGACAGGACAATCTATCTATGGTACATGCAGGTCTTACTGCACTGCTGGAAAGCAAAAATCAGTCATGTTCTAAAATGCTTGTTTTATATGACAATGAGGAAATAGGCAGCAAAACCCGACAGGGAGCTGATTCTCCTTTTTTGCTGGACAGTATAAAAAGGATATTAAACAGCCTTGGTAATAGTGAAGAAATTTATAAAATCATGGAAAAATCTTTTTTAATATCAGCAGATATGGCTCATGCTGTTCATCCTAATTTTGAATCAAAACATGACGAAACAAATAGACCTCTTTTAAACAGAGGTCCTGTATTAAAATACAATGCAAATCAAAATTACACCACTAATTCAGAAACTGCTGCAGTATTAATTGATATAATGAAAAATAATAATATACCATATCAGACTTTTGCAAACAGGTCTGATCAAAAAGGCGGCTCAACCATTGGTCCTCTTGCAGCTACACAGATTGGGATAAAAAGCATAGATATCGGCAGCCCACTGCTTGCAATGCATTCTATTAGAGAGATGGGTGGAAGCAGTGACCATTACTATATGATTAAAACCATGCAGAACTTTTATGATATTTAATTATTTTTGGGGAGATGATATATTTGAATGATTATTTTGATCAAATAATTGAACGCAGAAATACTTTATCTGTCAAATGGGATAACTGCCAGAAAATATTTGATAGAGATGATATTTTACCAATGTGGGTGGCCGACTCAGACTGGAAAACTGTTCCAGAAGTTATTGAAAATCTCAAAGATAGGGCTGAACATGGGGTTTTTGGTTACACCTATGCAGATAATGAAATAAAAGAAAGTATAGTAAACTGGATAGAAAATAACTACAAATGGAAAATTAAAAAAGAATGGATTGTTTTTGATAATGGTGTTGTACCTGCACTTAATTTCACTCTTAATATGCTGACAGATCCATCAGATGGTGTTATTATTCAGCCACCTGTATATAGACCTTTTTTTGAGGCGATCGATAATAACAGCTGTGAATTAATAAAAAATGATCTGATTTTTGAAAATAAAAAATATAAAATGGATTTTTCAAATCTGCAGAAAATAATAGATAATTATAAAAGTAAAAATAGAACAATAAAGGCAATTATTCTGTGCAGTCCTCATAATCCTGTCGGTCGGGTCTGGAACAAAAAAGAAATAAATAAATTAATAGAAATCGCTGCCAAAGAGGATATTTATATACTTTCTGATGAAATTCATTCTGATCTAACTTATCCTGAAATAAAACATTTTCCTACTGTATCATTAAATGAAAATTATAAAGACAAAATTATTACATATATGGCTCCAAGCAAAACCTTTAACATTGCAGGACTACATACATCATATACAATTATATCTGATGCAAATTTGAGAGATAAATATGTTAAAACAAAACATGGATTTTCTTCCGGGAACAGTCCTTTTGGATTAAATGCATTGAAGACAGCTTATAATAATGGCTCTGAATGGTTAAGTAATCAACAGCAGTATTTAAAAGAAAATTTAGATTATACAGCTGACTATTTAAAAAAAGAAATCCCAGAAATAAAATTAATTTATCCAGAAGGAACTTATCTTCTGTGGCTTGACTGCCGTGGATTAGGATTTGAGGATAACAAAAAGTTAATTGATTTTTTTAATAACAAAGCTAAAGTTGGACTAAATCCTGGTACCTGGTTTGGAGAAAGTGGAAAAGGGTTTATGAGAATGAATATTGCCTGCCCCAGGTCAAGGCTAAAAGAAGGATTAAGACGAATCAGTAATGCTGTTAAAAATTTGAGAGGATGATTTTATGAAAATATATATATCAGCAGATATGGAAGGTATCTCCAGTGTGATTTCCGGAGAAGAGACTTATAAAGAAAACAAAAAATATCCAGAAGCCTGTGAAAAGATGGTTAATGAAGTTAATAAAGTTATAGAATATCTTCAGGCTGAAGGAGTTAATGAAATCATTGTTAATGATTCACATAGTGATATGAAAAATATTAAGCGCAGCAAACTTTCTGCTGCAGCTGAGTTAATTACCGGTGATGAAAAAGCACTGAGTATGATGGAAGGTATTGATGAGAGCTTTGATGGAGTGATTTTTGTGGGATATCATGCAAGGGCTGGAACTTCAGAAGCAATTTTGGACCATACTTATACCGGTAAAATACACAATATAAAAGTAAACGATAAGCTGCTGGGAGAAATAGGAATAAATGCCAGGGTGGCGGGATATTTTTCGGTTCCTGTAATTGCCATCACCGGTGATCAATCTGCTGTGAGAACAGCAAAGGGAGAAATAAATGAGCATATCGGTATTACAGTTAAAAAAGCTTTAGGCAGAGAAAGTGCTGTTGTATCCGATTTTTCAGCTGTATCCAAAAAAATCAAAAGTGGAATATCCAAAGCTGTTGCTCAAATAGATAAATTTAAGCCAACAGTTGAAGAGGGAGAAATTAATTTTGACGTTGAATTCAGCAGATCACTTTTTGCAGAGAGAGCTGCTGTAATTCCAGGTATTAAAAAACTTGATGCAAGAACAATTAGAATTAAAGAAAATGACTATCTAAATGCATTTAAATTATTTAGAACAGTTATGAAAATTAACAGCTGATTTTTTAATAAATTCATTTAAAATAGGCGAAAACTCCACCTGAAATATTACTGTGCTGGAGGAAAATATTTACTAAAAAAATCGAATTTTGAAGGAGGCTAATTTTGAAAAAAATAATTATTATTGGTGCCGGCCCGGCAGGTATTATGGCTGCTCTGCAGTCTACTTTTCATTCTAATGATGTGAAAATAATAGAAAGAAATAAAAAGCCTGCTCAAAAACTTCTATATACAGGAAAAGGCCGCTGCAATATTAGTAATTATTCTAATCCTGATGTACACATAAATAATATAGTTGATAATGCCAAATTTTTATACAGTTCTCTTTCAGAATTTGATGCTTATTCTTTATTTGCATTTTTTAGTAATCTCGGCCTTGAACTGAAGGTAGAAAGAGGAAACAGGATATTCCCCGCTTCTGACAGGGCCAGAGATGTGCAGAATGTACTGATAAAAGAACTGCAAAAAGAAAATATAGATATAATAAATGATTTTGCAGAAAAGATAATTATAGAAAACAGGAAAACAGCAGGAGTAAAATTAAAAAGAAACGGATTTTTGAGTGCTGATAAGATAATACTGGCAGCTGGAGGTTCAGCATATCCTCTGACTGGCTCTGATGGAAATGGATTTACTCTGGCCCAAAACTGTGGTCATAAAATAGTAAAACCCAGAGCAGCTCTGGTTCCAATTCGAATAAAAGAAAATTGGATAAAATATCTTAAAGGTTTAAAATTAAAAAACACTGCGGTTAGCATTTACAGCAGCAGTGGGGATAAAATATATGAAGATTTTGGTGAAATGGAATTTATAAAAGATGGTATTTCCGGGCCAGTTGTACTTTCGGCAAGTATGTATATGGATTTCAGCAGATCCAAAAAATTTAGATTTTCAATTGATTTAAAACCTGCTTTAGATAGAAAACAGCTTGATAATAGATTAATCAGAGATTTTAAGAAATATGGAGATAGAAAATTCAAAGATGGTCTGATAGATCTCCTGCCGAATAAATTGATTCCCACTTTTGTAGAGCTATCAGAAATAACATATAATAAAAAATGCAGCCAGATTACTGCATCAGAAAGAAATAAAATAATTAATTTATGCAAAAACTTAAATTTAACTGCCGTAGACAATTTTGGCTTTTCCAGAGCTATCATAACAAGAGGAGGAGTATCGACCGCAGAGATAGATCCTCAAACTATGGAATCCAGACTGATTAAAAATCTTTTTTTTGCAGGTGAAATAATAGATACTGCAGCACTGACCGGAGGCTTTAATCTTCAAATTGCTTTTTCTACAGGTTATAAAGCTGGAAAAAACGCAAAAAAATAACCGCAGCTTTTAAAACTGCGGCTTTATAATTTGCATCAATTATTCAGCATTTTCTTCATCATAATTCTGTAATTTATCAGTAATAACCTGATTTACAGAGTTCATTAACTGATTAAAATGTTTTTGTGCTTCATTAAAATCAGAAATAAGATCATTTTTTTGCATTTTCTGTTCCATCATGGTTAATTCTTTCTGCTGATCCTGAGTTATCTGCTTACCATTCTGCTGCATCATCTGTATCTGCTGATATTTCGCATTTAACTCATCTAACATTTCTTTTGCTTCACTATCTTCAACCATGTTAGATTCCTTTTCTTTCAGATCTTGAAATTCTTTTGATTCTACAATTGCATCTGCCAGTTCTTCGGCATGATTCATTACTGTTGCCATAATTTCACCTCTTTTTTTAGTTTTTTTACAACCAATACTTATGTTAACATCTACACAAGCCAATGTCAAATTAGCAGTATATGATAAAAATCAAGAGGATAATGGAGCTAAAAATGCCTGAAAATCTTATTTGCATATATAATAAATTTTTGGTTATAATAGACTAAAGAACAGACAGTGGAGGTGGATCAATTGAGCAGTAATATTATACAAAAACACATCTTTGTATCAGGACGTGTACAGGGGGTTGGATTTCGGGCTTTTTTGCGCCGTCAGGCTGCTGGACTTAATATAAAAGGATGGGCCAAAAACCTTCGCGATGGAAGAGTAGAAATTGTAATACAGGGAAAAGAAAATAAAGTAGAACAGATGATTTCTTTAATTAAAGAAGGACCTTCATTTGCTAATGTTAAGAATATAAAAATTACCGATGAAAATCTGAGTGATTTTAATCAGTTTGAAATAAGATTTTAAATTATGTCAAATTACTGAGAAAAAGGAGGAAGCAATTTTGAATAAAGCATTACTATTGGTTGATCTGCAGAATGATTTTTATGAAGAAGGTAATCTTGCAGTTGCCGGGGCATCTGAAATTAATTCTGTTATTAATAAATTATTATCCAGTGACAAATATATGGTTATTGCCGCATCACAGGACTGGCACCCTGCTGGACACAGGAGTTTTGCTTCTACACACAATCTGGAACCATTTACACCTTATGATAAGGAAAAGGGTATAGGACCCGTGCTCTGGCCTGATCACTGTGTTCAGGGTTCTTATGGCGCTGAATTCCATCCAGATATAAACAGCAATGAATTTGATTATATTCTGCGCAAAGGCAGTGATACAGATGTTGACAGTTATTCTGCATTTCAGGATAATGACGGTACAGATCTTGGTTTAAATGGGCTTTTAAAAGGCCTTAATATTAAAGAAATAGATATCTGTGGACTTGCATTTGATGTCTGTGTAAAATATACTGCTAATGATGCAGTAAATAATGATTTTAAAGTAAATGTTATTTTACCTGCCACGAGAGCGGTAGATAAAGATAATTTTGATCAGCATGCAGAAGACTTAAGAAAAAATGGTGTTAATCTGTTGAAGGAGGTTTGATTTTTGGATAATATATCGATAATAGCTACAAGTACTTTTGGTATGGAAGCACTGGTAAAAAAGGAAATAAATAAATTAGGATATGAAATCACAGATGTTAAAAATGGAAGGATAACTTTCAGCGGTGACCTGAAAGCAGTAGCTGAAGCAAATCTGTGGCTTAGAACTGCTGAAAGAATTTTGATAAAAATGGGAGAATTTGAAGCAAAAGATTTTGATCAGCTTTATGATGGAGTTAAAAATCTCCCCTGGAGTAAATGGCTTCCTAGAGATGCTGAATTTCCTGTAAGCGGCAAATCCATCGATTCAAAGCTTGATAGTGTACCTGCCTGTCAATCTGTCACTAAAAAAGCTGTAGTAGACAGTATGAAAGAAACTTATAATATAAGCTGGTTTGAAGAAGATGGTTCTGAATTTCCAATTGAAGTTGCTCTTTATAAAGATAGAGCAGTTTTAACAATTGATACATCGGGAGCAGGCCTTCATAAAAGAGGTTATAGAAAACTTTCGGTAACAGCCCCACTTCAGGAAACTATTGCAGCTGGTATGATTTACCTGAGCAAATGGGATAAAGACCGCATACTTATTGATCCATTTGTAGGTTCTGGTACCATACCTATAGAAGCTGCTATGAAAGCTAAAAATATTGCTCCTGGTTTAAAGAGGGATTTCATTTCCGAAAAATGGCCTATCTTTAATAATGAAATATGGGAGAAAACCCGTGAAGAAGCTGAAGAAAAAATTAAAAGTTCTGCTGATGTCAGATTGATTATGGGTTATGATAAAGATCCTGACGCTGTTAGTGCTGCACGCTTTCACGCTGAAAATGCCGGAGTATCTGATCTTATTCATTTTCAGGAAAAGGATTTCAAGGATTTTTCTACAAACAGAAAATATGGTTATCTTATTTCTAACCCTCCTTATGGAGAGAGGTTATCGGAAAGAGAAGAGGTAGAGAAACTTTACAGGCAGATGGGAGAAAAGCTCCTGCCTCTTGAAACCTGGTCTTATTATATTCTGTCCTCACACTCCAATTTTGAGGATGTATTCGGCAAAAAAGCGAGTAAACGCCGCAAATTGTATAATGGTGGTATAGAATGTCAGTATTATCAGTATTATGGCCCCTGGCCGCCGAGAAATTAGTAGAGAGGAGATCGATTTTGTTTAAAAATATAAAAGAATATTTTCCATATATCTCAGGTTCAATTTTCAGTATTATATTTGGATTTTCATTTATGTTTACCAAGGAGGGGCTGGAGGTAATATCTCCTTTCCACCTGCTTGGCTTTCGTTTTGCGCTTGCCGCAGCCGCTTTAACGATATTAAAAACTGCTGGATTTATAGACATCAATTTTAAAGGGAAAAATATAAAAACTCTATTAATTCTGGCCCTGTTTCAACCTGGACTTTATTTTATATTTGAAACCAGTGGAATAATGTACACCACTTCTTCGGAAGCTGGAATGATGATTGCACTAATACCTGTTTTTGTAACTATAATTGGTGCAGTTTTTTTGGATGAACGTCCAACTTTTAAACAGACATTATTTGTAATACTGTCTGTATCCGGAGTGCTGTTTATTGTTTTAAATAAAGGCAGCAGCAAAATTGAGGGGAATTTTTTAGGGTTAGCTTTACTGGGTGGTGCAGTTATTGCAGGTGCTCTTTATAATGTAATGTCTAGAAAATTATCACTGCATTTTAGACCGGTAGAAATTACATATATTATGATGTGGTTTGGTGCCATATCTTTTAATTTAATATCTTTAATAAATAAAAATTTTTCTTTTAGAAATTATTTCACCCCTTTAACTAACATAAAAGTTTTAAGTGCTGTTATATATCTGGGGATTTTTTCATCAGTAGTAGCTTTTTTTATGATGAATTACACCCTTTCAAGAATTAATGCCGCTCAGGCTGCTGTATTTGCTAACCTGACCACAGTTGTCTCTATAATCGCCGGAGTTATATTTAGAGGTGAAAATTTTTATTTTTTTCAGGGGGTTGGTGCTTTTATGATAATACTGGGAGTCTGGGGTACGAATTATTTTGCCAGACCTGTAAAAATAAATGAGGAGGGCTCAAAACTTGAAAAATTATAATATTGCTGTTGTTGGTGCGACTGGTCTTGTTGGCAGAGAAATGCTTCAAATTTTAAAAGAAAAAAATTTTCCTTTAAATAATCTGCGCCTTTTTGCCACCAGCCGTTCTGCCGGTAAAAAAATAGATTTTCTCGGAAAAAAAATTGTTGTGGAAGAAGTAGAAGAAGATAGTTTTAAAAATATTGATATAGCACTTTTCAGTGCAGGAAGCAGTGCTGCTGAAGAAATCGCACCTCTTGTGATTAAAGAAGGTGGTATAGTTATTGATAACAGCAGTGCTTTTAGAATGGATAAAGATATTCCACTAGTTGTGCCAGAGGTTAATGGAAGTATACTCTGTAATAAAGAAACTATTATAGCCAATCCAAACTGTTCAACCATACAGATGGTAGCTGTTTTAAAACCTCTGCTGGACAAATATGGACTTAAAAGACTTGTTATAAGCACATATCAGGCAGTTTCGGGAGCAGGAAAAAAAGCGGTTGACGAACTGCTTGAGCAGAGTAAATCTTATTTAAACAATGAAAAAATAACATGCAAAAATTTCAATCACCAGATTGCATTTAATTCTATTCCTCAGATAGATATTTTTCTGGACAATGATTATACAAAAGAAGAAATGAAAATGGTCAATGAAACCAGAAAAATATTAAATGAAGATGAACTTAATATCACAGCCACCTGTGTAAGAATACCGGTTATATTTGGACATGCAGAATCTATCAATATAGAACTACAGCAGGAATATGATCTGGAGGAATTAAAAAAAGAAATAAATAATTTTGAAAATGTTAAGGTTGTAGATAATCCCGAAGAAGAAATTTACCCACTGCAGACTGATACTGAAAAAACAGATGATATTCTGGTGGGGCGTATTAGAAGGGATTATTCTCGGAAAAACTCTGTTAATCTCTGGATCACCGCCAATAATTTGCGCAAAGGTGCAGCTTTAAATACTGTCCAGATTGCAGAATACTTAATAACAAATAATCTAATTTAATAAAAAAGAAAACTCCCAAAAATGTCTACTTGTTTTTTTTCATTTATCAATGTATAATAGTAATAACGCTTTGAGAACGGATATGTATTAATTGTTGTTTTTGTTTTAAATTTGAACTTTATGTACGTCGTTTTTTAAATATTTTGGAGGTGTTTTGTTTTATAAATGAGTAAGAAAAATAAAATAAGTGAAGTTACGATGACCCCTCTCGGTGGAGTGGGAGAGATCGGAAAGAATATGATGGTATTAGAAATCGGGGATGAAATGTTGATTGTTGACTCAGGTGTTAAATTTCCGGAAAATGATCTTTTAGGAATTGATCTTGTTATTCCTGATTTCAGTTATGTCCTGGAAAATAAAGACAAAATAAATGGAATCGTTTTAACCCATGGACATGAAGATCATATAGGAGGACTCCCATATCTGCTGAAAGATCTGGATGTTCCTGTCTATGGAACTAAATTAACCCTTGGTCTTCTGGAAGGAAAATTAAAAGAACATCGGCTGTTAAAAGATAGAAGATTGAAGGTTGTTCATCCGGGCAAAAAGATTAATGTTGGCAGTTTTACTGTTGAGTTTATAAGAGTAAATCACAGTATTGCTGACACATGTGCACTGGCTCTTCATACTCCTTTAGGTCCTATTATCTATGCAAGTGATTTTAAATTTGATCAGACTCCAATTGATGGAGAAGTTGCTGATTATCACAAGCTTGCGGAACTTGGAGATAGTGAGCAGGGGGTGCTGGCCCTATTTTCGGACAGCACAAATGTTGAAAGAGAAGGTTATACCCTGTCAGAAAGAGTTGTTGGAGAAACTGTCGATGAAATATTTAGAGGGGCAAGAGAAAGAATAATTGTTGCAACATTTGCTTCTAATATTCATCGTGTCCAGCAGGTTGTAGATGCAGCTTTTAAATACAACAGGAAAATTGCATTTACAGGCAGAAGCATGATCAATAATGTTGACATAGCCCGCCGCCTTGGATATCTGCAGATTCCGGATGATATGATTGTAGATATTAGAGAATGTTCCAACCTGCCTGACAGCAGAGTTACACTGCTTACTACCGGAAGTCAGGGAGAACCAATGGCTGCATTAACAAGAATGGCAAGAGGTGATCACTATCATATTAATATTAAAGATGGTGATACAGTGATGATTTCTGCCTCAGCCATACCAGGAAACGAAAAATTTGTAGGTGAAACTATAAATAAACTGTTTAAACGTGGTGCAAATGTTATTTATGAAAATGTTTCTGGTGTTCATGTTTCCGGCCATGCCAGTCAGGAAGAACTTAAATTAATGCTAAATCTTGTTAAGCCTAAGTTCTTTGTACCGACACATGGAGAGTTTAGACATCTATACAAACATGCAGATCTTGCTGAAAAAAATGGTATTCCTAAAGAAAATATCTATATTGCAGAAATCGGTGATAAGATTAAATTC
This sequence comes from Bacillota bacterium, assembly GCA_051747745.1. Lineage (GTDB taxonomy): Bacteria > Bacillota > Halanaerobiia > Halanaerobiales > Halanaerobiaceae > QPJE01. The sequence continues at coordinate 54,174 of JBNJGL010000001.1, read as the reverse complement.
ACTGACAGTTCAGTCAGCAAAGAATGCAGTGTTCAATCTGGAGATGTACTGATAGATGGGCTTGGTATTGGTGATGTTGGTAATATAGTTCTGAGAGATAGGCGTCTTCTATCTGAAGATGGTATTATCATTGTTGTTATTACCATAGATAAAAAAGGTAATATACTTGCTGGTCCAGATATTATAACCAGAGGATTTGTTTATATTAGAGAATCTGAAGAACTAATCGAAGCGGCAACACAACGTGTTGAAGAATCTCTAAAAGAATGTGAAGAAAAAAATATTACAGAATGGTCTGTTTTAAAAAATACTATCCGTAATTCATTAAATAATTATATATATAAAAAAATAAAAAGAAATCCAATGATTTTACCTATAATAATGGAAGTATAATTATTTGATATTTAACCAGCTGCTTGAAAACAGCTGGTTTTATATTTGCACATATTTAATACATAATATAGAATAATAGATGAGTATATATTTTTTTGAGGAGCTGGAGACAATGTCATTATTTCAGGCAGTATTTTTAGGATTAATACAGGGATTAACAGAATTTTTGCCGATCAGCAGTTCAGGTCACCTTGTATTATTTCAGCATTTTTTTAAGATAAAAGATAATCAGATGCTTTTTAATGTTTTTCTGCACTTAGGTACACTGATACCGATTTTTATTATTTTTTGGATAGAAATAAAAGAAATTATTTTACTGAAAAAGAACCGCCGCAGAGAAACTATTTATATTTTACTTGCAGTTATACCAACAGGAATTATAGGTATTTTATTTGAAGATTTTTTTGAGAGTTTATTTTCTAATCCTCTTTCAACCGGATTTATGTTATTAATTACCGGCATGATCTTATTTATTACTGAAAAATACAGCAGTGGTAATAAGGAAATAGAAAATTTAAAATTCTGGCAGCCGGTAGTTGTAGGGCTGGCTCAGTCTGGAGCAATAATTCCAGGTATTTCTCGTTCCGGATCAACAATTGCCGCATCACTTCTTCAGGGGTTAAATAGAAAATCTGCAGCTCGATTTTCTTTTTTAATTTCAATACCTGTTATTGGTGGTGCTGGAATTCTTCAGTTAAAAGATATATCTGCTTCCGGTCTGGGAAGTTTAAATATTACACTTATTTTAGCAGGTGTAATTTCGGCTGCTTTATCAGGCTTTTTTGCAATCAAATTTTTATTAAAAATTTTAAAAGAAGGAAAATTAATTTATTTCAGTTATTACTGCTGGATTATAGGGATAATTGTAATTATATCTGCAGGATTATCACTGTAATTAAAGAATTATTAATGATAGAAGGGAGGACTCAGGGTGAGCAAAAAAAATAAAAATAGCACTATCGAAAAAAGAAAAAATGAAATACTGGGAATATTTTTTATAACCCTGGGTATAATTAGCGGAATTTCTTTATTAAGTACATCAGCAGGTATGCTCGGCAGTTTCATTTCCAGGTTATATTATTATTTACTCGGCAGTGGGGCCTATACAGTTCCTATTATTTTTGTTTATCTGGGTATTAAATTTATAAAATCAGAAAAAATAAAATTTTCTCTCCGTGCTGCCGGTTTTATTATAAGTATAATAGCTGTAATCAGTATCATCGATTTAAATTTATCTAATAACAGCTTCAATAATATTGGACAGACTGCTGTCAGCAGTGGGGGAGGTATTATTGGTCAATCTATAAGCTGGTTTTTATTTAAATTATTCGGCAAAACTGCAGCATATACAGTCCTTTCAATGCTCCTTTTAACCGGTATACTTCTCTGGTTTGATATATTTTTAGACAGCATTTTTGATAGGATAAAAAAAATAGTCTTATTTCCATTAGAACTATTTGCAAAAATAAAAAATAAATTTTTAAATGGAGCCGACAGTCTAAAAATATTTTATTATAATACAGTAAATAAAATTAAAAATAGATTTCAAAATAAGCATAATAAAATAAATAACAGGCAAAAAAATATTGACAGCGGTGATGAGTCACCTATTACTAAAAATACTGTTAAAGACAGCTCGGATTTTAATAGTAATTTATATGAAGATATGGCATCAGAAAATATAAACAGCTCTGAAAAAAAAGAAAAAGAACAAAAGCTGATTGAAGACTTTGATCTAACCAAAGATCAATCTAAAAACATTAAAGAAAAAGGAGAAAAAAGAGGCAACTATAATTTTCCGGGAATCTCCCTTTTGAACAGCAGTGGAAAAAAGAAAATTAAACTCGAAAATAAAAGCAAACTTTTAGAAGAAACACTGGAAAGCTTTGGAGTTAATGCAAAAGTAATAAATGTAAATCACGGCCCGACAATTACAAGATACGAAATTCAACCTGCTACAGGAGTAAAGGTCAGCAAGATTGTTAATTTATCTGATGATATAGCACTTGCTTTAGCAGCCCGTGATGTCCGTATAGAAGCTCCAATTCCAGGTAAAGCTGCTGTAGGAATTGAAGTCCCTCATGGAAATAATGTAAATGTGTCTTTTAGAGATGTAATTGCTTCCAATGAATTTCAAAATGCGGACAAACAGCTGACTCTAGCTTTAGGTAAAGGTATTGATGGAGAAACTATAGTCTTTGATTTAAGCAAAATGCCTCACCTGCTGGTCGCTGGAGCTACAGGATCTGGGAAAAGTGTCTGTATCAATACAATGATAACCAGTATTTTATACAGATCACATCCAGATGAAGTTAAACTGCTGCTGGTTGATCCCAAAAAAGTTGAACTAAATACATACAGAGGGCTGCCCCATCTCCTTACTCCGGTTGTTACTGATCCTAAAAAAGCAGCGAATGTATTAAAACTGGTTGTAGATGAAATGGAAAGCCGTTATGAGCTTTTTTCTGAAACTGGAAGCAGAGGAATAGAGTCCTATAATAAACAGTGTGAAACTGAAGAAGATAAATTGCCATATATTGTTGTAATTATAGATGAGCTGTCTGACCTTATGATGGTCGCGGCCAATGAGGTCGAAGATAATATCTGCCGGCTTGCTCAGATGTCCAGAGCAGCAGGAATTCATTTGATTATTGCCACCCAGAGACCATCGGTTGATGTAATTACCGGACTAATAAAAGCTAATATTCCCAGCCGAATTTCCTTTGCTGTGTCATCACAGACAGATTCCCGTACAATTCTGGATATGGGGGGAGCAGAAAAACTATTAGGTAAAGGAGATATGCTTTTTGCACCGGTGGGAATGCAGAAACCGCTCCGCATACAGGGTGCGTTTTTAACAAATGAGGAGATTAATAGTATTGTTGATTTTGTTAAAAATCAGGCTTCAGCAGATTATAAAATTGAAACAGAAGATATAAAAGATGTAGAACTATCACTGGATGACGAACAGGATGAATTATATGAAGAAGCTGTTAAACTGGTGGTCAAATATAGAGCTTCAATATCTATGCTCCAGAGAAGACTTCATATTGGCCATTCCAGGGCAGCCAGATTAATTGATCAGATGGAAGAAGATGGTATAGTTGGTCCCTATGCAGGCAGCAAACCGCGCGAAGTACTTATAGAAGAAGATGAGCTTGATCAAATAATAGAAGATGATTTCAACAATATTTAATTTTGTTTAAAAGGGGGAATTTCAGTGCATAGAGCTGATGATTTTGCAGTAGAAATGAAAAATATCACTAAAAGATTTCCAGGTGTTACTGCAAATGATAAAATTGATTTTCAATTAAAAAAAGGAGAAATCCATGCTTTACTGGGAGAAAATGGGGCAGGGAAATCTACTTTAATGAAATGCCTTTATGGACTCTATCAGCATGATGAAGGACAAATATTTATTGAAGGCGAGAAAGTAGAGATGACCTCTGCAAATATTGCCATTAAGCATGGGATCGGAATGGTTCACCAGCATTTTATGCTGGTACCTCCATTTACAGTTGCAGAAAATATTGTGCTTGGAAGTGAACCTGTAAAAAATATGGTGATTGATCAAAAAAAAGCTGTTCAAGAAGTTGAATCCCTCTCAAAACAATATGGTTTAAATGTTGATCCCAAATCTACTGTACTGGATATTTCTGTCGGTATGCAGCAGAGAGTAGAAATTTTGAAAGCTCTCTACCGAGGAGCAAATATATTAATACTGGATGAGCCGACCGCTGTTTTAACACCACAGGAAGTTGATGAGCTGATAGATATAATGCAGAGCCTGACAGATGAAGGAAAATCTATAATTTTTATTACCCATAAACTAAAAGAAGTTAAAGCAATTGCTGACAGGGTAACAGTAATTAGAAGAGGAAAATTAATAGATACTGTTGATACTAAAGATGCAACAACAAATGAACTTGCTAAAATGATGGTAGGAAGAGAAGTTATTTTGGAAGTAAATAAAGAAGAATCTAATCCTGGAGAAGTCATTCTAGAAGTAGAAAATTTGCATACCAAAAACAATCGAGGCCTGCCTGCTTTAAATGGCTGTACTTTTAGTGTAAACAGAGGAGAAATACTCGGTATAGCTGGTGTTGAAGGTAATGGTCAAACTGAATTAACCGAAGTTTTAACCGGTTTGAGAAAACTGGAAAAAGGTGCTATAAAATTAAAGGGAAATAATATTTCTGGCTACAGTACCAGAGATATTATTGAATGTGGAGTGGCTCATATTCCGGAAGATAGACAGAAAAGAGGTCTTGTGCTTGATTTTTCCCTTTTTGAAAATTTAATTTTAGGAACTCATTATAAAAGTCCATATGCTAAAAATGGAAAAATGAACTACAAAAAAATAAAGGATTCTGCTCGTAATTTGATTAAAGATTTTGATATACGAACTCCAGATGAGAATGTTATTGCTAAATCACTCTCCGGTGGAAATCAGCAGAAAGTTATTCTTGCAAGAGAATTTGCCAGAAATCCAGACCTTCTTATTGCTGCACAGCCAACAAGAGGTGTTGATGTTGGAGCAATAGAATTTATCCACAGTAAATTGATAGAACAGAGAGATGCAGGAAGAGCCGTTCTTCTTATTTCGCTTGAACTTGATGAGATTCTTTCACTATGTGATAGAATTGCAGTTATATATGAAGGTGAGATTGTTGATATTCTTGATCAAAAAGATGCAACAGAAGAAAAGCTGGGGCTAATGATGGCTGGGGCAGAAAGTGAAGATGCCGAAGGAGATGATAATAATGGCTGATAATGATAAATTAGTGGCAGAAAGAAAAGAAGAAAACCGCTATTACAGATGGGTGGCCAGTATGATTATCCCTGTAATGGCAGTTTTTGCTGGCCTTGTGGTGGGAGCAGTTTTTATGCTTGCAATTGGGAGAGACCCTGTACAGGCATATATAGTTCTTTTTGACAGTGCTTTTGGCAGCTTAAATGGTTTTGCTGAAACCCTTGTAAATACCACACCACTAATATTTACCGGCCTGGCAGTTGCCTTTGCTTTTCGAACCGGTCTATTTAATATCGGTGGTGATGGTCAGTTTTTAATTGGATATATTGCTTCAACCTGGTTGGGATATTTTTTTCAACTACCACTATTAATTCATCTACCTCTGGCACTTTTGGGAGGAATGGTGGCTGCAGGACTGTGGGGAGGTTTTGCAGGCTTTCTGAAAGCAAAATTGGGTGTACATGAGGTAATAACAACAATTATGATGAATTACATAGCCTTATATCTTGTATCTTATTTAACAGGTGGTCCACTTAAAGCAAGTGGATTTATGCCAGCAACCCCAAAAATAGCTGACACGGCAAAACTTATGCGCCTTCTCCCTTTTGGTAGATTAAATGCCGGTTTTATTATTGCTTTAATTGCTGCTTATATTGTCTATTATATTCTCTGGAAAACAACTTTAGGTTACGAAATACGTGCAGTTGGTTTAAATTCAGAGGCAGCTGAATACGGTGGTATTAAAGCGGCACGAAACATGATTCTAGCCATGTTTATAAGTGGTTGTCTGGCCGGTCTAGCCGGGGTAACTCAATCGCTCGGCCTGGAATTTAGAGCTTACCAGCCCTTTGGTTTTATTGGCTATGGTTTTACCGGAATAGCTGTGGCTCTGCTGGGAAAAAATCATCCTGCAGGAGTAGTATTAGGAGCATTTCTTTTCGGAATACTGCAGCGGGGATCAATGATGATGCAGAGTATTGCTGGAGTGCCTAAAGAAGTAATAGAAATAATACAGGCCATTATAATATTATTTGTTGCATCAGAATATTTATTTACCCTTCTCTCTAGAAAAATAAAAAAATATAGAAAGGAGGCTGCTGATGTTAATTAATAATATTGTTTCTTTATTAAACACTAGTTTAAGAATGGCAGCTCCTTTAATACTGGCAGCCCTTGGTGGAATGTTTTCAGAAAGATCTGGTGTAATAAATATTGCTCTGGAAGGTATTATGCTGATTGGTGCCTTTATGGGCATGGCAGGCTCTTATTTAACCGGAAATCCGTGGATGGGTGTTGTGGCTGCCGTGTTTTTTGGCGGCCTTGTGGCGTCAATACATGCCTTTGTTTCTATACATTTAAAAGCAAATCAAGTTGTTAGTGGTACTGCTATAAATATTTTCGCAGCAGGTGTTACAAGTTTTATGCTGAGAGTTATGTTCGAAAGTGCAGGACAATCTCCCAGTGTAAATAAAATTAAAGATTGGACTCTTCCGGTAATTAATGATATACCTATTTTAGGAGATATTATCGGAAAACATACTCCATTTGTTTATATAGCTTTAATTCTCGTTGTTTTTTCTTACTGGCTGCTGTTTAAAACACCTTTTGGCCTCAGAATAAGATCGGTTGGAGAACATCCTGCTGCTGCAGATAGTGTTGGTATTAATGTCTACAGAATAAGGTATATTGCTGTTATTATGAGTGGACTTTTTGCCGGTCTTGCAGGAGCCAGTCTTTCTATCGGCCTGCTGGATCTTTTTGTGGAAAATATGACCTCAGGAAGAGGATTTATAGCTCTTGCTGCTATGATTTTTGGTAAATGGACACCACAGGGAGCTCTGCTGGCAGCTTTTTTATTTGGCTTTGCAGATGCTCTGCAGATGCTGGCTCAGACTATGGGACTATCTTTTATTCCCAGACAATTTTTGCTGATGGCACCTTATATTCTCACAATACTGGCACTGGCAGGTGTAATAGGTAGTGCCAATCCTCCAGCAGCAGATGGAGAACCATACGAAAAAGAATAGCTGTAATAATTTAGATATATTTAAAAAAGGTATTTGTATTCTCTTATAGAATTTAATAATGGAGGAGTTTCTATGTCAGTATATTTTTTAGAATATAGAATAATTAAAAATAGAACAGGCCTGCTGGGAGATGTTGCATCTCTATTAGGCCTGCTGAATGTTAATATCCTTAAAATTGCAAGCATTGAAGGTGATTTGAGAGGTTTTTTGATACAAATAAACAATGAAAATCAAAAGAAAATTATTACGAATTCTTTAGATTCTGTAGAAAATATAAAACTGTGTTCTCTCCGAAAACCGGCACTCAACGATTTTTTAGCTATGAAACACGGTAAAAAAATCATTTCCAGAAAAACAGATATATATGAGAACAAAAATTATTACCGTTTTCAAAAAACAGACCTTGACCTTTTAATTGATTTTTTAAGTGCTCATTTAAAGACAAAAGATTCCTGCTTTATTGGTTTAATTGGTGAACCTAGAGTAGGGAAGACAGAAACTGCAATAAGTGCTTCTGTCCATGCAAATAAACACTGGCAGCTGTTATCTACAACTCTTTTGAGGAAAATAACAAGAACACGAATATCTGATGATTATCTTAATAAAGATTTTGTTTTCATTATTGATGCACTTACAACCTTCCACCGCTCGGGTGCAGAACATATTAAATTTATAAAAAATATGTTAGAAAAAAAGCTCTTAATTATTATAGAACATCCGGATGTTCTTGTAAGAGAAAGCAAATATACCTGGCTGGATTTTGATTTTTTAATTGAAATTATTAATCCAGATCAAAGTAGTGATGACAAAAACAGATATTTACACAATTATTCAAGCTTTGACATAAGTTAATAATTTTGAAGGAGGCTAAGAAATTGGAGCTTGGGACATTACTAAAAGAAGCTAGAATGGAAAAAGGCCTTACTCTTGATGATATTCAGGAACAGACCAAGATCCGCAAAAAATATCTTAAAGCAATAGAAAATAATGATTTTGATATTATTCCCGGAAACGTTTATGTAAAAGTTTTTATAAAAGGTTATGCAAGACAGGTAGGTATTGATTACAGTTCTCTTATAGAAGAATATGATATTTTGAAGGAAAATACTGAAAATAAATCAGCTTTAAATAAAAAGCTGCTGCCAGAGGGAGAATTTAAATATCAGCCTATTCATAATAAAAAGAGACCTAAATTTTTAAAAATTATTATTATAACTTTTATTTTTATTTTTGTTGCAGCATCTGCTTTTTTTATATATCAATATTTCTTTCTTTCAGATAATATTGATAATGCTGTTAACAATCTGGAGACCGATAATCAGTATTCTGTTTCTGAGGAAAATGATAGTGATAATAATCTCCAGGATAAAGAAAATGCAGTTGAAACAGATTCTAAAGAAGCAGAAAAAAATGATAATTTAAATAATCTAAATATACTTGAACCGCAGATTGATTCAGAAGAAAATTCAGATTCTGAAATTGAAAATGATAATGCTGCCGATAATTTAGAAGAAATTGAAAATCCCAGTATAGGATTAACAAGCAAAACAAGCAATACAAGCGAAACAAACAATACAGATGATACAGAAGACAGCAGTACCAATACTGGTGATGATAATATAGCTTCAGAGCAGGAAATATCTTTAGAATCTGAACTAACTGATGAAAATATAGAAACTCCTATCAGTACAGAAAATAATACTGACAGCAGCAGTTTAGAAGAAGAACAGCAGGTTGTTGATGCTGATACAGATACAGAAAGGGAAAAAATATCAGATTTTAATATTATTATTAAAGCATCTGACCTTGCCTGGGTTAGAATAGATATCGATGGAGAAAACGTTTATAGTGGCCTTTTAGATCAGGGTGATGAAAGAGAATTTTCTCCTGAAGATAAACTGTATATAAAGATTGGTAATGGAGCAGCTGTAACAGCTGTAATCGATGATACTGAATACGGTCCCTGGGGAGATAGTGGTGAAATTGCAGAAGCAGAAGTAATTATTGAAGACGGAGAAATAGCTGTTGACAATTTGCGTGATTAAATATAACGAATATAAAAAAAAAGAACACCTTAACCGGTGTTCTTGATGTTTAAAATGGTGGAGGGGAAAGGATTTGAACCTTTGTAGGCATCGCCGGCAGATTTACAGTCTGCTCCCTTTAACCACTCGGGCACCCCTCCATATTGGCACCCTCAAGGGGATTCGAACCCCTGCCGCCAGGATGAAAACCTGGTGTCCTGGACCCCTAGACGATGAGGGCTTATGTGTTTTTCGTAAGCACATCAAATAGTATATATTAAATTAAAAAATTCGTCAATTGTATTTATTTACCTTCTTCTGTCTTTACAATAAATTATACCTTTAATACTCTATTTTAAACAGTCATTCTCCATATTATTTGGTTATTATACTGTTAAAAATTCACAGTGATGAATACATATATTAGATGAGGTGGAAAATATGAAAATACTTTTAACAAATGATGACGGTGTTTATGCCGATGGAATAACTGAACTGGGAATAAAACTGGCTGATGAAGGCCACAAAATTGCTCTTGTAGCCCCTGATAGAGAAAGAAGTGCTTCTGGCCATGCAATAACAATCAATGATCCTCTTCGAGCCAGAAAAATAATTAGATCCGCTCTACCTGATACACCATCTTATAGAGTAAGTGGAACCCCGGCAGACTGCGTAAAACTTGCTTTAGAAAAGCTGATAGATTTTGAACCTGATCTAATAATTTCCGGTATTAATCATGGCCCAAATCTTGGGTTTGAAATTCTATATTCTGGAACTGTATCAGCAGCTATAGAAGGATGGATGCTTGGTTATCCTTCAATGGCAGTTTCTATGGCATACAATGAAGAAAATGATTATAAAAATGATTTTAAAAAAGCTTCAGAATATATTGCGAAATTTATTAAATCAAAAGATGTATTCAAATTAAACAGCTGTTTCTTAATGAATATAAATTTCCCGGCAGAAATAAAGGAAAATAATAATATTTCAATCACAAAATTGGGAAAAACACTCTATAGTGATACTTTTGATGAACGAACCGACCCGATGGGTAATACTTATTACTGGCTTTCAGGAAGTAATAAAAATATTAAAGATGATGGCACTGATATAGCAGCATTTTTGTCAGGAAATATTTCCATTACTCCACTTAAAATTGATTTAACTGACAGTGAACAATTGAATTATCTAAAAAAGAATTTTCTAAAAAATTACAACAATGAGGAGTCAAAATCATGAATCAAGATTTTTTAACACCTGTTGAATTTTCTCACTTTCTTTTAAATAAATATGTTAAACCTGGAGATATAACTGCTGACGCAACTGCAGGAAACGGATATGACACATTATATCTGGCAGAATTGGTCAAAGAAAATGGAAGGGTTTATTCTTTTGACATTCAGGATAAGGCTGTAGAAAATACCCTTAAACTGCTTAAAGATCATTCTCTATCAAATAGAGTAGAGGTGTTTAATGACAGCCATGAAAATATTGATGACTATTTAAATGATCAAAATATTTCTGCTGTTATTTTTAATCTTGGATATCTTCCTGGAGGAGATAAAAATATTATAACCAGAGCTGATTCCACAATTACTGCAGTAAAGAAAAGTATGAACTTTTTGAAAAATGGTGGTATAATAATTATAGTAGCTTACAGTGGACATAGTGGAGGAAAAAAAGAAACAGCTGCTGTAGAAAAATTTATGAAAAATTTGGACCACAAAAAATATAATACCATCAAATATTCATACCTTAATCAGCCGGGTGCTCCACCTGAATTAATGGCTTTAATAAAAAGATAATTTAAATACTGAACAAAGTTCTGTTTTTGCCATATAAAATTTTAATTTAGAGGGGGGAGTTTAATTACTGATTTATTTTGATGTAAAAGAATGCGGGAAATTTAACTACTACTTCATTTTTAGTTGTCGGAAAATTCTCAAAATCAGCTCAATAAGGAGGATAAAAAATGGGTGCTAATGTATCTGTTGTAAAGGTTGATAATTTAAAAGGTAATAAAGAATTTTTGGAAGGTCATTTTAAAAGACATGATCAGGATATAAAGGCTATTAAGGATTCTTTAAGAGAGGTTATTGATCTGGCTGTCGGAGATATAGACAATTTAATTAAAAATGGAGATAGGGTCTTAATTAAACCCAACCTTGCTTTTTTAGCTCCACCAGAAAGCTTTTCTGTAGTAGATCCCCGGGTAATAGAAGCACTGGTTTCGCTTTTAAAAGATGAGTCTAAAGCCGGTGAAGTGTGGGTTGGGGATAATCCATCACTGGGAAAACATGTTGGTAGAGCAAGACCTGCTTTCAAAGCAGCAGAAATGGAAGATGCTGCTTATAGAGGAGGGGCAGACAGGGTAATATTTTTTGATGAGGAAGCAGCAGTTACTGTAGAACTTCCAATGGCTAAAGTGTTTAAACAGGCAGCTGTATTTAGACCTGTTCTGGATGCTGATGTGCTGATAAATCTTCCCAAAATGAAAACACATTTAGGTGGTACAGTTACATTAGGACTAAAGAATTGGCAGGGAATCATTCCTAATGTTCATCCATCAGGTCAACAGCAGGATACACACAGAATAGATCTGGATCAAAAAATTTCTGATTTATTGAGAATAAGAAAAGCTAATCTAACAATAATAGATGGTATTATTGCCATGGAAGGCCAGGGCCCTCATGCAGGAACACCAAAAGAAATGAATTTACTGATTGCTGGAGAAGACACTGTAGCAGTTGATGCTTTAACTTCCTATATAATGGGATATGAACCACATGAAGTACCTTCCACTCAGATTGCTTTTTCAGAAGGATTGGGAGAAATGAGACTGGATAAAATTAAAGTTAATGGAGTTTCTGCTGACAGTGTAAGAGAATTCTTTAAGAGACCTGCAAATAATCCAGTTGGTCTTATTCCTGGAATAGATGTTTTAATTCAGCAGACATGTCCTGGCTGTTATAAATATATACGCGGAGCTTTAGACAGCTTTAAACAGGGGGTAGACACCAGGAAATTTGTTGAAGAAAAAGGAGAGTCCTTAATAATTGCAGGAGGAGTTCCTTCACTGGATTATACTGATGCTGAAGGGAAACATCTTTTTGTAGTAGGGGACTGCTGGAAGAAATTCGAATCTAGAGAAGAAGTGGAAAAAGCAATGAAAGTTGCGAAAACTGTGACAGAATATCCTGGCTGTGCACCAATCTATGTTTTTGCACAGCTTAATACTGATCTTCAGTCACTGTAATTTTAAGAAAACATTAAAAAAGAGGGGAAGATTCCCCTCTTTTTTTATATTAGATAAATTTCTTAGCAAGTTTAGGAATAAAACCGGAACTAGTTTTACCCATCATCCATTTTTCTGCAACTCGCTTATTCATTAAAGAAATAGTTGGGAATGAATGCTGTGTCATCATAATATCAAATAGTCCTATATCATGCTGGATGGCCAGGATCCATTCATGTATCAATTCACTTGCTGCTTCCCCAACAATGGTAGCTCCAAAGACTTTTCCTTTTGAATTTGTAATAACTTTGACAAAACCCTCTGGTTTTCCATCTGCAATTGTTCTACCATAATCAGAATATTTTTCTTTTACTACCTGATAATCCAGACCTTTTTCTTCAGCTTCTTTTTCTGTAACTCCAACCTGAGCTATTTCTGGTTTTGTGAAAACAGACCAGGGTACTAAAAAGTCATCATAATTAAACTGTTTTATTGGAGTAGGATTAATAGCATTCATTAAAGCTATCATCCCCTGATGCATTGCTGCATGAGAAAGAAGAGCTTTTCCATTACAATCTCCAACTGCATATACTCCCTTAACATTTGTTTCCAATCTGCGGTTAACTTTTATCCCACCTTTACCGTATTCGATTCCGGCATTTTCGAGATTTAAAGAATCCAGTACTATTTTTCTACCTGTAGCTACAAGAATTTCATCAGATTCAAAAACTCCAGCCTCAGTGTGTGTAATTATTTTCCCATCTTTTTCTTCCACTTTGTTGATACCTGTACTATTATATACACCAATACCTTCTTTTTTAAACTTTTCTTCCAGCACCCGTCCAGCTTCTTCATCACCAATAGGAACAAGATGATCATCAATCTGAAACATATTTACCTCAGAACCAAGTCTGGAAAAAGCCTGAGCCATTTCTGAACCAATTGCCCCACCACCAATGATGGTTAATTTCTCCGGAATATCCTCCTGTGCAAATATATTTAAATTTGTTAATCGAGATACATCTTTAAGACCTGGGATAGGAGGTACAAGTGGTTCAGTTCCTGTTGCAATAAAAATCTTATCTGCAGTATATCTTTCTCCATCAACCTCTATAATTTTTTTATCAACAAATTTTGCTTCCCCTTTATCTACTATCAAATCAGCTCTTTCAAAGGCTTTCATTGTTTTATTTCCACTTATTTCTCCCACTTTATCTCTAACAATTTCAAGCGGATTTTCAATTTCAGTATCACCATTAAATTGAATACCGAACTGACGCAGGTTTTCAGTAACTTCATTTACTTCTCCGGCTTTAAGAAGTGCTTTACTCGGCACACAGCCGTAATTTAAACATTCTCCGCCAACCTTGTGCTTTTCTATGGCTAAAACATTTAAATCCATATTTGAAGCCATAGCAGTTACTGCCATTCCAGCAGGACCCATACCAACAACAATAAGATCATACTTCTTCATATTATAACCACCTTATTTATATCATTATATTTGGATATTACGATATTATAATAATACATAAACTAATTTATTTCAAGTTTTATTAATGAAAAAAATATTTTTCTTAATTTAATAGTAATAAATTTACCAAAAACAGCAGGATAATGTATAATAAATACACTAAAAATAAAAAAAAGCCGAATAAACGGCTTTCATAAAATTCAATGGAGCTGATGACCAGACTTGAACTGGTAACCTGCTCATTACAAGTGAGCTGCTCTACCAATTGAGCTACATCAGCCTATATTATTATGGCAGGGGAGGCAGGAATTGAACCCGCAACCAACGGATTTGGAGTCCGCTACTCTGCCAGTTGAGCTACTCCCCTAAGTATTTTTGAGTAATTTTCGCTCAAGCAATATCTATTATAACCAAGTCCTATCTTTAGGTCAAGTGTTTTTTTTATATTTATTTGTGCACAAGGTCAATTAAACATTTATTTCTTTGTTATTCTAAGGATAACTTTAATTTAAGCAGTTTTTTGTCTTCCATATTTTTATTCTATATTCCATTTATAATAATAAAAAGTTTTTCTTCTTTTGTTATATCCAAAAACGTTATAAGCTAATTTTTATAATTTTGTTTGGTTACAGAAAACAAAAGAGAGCTGCATTTGCCTTAAAAATTAGTCAATGTTATAATATAATAAGGATGTGGTTTTATGAGTAATAAATATAGAGATAACAAAATAAAACAGGAACATACAATTATTGAAGATATTTTTCCTTTTTTATTAGAAATTTCTCGTTCAAAGCTAATTAAAAGTATAATACCAGGACGTATTAATAGAAGAAAAGGGAGTGGTGTTCCTGCCTATCTGCAGTTAAAATACAACACCCCAAGTGGTATAAAAGTAATAGCCAAAAATAGTTCTTCACTGCAGGAAGTTTTTATTGTAACTGATTACCCGGATAAAACTATGGATTATCTCAAAAAATTAGAATTTGTTGAATGAATCTTGACATTAAAAGATCTTTCTTATATAATACTGTCTGTTGACAGCGGGTTGTGGCGCAGCTAGGTAGCGCGCACGTCTGGGGGGCGTGAGGTCCCGGGTTCAAATCCCGGCAACCCGACCATTTAAAGAATTTATGAAGCCCACCAGGGCTTTTTTCTATTTGAAGAAAAAAAGGAGTATTAATTATTATGATAAAATACAGTTTAATAACTCTTGGCTGTCCCAAAAATGAAGTTGACAGCCAGCATATGAAGGGATTTTTATCAGAATACAGCGAATTCACAGAAACAGATGATTTAAAAAATGCTGAAGTGATTATTATAAATACCTGTGGATTTATACAGGATGCTAAAGAAGAATCTATCGAAACCATACTAAATGCTGCAGCATACAAGGAAAATTACAACTGCAGATCTTTAATTGTTACAGGATGTCTTACACAGAGATACAGCAGTGAACTTATACAGGAAATACCAGAAATAGATTCTATTTTGGGAACAGGTAATTTTGATGAAATAGTAGAGGTAATTAAAAAAAGTCTTGTCGGACATAAAAATAAAAATATAACAGAACCAGGTTTTGATTACCGCTCTGACCTGCCGCGCAAATTGGATAATGATTATTTTGCATACTTAAAAATTGCAGAAGGCTGTAATAATAACTGTACTTACTGCAGTATACCAAAAATAAGAGGACCAGTGAAAAGCAGAAAAATTGAAGACATAGTTGAAGAAGCAAATAACCTGGCAAAAAGAGGTATTAAAGAATTAATTGTAATAGCACAGGATACAACTCAGTATGGTGTAGATATCTATGGCAAATCTTCTCTGACTCCTTTATTAAAAGAACTTGTAAAAATAAATGAAATCAAGTGGATCAGGATACTTTACAGCTATCCAGAATTTATAGAAGATGATCTGATAAAATTGATTTCAGAAAAAGAAAAAATATGCAGTTATTTAGATCTTCCCATACAGCATTCTTCAAATAAAATTAGAAAATTAATGAATCGCAGAGGAAAAAGAAAAGATATCTCTAATTTAATAAATAACTTAAGAAACAATATTCCTGATATTGTAATCAGAACTTCACTGATAGTTGGTTTTCCTGGAGAAAGCAAAAAGGATTTTCTGGACCTCAAAAATTTTGTTGAGGAAAACGAATTTGACAGACTGGGGGTATTTAAATTTTCTCGTGAAGAAGATACAGCTGCTTATAATTTTCCCGATCAAATAAGTGAAGATATAAAGGAAAAAAGATATGAAAAAATAATGGAAATACAGCAGCAGATATCACTGAAAAAAAATCGCAAACTGGTTGGTGTATCTCTGGAGGTGGTTATTGAAGATATTGAAGATGAATATTACCTTGCTCGTTCCAAATATGATGCCCCGGAAATAGACAATCAAATTTATATTGAAAAAAATTCAAACCAGCACAGCAGTTTAAAAATTGGTGATTTTGTTGAATGTAAAATAAAAGAAGCTTATGAATATGATTTGATAGGAGAGATTTTAAATGAATCTACCAAATAAATTATCAATGTTGAGAATTTTTTTAGTGCCAGTAATAGTTGCTTTATTACTTTACAGTGCAAATTTCCCTTTCTATGGTGATCTGGCAGCTTTAATCATATTTGCAGCTGCCGCACTAACTGATAAGTATGACGGCTATTATGCCAGAAAATATAATATGATTACACAGCTGGGAAAAATTTTAGATCCACTTGCAGACAAACTTTTAATTTCAGGTGCTTTAATAGCTTTTGTTTCTCTGGGAAAAATATCTGCCTGGGTTGCCCTGATTATTATAGCACGAGAACTTGCAGTTACAGGTCTAAGGGTTGTTGCAGCAGGACAGGGAGTTATCATTTCTGCCAATATGTGGGGTAAATGGAAGACAACTATTCAAATCATTACAATAATAGCTCTGATTCTTGACCCTGTACTATTTAATCTGCCGTCTATTTTGATTACATCTCTTGTCTGGGCAGCGGTTTTAATCACTATTTACTCTGGATATGTTTATTTTGCATCAGCTGATGTAGATTACAGTTAAGGTGGTAAAATTATGTTTCAGAAAATAAATCATTTTTTGGCAACAGGTTTTTTTTCAGGATATCTGCCTTTTGCTCCAGGAACATGGGGTTCTTTATTAATGATAGTCATTCTCTTGATTTTTCCTGTTATTAATAATATTTACTTTTTAAGCTTTTTAACAATTTCTGGTGTTTTTATCTGCAGTTATGAAGAAAAAATAACTGGTGTCAAAGACAGTGGAAAAATAGTTATCGATGAAGCTGCCGGTCAGCTGGTAACTTTTCTGACATTAAATACGGGTATGCCTGTACTAATAAGTGGTTTTATTTTATTTAGAGTATTTGATATTACAAAGCCTTTGCTAATTAAAAAACTAGAAAAACTACCCTCTGGATGGGGAGTTATGGCTGATGATATTGCAGCCGGCATTTTTTCTCTAATTATACTAAAAACGGCAGTATATTTTGGGATTTTATAATAATTTTTAGAATTTAATTAAATAAATACTGAAGTTAATACAGTGGTGATTTTGTAATGAATTCTTTTTCCAAAACACTAATAATAATTGGCTTTATATTAATCACAGTTGGAGCTATCTCTTTGTTTTTTAAACCATTTTTTTCATGGTTTGGTAGATTGCCCGGTGATATAAGAATTGAAAAAAATAATTATAAGCTTTATTTTCCCATAACATCAATGTTATTAATCAGTTTTATATTGAATATTATTTATTGGATATTTAAATTTTTAAAATAATATTATGATTGTAACACAAAAAGGGTATTTGCGTCTCTAACTCATTTTTGTGTGAGAACCATATTATTAACTCTATCGGCCTAAAAAGGCCGATTTTCTTTTATACAACTCTGTGATATAATAATTTTGAGGTGAGTTTATGGATGTTTCAATTATTGTGACAGGTTCTGAAATTTTATATGGAAAAGTACAGGATACCAATTCTACTTTTTTAGCTCAAAAATTAACTGATATAGGATTAAAGATTAAAAATATAATTGTCTGCAGTGATGAAAAAGCAGACATAAAAGAAAAAATTAAATTTGCGATTAAAAGTTCTGATTTAATATTTATCACCGGTGGTCTTGGTCCAACTGAAGATGATCTAACTAAAGATGCACTGGCAGAAGCAGTTAATATTAATCTCGAATTTTCTGATAGGCTGGCTGAACGCCTTTATTCTTTTTTTAAAAAAAGCAGCTCTAAAATGACAGAAAATAATTTAAGACAGGCTTATCTGCCGGAAAATGCTGAACCAATATTAAATAATAATGGTACTGCTCCAGGTGTAAAACTAAATCATAATGATAAAACTTTTTATTTAATGCCTGGAGTTCCTTCAGAAATGAAATCTATGTTTTTAAAACAAATCTATCCAGAATTAAAAAAGACAAATAATAACAACATTTTTTTTAAAGAATATAATTTTATTGGTATCGGTGAATCAACCCTGGCAGACAAAATTGAAAAATTAACCATTCCAGAAAATGCTGTAATAAGTTATCAGGCAGGCAGGGGAGAGGTTAAGCTTAGGTTAAAAGTTGAAGCGGAAGATGATGATATTACAAATACAGTTGAATTTTTTGATAATCTTATCTCTACACATTTTACTGATTATTTTTATGGTTCTGGTGACAGTACTCTGCTGGAAGTTTTTTGTGACAGACTTAAAAAAAGTGGTTTAACTATCTCTACTGCTGAATCATTTACAGGTGGTCTGCTCAGTAAACGACTAACAGATCTTAAAGGCAGTTCAGCTTATTTTAAGGGCGGAATAGTTGCATACAGCAGTGAGGCAAAAAAAACTGTTTTAAAAATAAACCCCAGTATTCTTGAAAGATATGGTGCTGTAAGCCATGAAACTGCTCTGTCAATGGCCGATAATATTGCTGATATTTTTGCAGCAGATATAGGAGTTTCCACTACCGGTGCTGCTGGCCCAGGAAGTCTGGAAGGAAGGAAAGCAGGCACAATGTTTATTGGAATTAAGTTTTTTTCACAATTATTATCTTTTAAATTAAACAAAAACTACAATCGAAAATTAAATAGATGGTACACATCGCAGATTGTTTTATTTAAACTTAATCAACTACTAAAAAATAGGTAATTATAAAAATTGAAATTTGAAAGTTATTGTGAATTAAATTTGACGTAACGAAAAAAATTACAGGAGGTATTAAAATGAAGAGAAAAATTTATATTTATTTAACTGTATTGATTGTTTTAATAAGTTTAAATGCAGCTGCACAGGATGTAAACTACGATAATTTTTCCAAAGGAGTAAATCTATATTATCAGGAAGAATATTTAGAAGCACAAAAAATATTTGCAGAAATACTGAATGATCCTTCCATAAACAGTGATCTAAAACATGATACCCTTTATTACTATGCTTTATCTGCACTGGATAATAATCAAACTCAACTTGCTTTAGAACAGATTAATGTATTAAAGGAACAGGGATATGAAAATGGTACACTATACTGGAAGCTTGGAGCTTTATATTTAAACAAAGATGAACAGTTTGACAGTGCTTCATATAATAAGGCTCTGGAACAATTTCAAAAAGCTTTACAGCTGGGGGTAAATTCTATTGATTTTAAGCGTGACCTTGCAGCAGCTTATTCTGGTTTAAATGAAAAAGAAAAAGCTAAAGATCTGTATGAAGAGATAATAAAATATAATCCTACAGCAGATGACTATGTTAACCTTGCTTTATTAAATAAAGATTTAGGAAATATAGACTCTGCAGTTAAATATTATGAATCTGCACTTGAAGTCGATTCTACCAGACAGTCTATTTACCTCAATCTGGGAAATTTATATCAAAAATTAAACAATTATAATTCTGCGGTTTCAATCTATAAACAGGGTATAAAACTTCAGGAAAATTTTACACCATTTTATGTCGGTTTGGGAGAAAGTTATATAGCTCTAGAAAATTACAGTGAAGCAGAAAACGCACTCAAAAAAGTAATAGAACTCAATCAATATTCATATTATTCCTATTTTCTTTTGGGAAATATAAATAGGAGATCAGGAAATTACGATAAAGCACTGGAATATTATGAAAAAGCAATTAATTATAATGAAAACTATGTCAATGCTTATCTGGAAGAAGGAAAAATTTATTTAGATAGAGAGGAATTTTATAAAGCTATTTCTAAATTTTCTATTGCAGTAGAAAAAAATAAAAATCATGCAGAAAGTCATTATTATCTTGCTTTAGCCTATTATGGAGCTGATATGAAAGAAGCAGCAGCAGCAGAATTAAAAAGAACTCTTCATTTAAATGATGAATATCCAAATGCCAGAAAACTGTTAAATGAAATTGAAAAACAATAATAATCACAATTTTTGGAGGTACTGATATGCGTCTGTTTATTGCAGTTGATCTAACAGAACGTGCTCGGGAACTTATTTTTAGAAAAGTTGCTAATCTACAAAAAGAAATTGAGGAAGATATAAAATGGGTGAATAAAAAAAATCTCCATCTTACAGTCAAATTTCTGGGAGAAAATGATAAAACTAAAGCTGATGAAGTTATAGAACAGCTGCAGAAATTAGATTTCAACTGCCAGCATGAATATATACAGCTGAAAAAACTGGGGGCTTTCCCTGAACTCAGTAATTTTAAAATTCTTTTTGTCAGTGTTTTTAAGGGGAAAGCTTCTCTTGTTAGATTATATAATCTTATTGAAAATTCTATGCAGAAAATTGGATTTGAAAAAGAAAGCAGAAAATTCATTCCTCATTTAACTATAGCCCGCAAAAATAATGACAGATTGATTGAAAAACTGACTGATAAAAACTCAAAATTTCTGGATGATAATTATATAAATGTTTTTAGTGCTTTAAAAAGGATAACACTTTATGAAAGCAATTTAAAAAGATCAGGACCAGAATACAGGAAGGTCTTTTCCAAAAAATTACAATAACAGCTTGCAAAAACAAAACATTTGTTCTATAATATATATTAGGTAATATAAATTATACGATAAATTATTAACACCATCTGGGGAGGAAGATCATATTGACAAATAAGGAGAAAGAAAAAGCTTTAGACATGGCTTTAAAAAAGATTGAAAAACAGTTTGGAAAAGGTTCAATAATGAAACTGGGTGATACTACATCACTGAATGTAGAATCAATTCCTACCGGAGCTTTACCTCTTGACTTAGCATTAGGGGTAGGAGGTATCCCAAGAGGAAGAATAATTGAACTCTATGGTAATGAATCCTCCGGTAAAACAACTCTGGGGCTTCACATTATAGCAGAAACACAAAAATTAGATGGGATTGCAGCTTTTATCGATGCAGAACATGCACTTGATCCACGTTATGCAGAAAATTTGGGTGTAGATATAGATAATCTTTTAATCTCACAGCCGAATAATGGAGAGGAAGCACTGGAAATTACTGAGGCTCTAGTTAGAAGTAGTGCTGTTGATCTGGTAATTGTCGACTCTGTAGCTGCTCTTGTTCCAAAAGCGGAATTAGAAGGAGATATGGGTGATACACATGTTGGTCTGCAGGCAAGATTGATGTCACAGGCTATGAGAAAATTATCCGGTGCAATAAGTAAATCTAAAACTGCCTGTATTTTTATTAATCAAATTAGAGAAAAAGTCGGAGTTATGTTTGGAAATCCGGAAGTTACACCAGGTGGTCGTGCACTTAAATTTTATTCTTCTGTCAGAATTGAAATTCGCCGCTCTCAAACCATTAAAGATGGAGATAAAATTATAGGAAGTACAGCCAGGGTAAAGGTTGTTAAAAACAAAGTTGCTCCTCCATTTAGAAAAGCAGAGTTTGATATAATGTATGGAACAGGCATTTCTCAGGCAGGCTGCCTGATAGATCTTGGAGAAGAAATAGGAGTTGTTGATCGAGCAGGTTCCTGGTATTCTTATGGAGATGTCCGGCTTGGTCAGGGTAGGGAAAATTCTAAAGATTTCCTAAATGATAATCCCGAAATTAAAGAAGAAATAGATCATAAAATACGTGTAAAAGTCGGCCTTACTGCCGGTGATGAAGAAGAAGAAAACGAAGATAAAACAGAAGAAAAAGAGGATTAAATTATATGGATTCAGAAGAAATTCAGAAAGCTAAAAACAAAGCTTTTCATCTCCTCACATATCGAGAAAGAACAGTAAAGGAAATGAAGGATAGATTATTCAAAAAGGGATTTAATAGTGATGTTGTTGAACAGACAATCAATTATCTACTTAAAAATGATTTAATCAATGAAAATAGATTTGCAGAACAGTGGATAAGATCAAGAATAAATAATCATCCAAGAGGCAGAAGATTAATCTACAGAGAACTGCTGAAAAAAGGTTTAAAAAGAGAATTAATCGATAAGTCACTAAATAAGTACTTAAGTGCAGAAGATGAGACTAAAATGGCGGAAAAACTAGTAGAAAAATGGTTGAGAAAACATAAAGATGAGGAAAAAAACAGTCTGAAGCTAAAAAATTATCTTTCCAATAAAGGTTTCACATATGATATAATCAATAAAACAACCGAATAAGACAAAAGAAATGGTCTGTATCAAAAATACAGGCCTTTTTTTATTTAAAATAGGGCTGTTTTTTTACTTTCTTGACAGAATCACATAAAAAAGTTAAAATATTATTAGTAAACGTAAATAAAAAAATTAAAAATTGAATATAGAATAGGGGGTGAATAATATTAACGGAGGTGTTTTGTATTTAATAATAGCCCTACCTCTTGGATTACTAATTGGATATTTTATTAGAAAATATATTGCTGAAGCTCGTATTCAATCAGCAGAAGAAGAAGCCAAAAAAATTCTGGAATCTGCTGAAAGAGAGGCAAAAGCCAAGAAAAAAGAGATTACTCTTGAAGCAAAAGAGGAAGCTCATAATATCAGAGAAGAAGCTAATCGCGAGAGCCAAAAAAGACGTGACGAATTACAGAAACTGGAAAATCGCTTGATGCATAAAGAAGAAAGCCTTGATAGAAAAGCTGAAAATCTGGAACGCAAAGAGCAGAGTATTAAAGATAGAGAAAAGAATCTCAGCCGTGATGAACAGGAAATAAAAAAATTAAAAGAAGAACAGAAAGAAAAACTCGAACAAATTTCCGGTTTATCACAGGATGAAGCTAAAGACTATCTTCTCAACAAAGTTGAGTCTGAACTTGATCATGAATTTGCAAAAATGATCAAAGAAAAAGAAGCACAGGCTAAAGAAGAATCTGAGAAAAAAGCCAGAGAGATAATATCTCTTGCTATTCAGAGATGTGCTGCAGACCATGTCACAGAATCGACTGTTTCTGTTGTATCCCTGCCTAATGATGATATGAAAGGTAGAATAATAGGTAGAGAAGGAAGAAACATCAGGACATTAGAAAGTCTAACAGGTATTGACCTTATCATTGATGATACTCCTGAAGCTGTTGTTATCTCTGGATTTGATCCAATAAGACGTGAGATAGCCCGCATAGCTTTAGAAAAATTAATTGTTGATGGTAGAATCCATCCTGCTAGAATAGAAGAAATGGTTGAAAAGGCCCGCGAAGAACTGGATCAACATGTAAAGGAAATTGGAGAACAGGCAACATTTGATACTGGAGTTCATGGTCTAAATCCTGAACTGGTCAAATTACTTGGCCGATTAAAGTTTAGAACAAGTTATGGACAGAATGTTCTTCAACATTCACTTGAAGTCTCATATTTAGCAGGAATTATGGCTGCAGAATTAGGAGCAGATGTAACTCTAGCAAAAAGAGGTGGACTTTTACATGATATTGGAAAATCTATAGATCACGAAGTAGAAGGACCACATGTCAAAATTGGTGTTGATACTGCTAGAAAATATGGTGAGAGCGAAAAAGTTCTTCACACTATTGAAGCACATCACGGTGATGTAGAATTCCATTCTATTGAAGCAGTTCTGGTAGCTGCCGCTGATGCAATCTCAGCAGCTAGACCAGGAGCACGAAAAGAAACCTTAGAGTCTTATATTAAAAGACTTGAAGAATTAGAAACAATTGGTGAATCTTTTTCTGGTGTAGAAAAAGCTTACGCAATTCAAGCAGGTAGAGAAATCAGAGTAATTGTTGAACCGGACAAAATTAATGATATTGAAACCAGTAAACTGGTTAGAGATATTACCAAGAAAATTGAAAACAGCCTTGATTATCCTGGACAGATCAAGGTAGTGATAATTCGTGAAACCAGGGTAGTTGATTATGCTAAATAATTAGATCTGAAAACAACAGGGCTCCTCATTTGAGGAGCCTTTTATTCATATCATTGAACATATAAATTAACAGAGGAATGATAAAATGAACATATTATTTATTGGAGATATAGTAGGAAGAGCCGGCAGAAGAGCAGTCAGATTATTTTTGGACAGAATTATTGAAAAAAATAATATTTCTCTTGTTATTGCAAATGGAGAAAACTCTGCTGGAGGATTTGGAATAACAAAAAAAGTTGCAGATGAATTATTTGATTATGGTATAGACTGCTTAACTATGGGAAATCACACCTGGGATAATAAAAATATTTTTACTTTTATTGATGATGAAGAACGACTGATTAGACCTTTAAACTATTTTCCGGATAATCCCGGTCGCGGTTGGACAATTATTGAAAAAAACGGATTGAAAATTGCAGTTGTTAATTTAATTGGACAGATATATATGAACAATTATAATTCTCCCTATCATGTTTTCCAGGAAAATATAGATGAAATAAAAAATAAATCAGATATTATTATTGTTGACTTTCATGCTGAAGCTACTGGAGAAAAACTGGCTTTTGCCCATTCTGTTGATGGGAAAGTTGCTGCTGTTGTTGGAACACACACACATGTACAGACTTCCGATGCACAGATACTTCCTGGAGGAACCGCTTATATTACTGATGCTGGTTTAACTGGAGCAGTTAATTCCATACTGGGTATGAAAATAGATAAAATGGTCGAAAAACATATAACTCAATTACCGGTAAATTATGAGGTGGCAACTGGCTCTGTTAAACTAGAAGGAGCTGTAATAAAAATTGATAATTCTAGCTGTTCAGGTAAACAAATCATGGAAATAAAGAAAAATAATTAAAAATTATATTTATTTTAATAATAAGGCAGGAATTTATTTCATCTGTGACTAATATATTATATAGAGGGAGTTAATTTTTAACAAAACAAGGAGGTAATTTACGAACATGGAAGTATTAAAAGTATCATCAAATTCAAGTCCAAACAAAGTCGCAGGGGCATTAGCCGGTGTTTTACGTGAAAGGGGAAATGCTGAACTACAGGCTATCGGCGCCGGAGCCCTCAATCAAGGTGTAAAGGCAGTAGCTATTGCAAGAGGATTTGTCGCCCCCAGTGGAATTGATCTTATCTGTATTCCTGCATTTACAGATATTGAGATTGATGGAGAAGAAAGAACTGCAATAAAATTAATCGTAGAACCGCGTTAAGAATTATTATAAATCTGTTTGCTGTAAAAGGCAGACAGATTTTTTTTATTATAGCTTGTTTTATTATAGTAAAAGGCTATATAATATAAATTAAAGAATATAAATTAAAGAGAAATTTTTAGGAGATGAATAAATTTGAAATATAAAATTGCTGATGGTCATACAGATGTTCTTTTAAATTTTAGCAGAGATGATAGGTTTAATTTTGAAAATAATAACGAGGGATTTCATGTTGATCTTCCAAAACTTAAAGAAGGTAATATTGCCTTAGAGGTTTTTGCTGTCTTTATTGAAGATGCATATTTTCCAGAAAATGCATTAAAAAGAACCCTACACTATATTAATATCTTTCATAAAAAAATAGCATCTAAAAAAGATATCGTTCACATTAGAAACAGTAATGATATTATAAATTCGGAAACGAACAATAAAATATCTGCAGTATTAAGTCTTGAAGGAGCGGATGCAGTAACTGAACTGGATCAATTAAATATTTTTTATAAGCTTGGAGTTAGATTAATAACACTAACCTGGAACAGGCGCAATATGCTGGCAGATGGACTTACAATCAACAGTGGTGGAGGTTTAACTAATCTGGGTAGACAGGCAGTAGAACTGATGAATCAGCTGGGAATTACTGTTGATTTGTCTCACATCAGTCCTGAAGGTTTCTGGGAAGTTTTAGAAATAAGCTCCAAACCGGTTGTTGCTTCTCATTCAAATGTAAAAAACATTAGAAATATAGACCGAAATCTAAATGATAATCAAATTAAAGCAATAGCAGAAAATGGTGGACTAATAGGGATTAATTTCTGTCCTGAGTTTTTAAATACGGATATTCAAATAGATTATCGTGATATAATTAAACATATAGATTATATAGTCAATAAAGGTGGCATTGAATCTGTTGGAATCGGCTCTGATTATGATGGCATTACTAACACACCAGTAAATTTTGAAAATATAGGCAAACTTCAGCTGCTTGCTGAAAAGCTGGCTGAAAATGGATATAATACTGAAGAAATAGAAAAAATATTATATTTGAACTGGAGAAGAGTTTTTATGGAAAATCTCTAAAGAAGGTGTTTTTATGAATAATAAAATTTTAATTGTTGAAGATGAAGCAAAAATTAGAAAATTAATAAAAACTTATTTAGAAAACAGTAATTTTTCTGCAGTTGAAGCTGAAAATGGTCGAGTAGCTCTTGATATTTTTAATTCAGATGATAATATCGACTTTATTATTCTGGATCTTATGCTGCCGGAGATTAGTGGAGAAAAAGTGTGTCAAAAAATAAGACAGGTTTCGGATATACCTATCCTGATGCTCACTGCCAAAAGCAGTGAAGAAAATAAAATTGAAGGTTTTGATTTTGGAGCTGATGACTATCTTACTAAACCTTTCAGCCCAAAAGAACTTATCGCCAGAGTAAAAGCTATTTTGAGAAGGACTGATTTTGACAAAATAAAAGCAAATATACTCTCATTTTCAGATGGAAATATAAAAATTTATCCAGAAAAAATGACTGTATTATTGAATGATAAAAATATAGATTTAACAAATACTGAATTTAAAATCCTTCTTGAACTTGTTAATAATGCAGGTCAGGTTCTTTCTCGAGAACAGCTGGCTGACAAAGTTATGGGCCTTGAATTTAGTGGTTTTGATAGAACTATAGATGCTCATATAAAAAATATCAGAAAAAAAATGAACTTTAAAAAGGATCAATATATAATCACAGTTTATGGAGCTGGTTATAAATTTGTTGGTGATAAATAATGAGCAGGCTGAGTTTTAAATTATTTTTTATACTAATTATTTTAATTGTATTAAGCCTTTCACTGGCCGGATTTTTTATTAATTACTCTGTTGGGGAACGGTTTAATGATTTTGTAAATATGCAGAGAGAAGATAGTATACTTGAACTGGCAGAAATATTAAAAGATAATCTGGTTGAATCTAATATCAACACTTCAGAATTAAATGATATTATCAATAATTTTACAAGAGCAAATAGAATTCCTATCTGGCTCAGGTTAGACAAACAAGAAAGGGGAAAATATATTTACAGTCCAGGTTCAGGAGGGCAGATGAATAATATGATGAGGAGGATGGGTCCTATGATGGGCTCTTCTCATATGCCTGTGCAAAGTCAAATTTCACCTGATGATTTCCCCGGTAAAACAAGAGTAAACGAAATAACAATAGGTGAATCTTCAAAAGCGTATATATACTGGAAAGAAATTTCACTGGGGACAGAATCTGAGTCTGGTATTTATCAGTATTTTAAGAAAAGCGTTTTTAATGCTATTTTCATTAGTGGAATACTGGTTGCAGCTGCTGCTGCTTTAATGACGTTTTTTCTTTCTAAATATATTACTAAACCTCTTTTGAAGCTAAATAGATCTGCAATAAATGTTGCCGATGGTAATTACGGACAGAAGGTTGATATAAAAGGAAATGATGAACTTGCTGAACTCGGAAAATCTTTTAATATAATGACAGCTAAACTTGAAAAACTTGAAAAAATAAGAAAAGATTCCACTTCTGATCTGGCCCATGAGCTGCGTACACCAGTTACTACCATTAAAGGCTATTTAGAAGCTGTAGAAGATGGTTTGATGGATCTTGATGGAGAAACTATAGAAGAACTACAGGAGGAATCAGAACGCCTGATTCGCCTTATTGATCAGCTTCAAGAATACAGTGAGGCACAAAATAAAATTGTTAATTTAAATAAAGAAAATCTTGAGTTGAATTCTATCTTAAAAGAAATACTAAGCAAAAACAAGTTTAATATAAAAGAAAAATCTCTTTCTGTTAATTTAAATCTCGAAGCAGATATCCATATTAAGGCTGATAGAGACAGTATAATACAGATTTTTAACAATCTTATAGAAAATGCTATTAAATACAACAAATCAGGAGGAAAAATAAATGTAGAAAGCACAAAAAAAGACAGCCATATTTCGATCAAAATATTAAACACAGGTACAGGAATAGAAAAAAAAGATCTGCCTTTTATTTTCGAAAGATTTTACCGAGCCGATCAGTCGCGATCTAAAGAGACAGGTGGTACAGGTATAGGCCTGGCAATTACCAAAGAACTGGTAGAAGCACATGATGGTACTATAACTGCTGAAAGCCAGCAGGAGAAAACTATTTTTACCGTCATTTTACCACTATAATCCTTAATTTAAAGAAAGGATTATAATCGTTTATGTAGAACTTATGTATTAGCGAACTTATAAATAATATTATTAATAATGAGGAGTGATCAATTTGAATTTGAGTCGTATATGGAATTTTTTCTCACTTGGAGGTCCAATGTCTATCCCGCTTTTGCTTGCATCAGTTTTCAGTCTTGCTGTTATTATAGAAAAAGCAATCTTTTTTGCCAGACATAAAGATAATAATTTTCGTCTTATTAAAAGAATAGAAATTTTAGTTGAAGAAGGCGATATTTTAAGTGCTTTAAATGAATTAAAAGGAAAAAAAGGTCCTAATGCAAAATTATTATCCACTGCACTAGCACACAACAGTGAAAATCCGGCCAGATTAAGAGAAGTTCTGCAGGCAGTAGGTGAAAATGAAATTAAAAAGATGGAAAAACATCTGCCTATTCTGGATGTTGTTGCTATGATATCACCACTGCTGGGCCTTCTAGGTACAGTTATAGGGATCATCAGCAGCTTCAATATCCTCGGTACTGCTGCAGGAGCTGCCAATCCCGCCCAAATTAGTTCTGGCATTGCTGCCGCACTTATCAGTACAGCTATGGGATTGATTATTGCTATTCCTACAGCAATATTTTATTCATATTTCTCACATAAAGTTGAGAAAAAAGCACATGAAATGAATCTGAATATGGTTGAGATAATAGATGTTGTTGGAAATAATAGAGGTGAGGATAATGTTCAGAACTACTCTTAAGAAGAAAAGTTCTATCAATATTATTCCTATGATTGATGTAATATTTTTTCTGTTAGTTTTCTTTATGCTTTTTACAACTTTTAGAACAAACCCTTATGGAATAGATATGCAGCTCCCACGAGCTGTCACTGCTACAGAACAGACATCCGAAAATTTTTTAGTGGAAATTGATGAAAATGGAAATTACTTTTATGAAGGTGACAATCTTCAATTAGCTGAAATTATTGCACAGGCCGATAACAGAAACTCTGATTCCGATTCTTTAGTAGTTATAATAAGTGCAGACAAAAATACAAAATACGAGAATGTCGTTTCAGTTATGGATGGAATGCGTCAGGTCGGAATCTATAAGCTTGCTCTTGCGGCAGAAAAAGAAGGTAATTAATAGGATGGTGAAGTTATGCCTGAAAATGATAATCAAAATAAATTAGCAGCATATGTTGTTTTTTCTATAATTCTTCATCTCCTACTGCTTTACTTTATTCCTTTTGGATTTATGCAGGGAAATGTAAGGGGCGAAAACAGTGATCTAAATGATTACGGTTATGTACAGATTGTTGAATATCAACCTGCACCAATGCAGGTTGAAGATCCCGTTCCCCAGGAAGAAGTAGAAGAAATAACTGCAGAACAGGAAGAAATCCCTGAGGAAATAGAAGAACCAGAACCTGAGGAAATGGAAAAACCAGAAGAAATTGAGGAACCGGAAGAAGTTCAGGAACCTGAACCAGAGCCGGAACCAGAACCCGAAATAGATGAAACACAGCCTGAAGAAGAAACTGATCTCCAGGAAGAAGATATACCTCAGGAAAATGAGACAGTAGAGGAAATAGTTGAGGAAGAAGCTGAAAATATAAACGAAAATGATATAGATGAAGTTACTAATGAAATTGAAAACACTGAAGCTGTTGAAGAAACCGAAGTTTTAAGTAGTGAAGAAAGTGATATAGAAGTTGAAATACAGGAAGAAGATAATGCCACAGCAGAAGATAATGTTCAATCTGCTGAAAATACTGAACAGCCTGAAGAAGAAGTAGAACAGAATCCTCCTCCACCACCTCCACCTACATCAGGGGAATTAATAAGTGTGATGGTTAAACCGGCCTTTCCAAAAGATCTTGTTGGAAACAGGGCTGAAGGTATTGTTAAATTAACTGCCAAAATCACTCCAGCAGGTGCTGTTGATGATATTAGTATTAACGAATCATCCGGTTATGATACAATGGATAGAATTGCAGTTTTGACAATAGAAAGAGGCTGGAGTTTTAAAGCATATAATAAGTCATATTTGATTCCTATTGAAGTAAAATATTATATAGATGAATCCGATAATTCACAGGTTGATGTTAGTCTTGGAAATGTTGAATTTTTGACAGGAGGTGAGTAAATTATGAGAAAAACTATTTCCTTAGTTTTACTTTTACTCCTGGCTTTAACTTTAACTCCTAATACTTTATTTGCTCAGGATGATTTTTTTGATAGTATTGATCAGAACAATAATTTGAGACTGGGCAATGATTATATCGTTCTTGTTGTCAATCAGCAGGAAAATAGCCAGGGTAGATTTGCAATAGAAACAACCGGTGGAGCACCTTTGAGAAATAATGATAATAATAAACCACTGGTTTATGGTAGACCAACTCCCTGGACATCCTATACAACTCTCTGGATAAATAATGAAAAACACGTATTTGGAGGCAGAACTGAGCGAAGAGCTGGTAATAATGGTAATTATGGTGAAATTATAACCCCACCTACCGTTGAAGATAACAGCATCATTACCAGAACTAAATTTGGTGATATTACAGTTGAACAGATATTAAGTATTGTTAAAAGTTCAACTACCGGTCTTCCAGATACAGGACAGATAAAATACAGAGTAATAAATAATAGTGAAGAAGAACAAAAAGTTGGTTTGAGAATTATGCTGGACACAATGCTTGGAGAAAACGATGGTGCTCCTTTTAGAATTGGTACTGATGCTGTAACAACTGATAAACTATATTATAAAAAAGAACTTGATAATTTCTGGCAGGCTTTCGACAGCTTAGCTGCACCTCAGGTTACTTCTCAGGGAACTTTTTTAGGGCCAGATGTTACTCCACCTGATAAAGTTTATTTTTCCGACTGGGGCAGTCTGGCTGATGGCATCTGGGATTTTGACTTTAATCCTGGTCAGGAATTTATACGCAAAGGTGAATACGAAATAGATAGTGCTATCGCAATGTTTTGGGTTCCAGAAAAAATACAGGCAGGTGAAAGTAAAACTTATATAACTAAATATGGTCTTGGTGGAATTACAATCGTACCAGGTCTTATTTCACTGGGAGTAACTTCACCGGCAGAAGTAACTCTGGATAAAGACAACGAGAGTTTTCCTGTTGTTGCTTATCTAGAAAATACTTCAGAAATAAATGCCAGAAATGTTTCCGTTAAACTGAAACTTCCTGATTCATTTGAAGCTGTTAGAACTACAAGAGAAGTTGGAAATATGGAGGCAGGAGATACCGCACAGCTGAAATGGAATGTTAAACCTGCATCTACAGATATTCCCAAAGAAATGACTTACAGAGTACTGGTAGAAGCAGACAACACAGATTCAAATCAGGTTGAAAGGAATGTGAAATTTGTCGGACCACCAGTATTAAATGCAAAAATTACACTGCTGGAAGATGTTGGTACAGTTAACGGTCAGCTTGAACCAAATCCATTTAAACTGCAGGCCGAATTAAGCAATACAGGTGAATCATCTTTATATGGTGTTGAAGCTGAACTAATATTGCCACCTGGTCTTGTACCAGGAGCAAGTGAAAAGCTCAAAAAACATCTTGGTTATCTGCAGTCACAGGAAAATCTAAAAGTAAACTGGTTGATAGAGGCCTTAAGAATTGATGGTGAACTTCCTTTTGCTGTTAAAGTCAGCGGAATCAATGATTATGAAAAAACAATTGTTAAGAGAATAAGTCTGCCTGAACTAAAGCCCCTCATATACCTGAAACCAATTGAAGAAGATGATAGTGATTTTGTTTCAATTGAAGTTAGAGCAGCAAATATAGCTGAATCAGAAAATCTAAACTTTGATTTTAATTATAATTCTGAGAAACTGAGATTAAGTTATATTTCTCGAGGTAACTTATTTGTTGCAGATGGCAATCTGCTTCCATGGAATAAACCCGAAAAAATTGAAGATGGTTTAATTGAATTCAATCAGGAACTTCCATTCAGCAGAGCCACAGGAGTTCTGGCAACACTTCATTTTAGGAAAAAAGAAGATCAGATTGGTGATGTTACGGTCAGTAATTTAGAAGCTTACGATGGGTTGGGAAATGAAATAGAGCTTGACATTAAAAATATTAAACAGGAGGCTGAATAATGAAAATTAAAACTACAGTATTAATAATGATTTTACTGCTTACGATCACTATTGCAGCACAGGCAGTAGAAGCAGCACAGGCAGTAGAAA
The DNA here is from genome assembly GCA_051747745.1 of Bacillota bacterium. GTDB lineage: Bacteria > Bacillota > Halanaerobiia > Halanaerobiales > Halanaerobiaceae > QPJE01. The sequence continues at coordinate 21,363 of JBNJGL010000001.1, read as the reverse complement.
TTGAAGATGTACCAAGAGATCACTGGGCATATGACAGTGTACAGCAGCTTATTGACAGAGGATATCTTTCCCTTTATTCT
>JBNJGL010000001.1:0-21183 GCA_051747745.1 Bacillota bacterium | reverse complement strand
GCAGCACAGGCAGTAGAAATTGAAGATGTACCAAGAGATCACTGGGCATATGACAGTGTACAGCAGCTTATTGACAGAGGATATCTTTCCCTTTATTCTGATGGAACATTTAAAGGTAATGAAAAAGTTTCTAGATACGAACTGGCTGAAATTATCGCAAAAATGTTAAATAATATGGAAGCTGGAACACAGGAATTATCTGAAGAAGATGTTAATGTAATAAGAGAATTATCACTTGAATTTAGAGATGAACTTGTTACAGTAGCTCAAAATCAGAAAGTCTTTGAAGACAGAATTAATCAGGTTGAACAGCAGAATATGATTCAGGATGAAGATATAGGTAATGTAAATGATAGAGTTTCTTCTTTAGAAGGAGATGTAACAGATATTATTGATCAGATTGTAGAAATAAAAAACCTTCAGGAAGAAGTAACTTCACTCTCAAGCCGAATCTCTGACTTAGAACAGGAAATGGCTTTAACTAAGGAAAGTATTGAAGCAGAGGGTGGACTGGCATCAAACTCTACCATACAAAATATTCAGGATAATCAGAGTGTTGCTATGACAAGGATTGATCAGCTGGAAAAAAGAATTTCCGATTTAGAAGAAGAACTTGAAGTAAAAAATAAAGAACTTGCAGAAAAGAAAGATTCGGGAAATACCGCCTATATTTTAGGTGGACTGGCTTTACTGGCTCTATTACTATAATTAAAGGAGATATTTGCTTATGCAGCATTTGAAGTGGAAAGGTATTTCACTTTTATTAATATTATTTCTTCTAACAAATACATTTACTTTCTTCTTTTTAGGAATAGGCAGCAGTACAGCTGCTGCTGCTTCAATTGAAGAAGAAGATGTTTTTACAGGGATTGGATTAATGCTTCTTCTGCTAATTTTTGCTGACAATGATGACAGCGGGCCATCTAATTTAAATAATATGACAGTTGATAGATTTTCATCTGAGGATATTAATATCTTAGCAAAAGCGATACATGCTGAGGCCAGAGGAGAAAGTTACCAGGGTAAAGTTGCTGTAGGTGCTGTTATTATCAATAGAGTGTATCATCCATCATTTCCAAATACAATCAAAAAAGTTATTTATCAGAGTGGTCAGTTTACTTCTGTAGAAAATGGACAGATTAATCTTTCTCCAAACAGTGACTCTTATAAAGCAGCTTATGAAGCTGCCGAAGGAAATGATCCAAGCAGAGGAAGTCTCTACTTCTATAATCCTGATAAATCTAGAAATCCTGATTTCTTTGCTAAAAGAGAAAAAATTGTTAGAATAGGAAACCACGTTTTTCTGAAGTAAACATAACTATTAATAAGAAAAGTATAAAAAAGCGGCCTTAAAGGCCGCTTTTTTTATTAAATATCATCTATTTTTATCATTCGATATCATCTGCATTTATTAAATTTTTACTTATTAAAACAGCTTTCTCAAAATCATTATCTTTTACTACAGTATACATATTTCCACCTGGTGTAGTTTCTGGAATATTAGAAACTTTAACTGTGTAGAGTTCACTATTCTTATCTGCAATAACAATTTGATCACCATTTTCTGCCTTAACCGCACCGGCAAGTTTGTATACACTGTTTGAATAAATTCTCACACCTCTACCATTTCTGTTTTGCGCTCTAAAAGCTTCCATTTTAATTTTATTTGCCCTTCCACATTCTGTTACAGAAACGATGAATTTGCTTTTTTCGTATACCTCAAAATTTATAACCTTATCATCCGCACTTAATTTAATAGCCTTACTGCCGATGGTATTTCTTCCTGTAGTAGAAAAGGTTTCTTCATTAAATCTTATTAAAAATCCATTTTCAGATATAAATATTAAATCATTATTTGAAGTTGTCTGATGTACATTGATTAATCTATCATCATCCATTTTGATTGCCCGAATATGTGTGTAATTGCTCTCATATTCTCCCGCTTCCGTTCTTTTTACAAGTCCACTTCGCGTGGCAAAAGTTAAATAACCACGTTTTTTTCTGTTTTTAGGCAGTATATTTAGCGAAACAACCTTTTCCTTCATCGGTATCTGAATATAATTTGTTAAATTTTCTCCTGTAGATAAACCGTGATGTTCTTCAATCTGATGTACTGGAAGGTTATATACTTCACCAAAATCAGTAAAAAACATTAACTGATCAAGTGAAGAACCTCTAACTACAGAAGTAATGAAATCATTTTTGCTCTGCCGAAGATTGGAAGTTTCATCATTTCTTTTAATAATACCGCGATAAGAAAGAGAAACAACAGCATTTTTTTCTTTAATTAAGTCCTGTTTACTTATCACAGCTTTTTTATCATCTGCAATAATTTCTGTTCTCCTGCTGTCAGTAAACTTGTTCTTTATTTCTTTCAACTCTTTTTTCATAACCTTTTTCAATTCAGCTTCACTGGAGAGTATTTTTTTATAGTAAGTTATTTTATCTGCCAGATCATTTTTTTCAGATTCTAGCTTTTTGATTTCAATTCCTACCAGCCTCTGCAGCTGCATTTCTAAAATTGATTGAGCCTGCCTTTGACTGATGCGCAGCCCATCTATTAATTTTTCTTTTGCTTCTTTTTTAGAATCAGAATTTCTAATTATATGAATTACCAGATCAAGATTATCAACAGCTTTTTCCAATCCTTCTAAGATATGAAATCTGTCTTCAGCTTTATCTAAATTATATTTTGTATAATTGCGTATAACTTCTTTTCTAAACTCTATAAAATGTGATATCATTTCCAGCAAACCCATTACCACAGGTTTATTATCCAGAAGTGCCAGTAAATTGATTCTAAAGCTTCCCTGCAGAGAAGTATACTTGTAAAGCCTGTTTAATAGAAGGTCTGTATCTGCACCGGTTTTCAGTTCGATTACTATTCTAATTCCACTTTTGTCAGATTCATCCCGAAGATCAGAAACAGCAGATAGTTTGTCTTTATTAACCAAATCAGCAATTTCTTCTATCAATTTTGTTTTATTAAGCTGATAGGGAATTTCAGTTATTATAATTTGTTTATGTCTTCCTTTTTTTTCAACCTTAGTTTTTCCTCTAAGTATAATTTTCCCTTTTCCAGTTTCGTAGGCTTCTTTTATTCCATCATCACCAATTATTTTACCACCTGTAGGAAAATCAGGACCTGGTATATAATTATTTATAATTGTATCCAGGCGTGCATTGGGATAATCTATTAAATGCAGTACAGCATCTATTACTTCAGCTAAATTATGAGGAGGTATAGAGGTACTCATTCCAACAGCAATACCACTGGATCCATTTACCAGAAGATTGGGTATTTTAGAAGGAAGAACAACTGGCTCTTCAAGACTGCCGTCAAAATTATCGGCAAATTCCACAGTATTTTCATCGATATTTTCCAGCAGAGATTCAGCAAAATCAGTTAATTTTGTTTCAGTATATCTCATTGCAGCAGCACTATCACCATCAATAGAACCAAAGTTTCCATGACCATCTATAAGCTGATATCTCTGATTAAATTCCTGGGCCATCCTGACCATAGCATCGTAAACTGCCGTATCTCCGTGTGGATGAAATTTACCTAAAACCTCTCCCACAAGTCTGGCCGATTTTTTATGTGGTTTGTTATGCAGTAACCCCAGTTCTTTAGCTGCAAAAAGAATTCTTCTGTGTACTGGCTTTAATCCATCTCTCACATCAGGTAAAGCTCTGCCTATTATGACACTTAAAGAATAGTTTAAATAAGCAGTTTTCATTTTATCTTCAATTGCAATTGGGTATATTTTTTCTGACATATTATTTCTCCTCTCCAACAATTATTTGCAAGTTTATAATCGCTAGTATATAATATCATTTTGATGGTATCATATGCAAACATTTATTTGCAAGGTTCAGCTGGAATTTAAAAGTTCTCTCTGTTATAATAATAAACATGAAGGATGGTGAGTTTTATGTCGCTTTTTACAGAAACTGATTATAATGCAGATCAGATACAGGTTTTAGAAGGTCTTGAAGCAGTAAGAAAAAGACCGGGAATGTATATTGGAAGTACAGGAATAAGAGGGTTACATCATCTGGTCTGGGAGGTAGTAGACAACAGCATTGATGAATTTTTAGCAGGTTATGGAAACAAAATCAAAGTTATTATCCACGAAAATAATGAAATAACAGTTGAAGATTTTGGAAGAGGTATACCTGCTGATATACATAAAGATACCGGTTTACCTGCAGTTCAGGTGGTTTTGACCACACTGCATGCAGGAGGTAAATTCAACAATAATAGTTACAAAGTTTCCGGCGGATTACATGGGGTAGGAGTTTCAGTAGTAAATGCTTTATCGGAAAAACTGATACTTACTACACACTGGAAAGGAAACAAATATCAGCAGACTTTTAAAAAAGGATTAGCAGCTGATAAATTGAAAAAACTGGGAAAAACAGATAGAAGTGGAACAGTTATTCGCTTTAAGCCTGATCCAGAAATCTTTCCTTCCACAGAATTCAAATTTGAAAATTTATCTCACAGACTCCAGGAATCTGCTTATTTGAACAAAGAATTAACACTTATATTAATAGATGAGCGGGGAGAAGAGATAAGAGAAAAAACTTTTCAGTACGATGGGGGAATAAAGGCCTTTGTACAGTATCTTAATAAGGACAAAAATTCAATTCATGATAGTATAGTATATCTTCAATCAGATCCGGATGATTATTCCATAGAAGCAGCTTTTCAGTACAATGATGGTTACAATGAACGGATTTATTCTTATGCTAATAATATTAATACAATTGATGGAGGCTATCACCTAACAGGTTTTAAAATTGCTCTAACACGAGCAGTCAATAATTTTGCTAAGAAAAACAATATGCTTCCTTCTAAGATTTCTTCATTAAAAGGAAAGGATGTAAGAGAAGGAATAACTGCTGTTATAAATGTTAAACTTCCTGAACCACAATTTGAAGGACAAACAAAGACTAAATTGGGAAACAGCGAAATAAGGAGTATTGTTGAAACTGAAATCTACGACTACCTCAGCCTGTACTTTGATACAAATCCTGAAGTAGCTAAAGCAATTGTAGATAAGGCTATACAGGCTGTGAGGGCCAGAAAAGCATCAAAAAAAGCACGAGAATTAACCAAACGGAAAAGTGCATTAAGTTCTAATTCTTTACCGGGTAAACTGGCGGACTGTACAAGCAGAAAACCAGAAAACAGTGAATTATTTATTGTAGAGGGAGATTCTGCTGGTGGTTCTGCTAAACAGGGTAGAGACAGATTTTTTCAGGCTATACTTCCATTAAAAGGTAAAATACTTAATGTTGAAAGGGCAAGGCTTGATAAAATTTTAAGCAACAATGAAGTTGCTTCAATTATAACCGCTCTGGGCGCCGGAATAGGTGATGAATTTAATATTGATAAATTAAGATATCACAAAATAATTATCATGACAGATGCAGATGTAGATGGAGCCCATATAGCAACCTTAATTCTTACCCTCTTTTACCGCTATATGCCAAAATTGATAGAGGATGGGTTTATTTATGTAGCACAACCTCCACTTTATAAAATAACTGAAGGTAAAAAATCCACCTATCTTTTTAGTGATAAAGAGTTGAAAGAATATCGTCAAAACACAGATAAAAATTTTTCCCTCCAGCGCTATAAAGGTCTGGGAGAAATGAATCCCGAACAGCTTTGGGAAACAACTATGGATCCCGAAAAAAGAATTTTGCAGAAAGTAGAAATTGATGATGAAATTGAAGCTGACAGCATTTTCACCCGCCTTATGGGAGCCAATGCTTCTTTAAGAAAGGAATTTATATTTAATAATGCAGAACTGGCTGATGAGTTAGATATTTAAATTTCGGTGGTGATCTTTTGCAAAAAGAATATAAAAATAGATATAAAAAAATATTAATGGCTGTTGTTTTAGGGATAATTGTAGGGTGTATTGCTCTAATCTACAATAAATTTCTTGATTATATTATCTTGAAAATTGTAATCTTTAATAAAATTCAATCTTTCCCAGTACAGTTGATTTCTATATTTTTACCCGCTCTGGGGGGGCTTATAGTAGGTTTTTTTATTAAATATGGTAGTATTACAGCAACCTTTATTATTGCGGAATTCACCCATAATTATGCAGTAATAATACCTCTACTAATTGCTTCACTTGCAGCCGAGAGATTTGCCAATTTAAGTGGAGTTAAATCAGTTTATTCTCCAGAATATTTTAAACGTCTTTACTGATATAACAGGCTTAATTGCAAATATTTTGTATTAATCTTCATCTGTATTAAATTGGCAACATACACTTTTATTTGCTTGACTTTTTAAGCTTTTATGTTATAATTAAGGCAATAAAATATAATTAGGAAGGAGAGAGTCTCTTAATGACTAAATATCAGTGCACTGTTTGTATGTATATTTATGATCCTGAAGAAGGTGATCCAACCAGCGACATTGAACCTGGTACATCTTTTGAAGATCTTCCAGAGGATTGGACCTGCCCGGAATGTGGTGTAGGTAAAGATATGTTTGAGCCTCTTGACTAATTTTTTAGAAAAATAATTTTTTAAACTGGGGTTTTTTAAAACCCCAGTTTTCCATTATATAAATGTGTTTTATCATTCTTTACTTTTAAGTACTGATATAGTATAATTACCACGAAAGTTTACAAATAATATGCCGGTTTTGCGTACAGGAGGTATTATATATATGAAGCAGTTTGTCGTTATCGGACTGGGTCGATTTGGTGCAAGTGTTGCAGAAACTCTTGCTGATAATGGATATGATGTACTTGCAATAGATAAAGACCCAGAAAGAGTACAGTCAATTGCAGATATAGTTACACATGCAGTAGAAGCAGATGCAACAGACGAAGAAGCACTAAAAACATTAGGAGTCAGAAACTTCGATGTAGCAGTAGTCAGTATAGGTGACAATGTCTCTGCCAATATACTCTGTACTTTAATCTTAAAAGAACTAAATGTACCTTATGTAATTGTTAAAGCTCCAGATTCACTGCATGGAAAGGTTTTAACAAAAGTTGGAGCAGACAGAGTCGTCTATCCAGAGAGAGATATGGGAGCCAGAATTGCAAATAATCTAATTTCTTCTAATGTTTTGGACTATATAGAATTTGCTCCTGAATATGGTGTGGTTGAAATTATTGCATCCGAAAAAATGATAGGTAGAACACTGGGAGAACTTGCTCTGCGGAGCAAATTTAATGTTAATGTAATGGCCATCAAAAGAGGTCAGGAGCTTTTTATTTCACCTGGCGCAGATGATAAAATATTAGAAGAAGATAGATTGGTCGTAATGGGTAAAAATGAAAATTTAGAACAGCTGAAGAACTTTTAAATAAACAGGAGTGATTTAATGTCTCAAAAATCAAAAAAATATCATATCATTACATACGGATGCCAGATGAATGAACATGATTCTGAAATGCTGTCCGGAATGTTAGAAGATATGAATTATAGTTATACTTCAGAATTAAATAAAGCAGATATAATTCTTTTAAATACCTGTATTATTAGAGAAAATGCTGAATTGAAAGTATACGGAAAACTTGGTGAATTAAAACAATATAAGCGCCAGAATCCAGATTTGATTATAGGAATTGGTGGTTGTATGATGCAGCAGGATGAACCTGTTGAAGAAATTTATAAAAAATATCAGCATGTAGATCTGATATTTGGAACCCACAATATCCATCATGTTCCTGAACTGATCAAAGAAATAGAAAAAAATAAAAATAGAGTGGTAGAAGTTTGGGATGAAGCAGAAGGATTAATACCTGATCTTCCTTCAAAAAGAGACTCAGAATATTCAGCCTGGTTATCCATTATTCAGGGCTGTGATAATTTCTGCAGTTACTGTATCGTACCATATGTTAGGGGAAGAGAAAGAAGCAGACCATTAGACTCAATAATATTAGAGGCAAAAGAATTGGTTAATGATGGTGTTCTGGAAATAACCCTTTTGGGACAAAATGTTAATTCTTATGGAAATGATCTGGATAATAAAGTAGATTTTCCCGATTTGCTTACAGAATTGAATAAAATAGACGGCTTAAAAAGAATAAGATTTATGACCTCACATCCCAGAGATTTATCCAGTAAACTAATCGATAAAATTAAAGATCTGGACAAAGTATGTGAGCATATTCATTTACCTGTACAGTCAGGTAGTGATAAGATATTAAAACAGATGAATAGAGGTTACAGCAGAGAATATTATCTTTCTCGTATTGAAGAAATTAAAAATAAAATTCCGGATGCTTCTATATCAACTGATTTTATTGTTGGTTTTCCTGGTGAAAGTAAAGATGATTTTGAAGATACCCTCAGTCTGGTAAAAAAAGTTCAGTTTGACATGGCTTACACTTTTATCTATTCACCCAGAAAAGGAACACCAGCTGCTAAAAAAGATAATCAAATTCCCGAAAAAATTAAAAAAGAACGTTTAAATAAATTAATGGATTTGCAGAATAAAATCAGCTTCAAGAAAAATCAGAAACTAATCGGCACAAAACAGAAAATTTTAATTACAGGAGAAAGTTCAAATAATCCACAAAAACTTGAAGGACGCAGTAGAACAAATAAAATATGTTTTGTTGATAAAAATGAAGATCTTATAGGAAAAATAGTTGAAGTAGAAATAAAAAAAGCAAAAAGCTGGACACTGGAAGGTAAAGTCCTTAATATATAAGCAATCATTAAACCTGAAGGGATTATACTTTCAGGTTTCTATTCTTTTAGAAGTTGGAGTGATTATTTTGTCAGATTTAACACCAATGATGAAGCAGTATAAAAATATTAAAAATAAGTATCAGGATGCAGTTTTATTTTTTCGCCTTGGAGACTTTTACGAAATGTTTGGAGATGATGCAAAAACTGCAGCTAAAAATTTGGATATTGCTCTTACTTCCCGAAACAGGGGAGGAGGAGAAAAAATTCCCATGGCAGGTATACCCGCCCATTCATCTTCTTCATATATTTCAAAACTTATAAAAAAAGGATTTAAAGTTGCAATCTGTGAACAGCTGGAAGATCCATCTGAGGCAAGTGGAATAGTTGAAAGAGATGTCATAAGAGTGATCACACCAGGTACTGTAATAGAAAATGAAATTTTAAATGAAAATGAAAACAATTATCTTTCTGCTGCTGTAAGTTATAAAGGTAAAATAGGATTTGCCTATACAGATATATCTACCGGTGAATTTTTGATAACTGAATTTTCAGCTGTAGAAAAAGAAAAGCTTTTGGATGAAATTCATCGTGTAATTCCACAGGAAATTTTATTAGATAAAAAAACTAAAAATAATATTGAACTTGAACAGCTTCAAAATATATATAAATTTTCCTATAATGAATGTAAATCTCGAGATTATGATTATCTTAAAACAGAATTAATTGAACACTTTAATGTTCAATCTCTGGAAGGGTTTGGCTGTGCAGACATGGAAGCTGCAGTATCTGCAGCCGGTCAAATACTTCTTTATCTGAAAGATACTCAGAAGAGAAATATAAAGCATTTAAATAATTTGCAGTCCTATCATCTTGAAGATTACATGGTTCTTGATGCAGCAACCCGCAGAAATTTGGAGCTGACATCAACAATCAGAGATAACAAAAAATCCGGCTCATTAATATCTGTAATTGATAAAACAGTTACATCTATGGGTGGGCGTAAAATAAAAAAATGGATAAACCAGCCTCTAATTAAAAAAGAAAAAATTGTTGAACGTCTGGATGCTGTTGAAGATTTGAAAAATAATTTTATAAAATTGAATAATTTGAGAAAAAAATTAGAAGATATTTATGATTTAGAAAGAATTATGAGTAAAATAACCTACCAGTCAGCAAATGGAAGAGATCTGGCTGCATTAAAAAATTCGCTTTATAATCTCCCGGAAATAAAAGAAAACCTTAAATCTTTTGAAGCTGAATTGATTATAGAACTGACAGATAATTTCGATCCATTAACTGATATCTATCAGCTAATTAATAATTCGATTGTCGATGAACCACCTACGGTAATAACTGAAGGTGGAATAATAAAAAAAGGATTTAATGAAGACCTGGATGAATTAAAACAACAGGTAAGTGAAGGTAAAGAATGGATTACATCATTACAAAAAACAGAGCGAGAAAAAACCGGTATTTCATCATTGAAAGTTGGATTTAATAAAGTTTTCGGCTATTATATAGAGGTCACAAATTCTAACCTGGACAGTGTGCCTGAACATTACACCAGAAAACAGACTTTGAGTAATAGTGAAAGATATATTATTCCAGAATTAAAAGAAAAAGAATCACAGGTATTAGGTGCAGAAGAAAAAATGAATGAACTGGAATATAAACTTTTTGTTGAAGTAAGAGAGAAAATTGCTGAAGAGTTCGACAGAATAAAGTTAACAGCAGATATAATTGCTAAAATTGATGTCCTGTTATCACTTGCTGTAACTGCAATAGATAATGACTACAGTAGGCCTATAGTAAACGATAATCTACAGATAGATATAAAAAACGGCAGGCACCCGGTTGTAGAAAAAATGTTTAAAGAACAATTTGTACCTAATGACACACAACTGGACCACCAGGATAACAGATTTATTATAATTACCGGTCCAAATATGTCTGGTAAATCAACTTACATGAGACAGGTTGCTTTAATAGTATTACTGGCTCAAATTGGCAGTTTTGTTCCTGCAGATAGAGCTGTTGTAGGATTAAGTGATCGTATTTTTACACGAGTCGGTGCAAGTGATGATTTGACAACAGGCCAGAGTACATTTATGGTAGAAATGAATGAGGTCGCTAATATCGTCAATAATAGTACCGAAAAAAGTTTAATAATACTGGATGAAGTTGGTAGAGGAACCAGTACATATGATGGTGTAAGTATCGCCTGGTCTGTTAGTGAATATATAAATAATCCAGATCGTATTGGTGCCCGTACACTTTTTGCAACACACTATCATGAGTTGACACGACTTGAAGATGAATATGAAGGTATTAAAAATTATAATGTTATGGTTAAAGAAGATAGTGATGGGGTACACTTTTTACACCGTATTGTTGAAGGCCGATCCAGTGACAGTTATGGAATAGAAGTTGCCCGTTTGGCTGGTCTTCCTGATGAAATAATTATAAATGCCCAAAAAATTTTAGAACGTCTCGAAAAAAATAATCAATCTCCTATTCGCAAACTGGAAAAATCAGTAAAGAATAAAAATATTGAACAGATGCAGCTGTTTTCTGAAGATAATCCGGTAATAAAAAAACTTCAAAAAAAGGATATAATAAATATGACTCCAATGGAAGCCATGAATTTTCTTTATAAGCTTAAACAGGAACTTAATAGTGAGGAATAGTGAGGAGAATTAAAATGGGTATTATTAAACAGCTTTCCCAAAATGTTGCCAATCAAATATCTGCCGGTGAAGTAGTGGAAAGACCAGCATCAATTGTTAAAGAATTAATAGAGAATTCTATTGATGCTGAAGCAGATAAAATAGAGATTAATATTTCTGAAGGTGGAAGAAAAAAAATACATGTTAAAGATAATGGAACAGGAATTCTTCCTGAAGATATGGAAATGGCATTTTCCAGATATGCAACAAGCAAAATTGAAGATATAGACGATCTTTATTCTTTATTTACATTAGGTTTTAGAGGTGAAGCTCTTTCCAGTATATCTTCAGTTGCAAAAATAAAAATGATAAGCCGACATAAAAGCAGAGAATCCGGTACAGAAATTAAAATAAATGGTGGTAAAATTGAATCTAAAAAACCAACAGGCTGTCAGGTAGGTACTGAAATTACAGTACATGATATATTTTATAATACACCTGCCAGATATAAATATCTAAAAACAACTTCAACAGAATTTGGACATATAAGTAAAACTGTAAGTGCTGAAGCTGTTGCATATCCTGAAATTCAATTTAAGCTTAATCACAACAAAAAAAATATTATAGCTACTCCTGGTAATGGAAAACTAAAAGATACTATTTTTGCTGTTTACGGAGAAGAAATTGCAAAAAATTTAATTAAAGTGGATATTGAAGACCGTTATATAAAATTGAAGGGATATATCGGAAATACAAATATCTCCCGCTCAGGTAGAAGCCACGAGATGTTTTTTGTTAATAAACGACCAATTCTAAATCGAACAGCATCCAGCGCAGTAGAAAAAGCCTATAGTAGACTGCTTGATCCTGGTAGATATCCTGTTGTGTTTTTATTTATAGATGTTAATCCTATTCTGGTTGATGTTAATGTACATCCTGCCAAAAAAGAAGTTAAGTTTAGTCGAAATCAAATTATTTTTGATGTTATAAATAAAGGATTAAGAGAAATATTAAAGGATTCTAATCCTACACCGATAATAAATATTGACAAAAATAATGAAAATAAAAACATAAAAAAAGTCAAACCTGAAAATAAAAAGCAGTTTAATCAGACATTATTTTTCGAAAAAAGTAAAAATAATACTTCTGATAATACAAATTCTAATAATAAAAAATATAATAATTCTAATAACAATTACAGCAGTAAATACAAATCTTCAAATAGAATAAAATCTAATAAACATACCCAAAATATAAATTACAAACAAAAGCATGAACAAATAACTGATAAAACAGTAAGTGAAAAAAATATAGAATTTAAATTTCTCGGTCAAATATTTAATAGTTATTTAATTATAGAAACTGATGATGGTATCAAAATAATTGATCAGCACAATGCACACGAAAGAATTCTTTTCGAAAAACTTTTTTCTGAGTACAACAGGAAAAATAATACTGTACAGGCTTTATTATTACCGGTAAAGATCGACCTGTCACCAGAAGAAAAGGAAATAGTAAATAAATATCAGGAGGCTCTTAATAATCTTGGTATTGTTTTTTCTGATTTTGGTGGAAATACAATACTTATAGAGGAAGTACCTTCACTACTAAAAGATAAATCAACCAGAAATATAATCGAAGATCTTATTGGTAATTTACTAAAAGAAGGTAAAACATTGAGTATATCTGAACAAAAAGAGGTTATGATAAAATACCTGGCCTGTCGAAGTGCTATTAAAGCCGGGCATCCTTTAAATACTAATGAAAGCATTAGATTAATTAAAGACCTATTTAAAACAGAGAATCCATATAGATGCCCACATAGCCGCCCCATAATGGTAGAGCTCAGCAAAAAAGAAATAGAAAGAGGCCTTGGTAGATAATGAATAAATTACTGATAATAACTGGAGCTACAGCAGCAGGCAAAACTAATCTCTCAATAGAGCTGGCAAAAAATATAAATGGAGAAATAATATCTGCCGATTCAATGCAAATTTATAAAGATATGAATATTGGAACTGCTAAAGCTGGAATAGAGCTTCGAAATGAAATTCCCCATCATTTAATTGATATCATTACACCTGATATGGAATATTCTGTTAGTCTATTTCAGGAAGATGCAGATAAAGCAATTAATGAAATTAGATCCAGGAACAAAACTCCGATTATTGTTGGAGGAACAGTTCTCTATATTAAAGCTTTACTTGAAGGATTTATGCTGCCAGACATAGAACCAGATTATGAATTGAGAAAACATTTGAATTCTCTTGCAAAAACAGAAGGAACACAACAGGTTCATAATATTTTAAAAGAAAAAGATCCCGCTCTAGCAGACAAACTTCATCCTAATGATTTGAGAAGAGTTATTAGAGGTATTGAAATTTTTGAACAGACAGGAAAAACAAAAACTTATTATAAAAAAATGCAGAAAAAAAAGCCCCCTCGTTATAGTGCTGTCAAATTTGCAGTAAAAAGAGATAGAAAAAATCTATACAAAAGAATTAATCAGAGAGTAGATATTATGCTGGACAGAGGTTTAATAGGTGAAGTTGAAAATCTTCTTAATAAATATGATCTAAGTAAAACAGCAAAACAGGCGTTAGGTTATAAAGAAATAATAGAATATCTGAATAAAGAAATATCACTGGAAGAAGCTGTGAATACCATAAAAAAAAGAACACGACATTTTGCTAAAAGGCAGTTAACATGGCTGAGAAAAGAAAAAAATTTAATTGAACTAAATGCTGAAAAAAATTCTCCCCGAGAAATGCAGGAAAAAATTATCGATATAATAAAGGAGAAATGAGTATAATGAAAGATAAATATATAATTAAAAATGAAAAACAATTTAAAGAACTGCTCGAAAATAATGAGTATCTGTTGGTTCTTTTTTCGAGCAATGACTGTGGGTACTGTCAAATGGCAGAAAATAATATTAAACAGATACTGCCTTCAATACCACAGCTTGAGTTATACAAAATAAAATTAAATACTGAAGTTGGAAATATATTTAAAAAATATGATGTAAATTCCGTTCCCATAATTAAATTATTTAAAAATTCCGCTCCTGTATATACAGGTTTTGGTGTCAGAATGCCCAATGATCTCTATTATCAACTTAAATCTTTTTTATAATTCAATAACTTTGCAGGATTTTTTACAGTAATATTGAATTTTTAAATATAAGAATATAATATATAGGAGGCTGCATATTTATGAATAATCAATTAAATTATCAGGACGAAATTCTTAAACATGTGCGCGAAAAGAATATTGAAGTTGTTGTTTATTTTGTTAATGGCTATCAGCTGAAGGGTGAAATCATTGGTTATGACAACTTTACAATTATACTAAAAAGTGATCAGAGAGATCAAATGATCTATAAACATGCTATTTCTACTATTGCGCCTGTTGAAAAAATTAGTGGTCTTCTGGAAATTGTTGATACTGATTAATTAAATATTTTACAATTATTTAAATTAGGATGTTGATAATTTTGTCAAAAAAATTTATAATAGCAACTTTGTTTATAATATTCATATTAATATTTTCTTTAAATGTTGGAGCCGATTCGAATTATAACTGGGATTTACTAAAGTCCAACAGTGAATTTGTTTTACAAACAGCTCCAAATAATATTATTGCAAACTATAATCTTGCACTTGCTTATGCAAATACCGGTAGAATTGACAGAGCCTATGATATTATAGATAGTGTTGGCGGCAGTATTGACAGAGAAGAGTTTAATACTGCCGTTGATCATTATCTTAAGCCGCTTGACAGATATTCTGATAACAGGAATATCTTGTTATTAAATTATGCTGCATTTAAAGCAGTGATTAACAAAAACTATGATGCTGCAATTAATATTTTTAAATTTGTTAGAAAAATTGATCCAGAAAATCCCTGGACCAATAATCATATTGCTGCAGCATATATAGAAACGGAGGATTATGATAGTGCTTTTAAATATATTAATTCTGCGTTAAATATAAAAAACAATGAATATTCTCATTTATTAAAGGCTGTTATACATTATGAAAAAGGTAATTTAGTCAAAGCTTTTTTTGAAGCTGCTCAGGCAGGTTCTCTAGTTGATTCATTGCTGGAAAGAGATTGAATTTAGGAGGCTTTTGGAATGCTTTTTGATCAGGAAGGAAATTTTAACATTGTCCAACTTTTTTCTTATCCAGATGACAATTATAATAATTTAAAAAATGAAGCAGTTAAATGCAGCAGATGCCGATTAAGAGAAAAATGTAATGGTGTAGTTATGGGAGAAGGAAGCTTAACAGGTAAAATAATGCTTGTAGGTGAAGGACCTGGTGCAGATGAAGATAGATTGGGGAGACCTTTTGTAGGAAGAGCCGGTAAGCTAATGGATAAGATTTTCAAATCGGTTAACCTAAAAAGAGAAGAAGTTTACATAACTAATATTGTTAAATGCCGGCCACCAGGTAATAGAGTACCAACAAAAGAGGAATTCGAATCCTGTGTTTCAATTTTAATGGCAGAAATTAAACTTATTCAGCCAAAGGTAATTGTTCCCCTGGGTTCAACTGCTTTAAAATTTTTAATTGACCCGGATGCTTCAATTACAAAAAAGAGAGGTCAGTGGATTAAAAAAGGAGATTATTTTTTTCTGCCTACATTTCATCCTGCCTATCTTTTGCGCAACAATAAAATGAAAAAATACAGCTGGCATGATTTTAAACTTATTAAAAAAGCATCTGATAGAATAAAAGAACTTAAAAAAAATGGATCCTTATAAATTATTAATTCTCCATCATTCAAGATGGAGAATTTTTTTGTAATAAAAACTATTATTCACAAAAGTTATAATTATAATTTAATATGTGGTTCTCACACAAAAAGATTATTTGCGTATCTAACTCATTTTTCGATCAAACTAAAATTCGTTTACAAGAGAAATAAAGACTTCCTAATCAAATGAGACATCCTGCCTCAGGATTAGCTCAGCACATCATGTGCTGAGGTCTTATTTCTCTTTCTAACTCATTAAGATTGCACCACAGGCACTACGTATTTAAATAATTCGTACAAACACTGTTTAAAGTTGATTAACGAAAAATGCCTAAAGTTCTGCAAATACCCTTTTTGTCTTACAATCAATATGTTATTTTACATAAAAATAACATATTAAAAAGTTAAATTTCTATAAAGTCCAATAACCTTGCCTAAAATAACTACATTTTTTGAGATAATAGGCTCATAAGCTTCATTTTCTGGCTGTAATCTTATATGATTATCTTCTTTAAAAAATCTTTTTACAGTTGCTTCCTCTTCCAAAAGTGCTATTACTATATCTCTATTTTCAGCATGATTCTGCTTCTGTGCTATTACATAGTCATGATCATAAATACCAGCATCATGCATACTATCTCCACTAACTTTTAACATAAAAATTTCTTTATTTCCAACCTTTAAATAATCGACAGGAAAGGGGAAATAATCTTCAATATTCTCTTCAGCCAGTATAGGTTCACCTGCAGTTACCTTACCCACAACCGGGATTTTTAACATTTCTTTTTTATCTTTTTCAACACTATTATCCTCATAGATCACTTCAATAGCTCTGGGTTTAGAAGGATCTCTACGGAGATATTTTAACTTTTCTAATGTTTTTAAATGGCTGTGAACAGAGGCAGGCGATTTTAAACCCACTGCACTTCCAATCTCCCTCACAGATGGAGGATATCCTTTTTCATCTATTTCACTCATAATAAATTTTAATATACTTTTTTGTCGTTCAGATAATTCATTCATTTACAAATCCCTCCTAACTTTAATATATTATACCATATTAAATGGCATATAACAAACAATCGTTCATCTTTTTCTTGACAATGAACATATGTACTGGTATAATAATTTTAAAGAACATGTGTTTAGTATGTCAGTATGCAAAAGGAGGATTTAATTATGTATGCAGTTAATTCTATTGGGAAAAGAAAGTGTCAAAACACAGCTAAGAACAAAAAAATATTTGTAAAACTAGTTTTTGTATTTATAACGATAGTTATTTTATCTGTTTTATTAACAGCAGCTTTTAGTTTGATTACTTCTGGTGATAATAAAACAGAATATAATCATTATGTTGTAAAAAAAGGGGATTCATTGTGGTCGATTGCGGTTAAACATTATGGAAACGAAGTTGATTTAAGAAAAATGGTATATACAATTAAAAAGATTAATAATTTAGATAATCCTATTATTTCACCTGGTGAAAAGATAATTATCCCGATAAATTGAAAATTGATTTATAATTATAAATCAAAATTTATAAATTGAAATCCAAACATTTTAAATATTAGTTATGGAAAGGAAGTTCTGAGATGGAAAATAAAGAAAAAACTATTATCTACACAAGAGTAAGTACAGAAAAAGACAGCCAGTCAACCAGTTTGAAAAGACAAAAACAGGAACTGATTAATTATGCATCTGAAAATAATATGGAAGTTATAAAAATAATAGAAGAAAAAGAAAGTGGATTTAGTGAAACAAGAAAAGGAATGCTGGAAGTTTTAGAAATGATTAGAGACAAAAAAGCAAATACCCTTCTAATACAGGACAGCAGCAGATTAGGACGGGGAAATGCCAAAATGGCTTTAATCCACCAGATAATAAATATGAACGGTAAAATAATTTCTCATGCTGATAAAGGAGCTATTGCATTAAATGATCTTGAAAATATGATACTTGAAATTTTATCTGTTATTGAAAAATATCAGCAAAAATTAACAAATAGGAAGATCAGCAGGGCAATGAGAAAAAAAATAACGGAAAGCAAATTTAACCCTGCTGATAATTTAAAAAATATTAATAATGGCGGAAGACAGAGAAAAGAAATCCCTATTGATGAGATAGTAAGACTACGAAAACTAGAACTCAGTTTTAAAGATATTGCTGCAACTTTAAGAGGATTAGGATATGAAGTATCTAAATCAACTGTACATAGAAGATATAAAGAATATAACCAAAATAAAAAGGTAAACGAAAAATAATTATATATGACAGATAATAATATTCAAAAAATGTACGGCGGCTTGCGTAGTAATTAGCAGAGCCGTTATTTTAATTTTTAATATCCCATAATCTTAAGTAAACTTAAGGTGTGGGATATAATTGATTTTAGTTGATTTTAGAATATTTGCTTATTTTGCACATATTTTAACTTAATTTATAATAACTTCGTAAAATTATTATTTTACGAAGTTATTATTTAAAGTAATTGCTGAAGTAAGTAAATAAAAAAATTATACTTTTTAATATCTAGAGCTTCACATGCTCCGATAAATTAAAAAGCTGATCAAATACCCACCTCAGTAAAAACTTTTTGCTTCTAGAGCCTATTCATAATTACTTTAAAATTACTTTAAAATTTAAAATACTGTTTGCATAATTTGATGAATTACATTTTATATCTATTTCACTTATCATTACTCATTACTCTTTATATACTGCTACAATTTCTCCATAATAAAATGTATGCATATCTCTATCTGGATATTTATTTTCTAAAATATCTTCATCTAAATTTTCTTTAATCATATCCTGCTTATATTTAATTTCACATATAAAATGTAGATCAT
This sequence comes from Bacillota bacterium, assembly GCA_051747745.1. GTDB lineage: Bacteria > Bacillota > Halanaerobiia > Halanaerobiales > Halanaerobiaceae > QPJE01. The sequence goes on along the minus strand of JBNJGL010000001.1, from coordinate 2,219 downwards.
TTCCTTTAATAATTGGAACTTCAGTTTCTTTAACCTCTTCCAGATCTAAATTCAATTCATTAATTTTATCATAATCTCTACCGGACCTGGTTCCACAAAACTGCAGTTCTTCTTTAAACTGTCCATTTAGTGGTACACTAACTGTAAAATAATCACTATTTTCTATAAGATGATGTGTATGGCGTGATTTTCTCACGGGTACCATTACAATATTTCGGTTCCATATAAAACCTGTAGTTCCCCAGCCCATTGTCATGGTATTTACTTCTCCATCATTTTTTGTTGTTAAAAATACTCCACCAGGTAAAACTTCATTATAGTCATTTAATACCGTATTAAAATCTACTTTTTCCATAACTTAATCCACCTCTCTTTATTTTTTAAATTAAATTTATTAAAATATGTTTTATATTATATTATTTACATTATTTTACACTTAAATCCAGAAGTTCTTTATAGGCTTCCAGAGTTTTAATAAATTAATGCTCCTGACACTCCAGCAGCAACAATAAGTGCTATAGGATTTACATTTGTTTTAATCATAATCCCCATTACTGCAGCTGAAATTATGAATGTTGGTAAATCAATAATACTTGTTTTTACTAATGAAAGTGCAGCAATAATAATTAAACCAATTACTGCCGGTCTAATGTATCTTATTACAGAAGTTATATAATCAGACTCTTTTACCTTCTTATAATAATGAGCCAGCAGTAGAACTAAAATAAATGAAGGTGCAATTACAGCCATAGTAGCTATAAAAGCTCCTAATATACTTGAAGATGATTTAAAACCGACAAATGTACCACTATTTACTGCAATTGCTCCCGGAGTCATCTGAGCGATAGCAATAATATCAACAAATTCCTGCATTGTCATCCATCCATATTTTTCCAGCTCTTTTTGCAGCAAAGAAACCATGGCATAACCTCCACCAAAACCAAATAAACCAACTTTAAAAAACGAGGATATCAAAGCAGTAATCAATTCCGGCATCTATTTTACCCCTTTATAAGTTAATTTTGAATCAGCTAAATAAGACTTTTTAATTTATATATTGCTTCTCCCACAAAATGGTTATTTGCATCTCCAACTCATTTTTCGAACAAAATAATATTTGTTCATAAGAGAAATAAAGACTTCCTAATCAAATGAGACATCCTGCCTCAGGATTAGCTCAGTACATCATGTGCTGAGTTCTTATTTCTTTTTCTTAATATATTCACATATTATTATTTTAGTTTAATTGTGAAATTTAATCTGAATAAACTTTTATATAATTGGTTTTAATCTTATTTTTAAACCTTTTAAAGAGGTGTTTCTTATAAGAAATCGTGCCAAAAACAACTGCAATCAAAATAAGAAAGGCTGGATTTACAGCAAAAACAAGACCTAAAATTATAACAAAACTAATAGTCGCTGTTAATGAAGGAGTCCAATCAATATATTTAGCAAGATCATAACCGGCATAGATAATTAAGCCAACTACAGCAGGTCTAATTCCTTTTAATACATTCTGTACAATTAAATAGTCATTAAAATTTCTAAAAACTAAGGCAATCGTTAAAATTACCAGAAATGATGGTAAAGCAACACCTACCGCTGCTATCAGAGCTCCAGCAAAACCGGCAATGTTATAGCCAAAAAAAATTGACATATTTATAGCGACAGAACCCGGAACAGTTTGAGTAATTGAAATCGCATTAACCAGTTTATCTTTTTTTATCCATCCCTGGTTGTCTACAAATTCTTTTTCAAAAATTGGAATCATGGCCAATCCACCACCAAAAGTAAAAAGGCCTATCTTAAAGAAAGTAATAAACATTTTAAATAACTTTTTTATGTCTTTATTCATTGAATTATTTAAAACACTCCTTATTTTAGAGAGTCATTTCCACTGAAAAGCTAAAATGGTCTCCTCTTATTAGGCTTTCTCTTAATTCTACAAGTTGAGATTTAGCATTATAACTGTATCTTATCGTTTGAAATAAACAGTCTTTCTCGTTAACTTCCAATAATTCCTGATCTTTAAGTGAAGGTAGAACTGGTTCTAAATATTCCTTGGCTCTTACAACATTATTATTGTTTTTCTTTAAAAGATTGTATAAAGAATCCTGTTTTAACTCAGTTTTTTCAAATTCAGCTAAAAATTTAATGGGAATATAAGAAGTTTCCAAAATAAGGGGAATTCCATTCATAAACCGCAGGCGATTAATCTC